>CAYVQI010000095.1:0-7619 GCA_964454155.1 uncultured Alteromonadaceae bacterium | reverse complement strand
CCTCAGGCATCTGCGAGTAGCTCCCCGTTTGTCGAGTGACGGTAGAGACCGCTTCGCCATTTTCAAAGGTCACTACTTCGAGAGATCCTTGGAGCACTGTTGAACGCACTTCGCACAGGTGCTTATGGAAGTGACAGTATTTACCCGGCTCCCAGTAATAGACCAAGTCGATGTGGCCTTGACCGTCGTAGCCCAAAAGCGCGCCACGGTAACCGATGGGGTAACTAAATCGCGTGTCTGCGCCATGAGCTTGCCAACGCAGTGTGTCGTTGTCGAGGAGGTTTAACTTCACGGTTCATTTCCTACGATTTTTGGACCTTCAGGCCAATGATTAAATCAACTCGGTATTATTGCAACAATAAAAAAAGCGGCACCCGCCGCTTTACTGGTAAGCCAGCCGGTCGACTACTTATAACTAACGCGGTTTAAAATTACGTAATCGACCATTTCCCGGTAGTCCTCATAACCCCGTGCCGTCTCTTCTTGCTCATCTTCGTCAGCGTTGTATTGCTCTGCCATTGCCTTGTTAACGGCGTCATAGCGCTCTTTGGAGCCGGCCATTGCACCCATGTTTGGGTAAGTGACAGTGAGGAAGACGTTAGGCTGAGCGGCGACAGGTGCAACCCACACGTTATAGTCGAGGACGTAGCCCATCTCTTTTTGAATTTCCATGGACGAGATCCACGTAGACTCGAGACGCGTCAGATACGTGTCGACATAATTTGGCTTCACTTGCACAACGGTCAGTTCTGTTACTTCTTTACTCAGCTCGTAGTCTTTCCAGATTTCGGCCACTGAAATAGGTGCCCAAAGAAGTGCTGCGATAACCGGTGCTGCAATAACTTTGATCTTCATAATTCAAATCCTCGTTCTGATTTACTTTGGCGGATCATTCCCCCACAGCCAACCTACTACACCGCTCAAGAGCGGTCACCACTTCAGCGTATCCTCATCGTATTCTACCCAACTGCCCTAATTGCAGATGGGCGGAATATTCGCGCACAACGGGTCCTAGTTACTGCCCTGATCGTTGGCGCCACAAAAGTTGAAGGGACCTCACTCCCGATTCTGCCAAAGTGCGAGTTTGGGTTCAGTATTGGGCCAACAGCGATATACTCTGCCCTCATAAATACAGTCCAAACCTGACGCCGTTTCTTATGTTTGATTTCGCTGTTGTTCGAGACCCCAAAAATCAGGCATGGCTCCGATTTACGGACTGCCGTGACTTCAAGCATGCGACTCGGCACGAGGACGTTGTCCGTGTTATTGACGAGGTTGAGCGAGACGCCCGCGAAGGTGGATTACACGCTGTGGGTTACGTGTCCTACGAGGCCGGTCACGCATTTGATCCTAAGTTTGAGCGACAGAGTATCGACTTACCGTTAGTGGCTTTTGGCCTCTTTGCGCGTGTTGAGTCTGTGTCAGATGCGAGTCAGTTAACGGATCTTGCAGAACGTTCAGTTGACGACGGGTCTCCCGATGATGGCCACGAATGGGTGCTTTCGGAGTCACAAATCTCGTTCGAAACGAAGGTGGAAAAAATTCGTGAACACATTGCCGCGGGTGAGGTTTATCAGATTAACCTCACCTCGCGGCTGGCAAGCGCCAGTCGAATCGACTTCAGCGATTTTCTTCGACTCGCACAAGACATGCCCTATGCGGCATTTTTAGAGGGCGATGAATTTTCTGTGGTGTCGGCCTCGCCTGAGCTGTTTTTCAGTCGTATAGATGGTCAGGTTGTCAGTAAGCCCATGAAAGGGACGGTCAAAAGAGGTGTTAACAATACGAAGGATGCAGAGGTTGCGTCTTGGCTTCACGCTTCGGCAAAGAATCGTGCTGAAAATGTCATGATTACCGACATGGTTCGAAACGATATGGCCCGATTGTCGGACAATGCGAGCGTGAACGTCCCCTCACTATTTACGGTCGAGCGCTACCCCAGCGTTTGGCAAATGACCTCAACGGTTGTCAGTAAAGCGACACCCACCCTCACCGAAATATTCACAGCACTGTTTCCGGCTGCATCAATTACCGGTGCGCCGAAGCACGCGGCAATGAAGTTAATAACGCAGCTTGAGGACGCCCCTCGGGAAATTTATACCGGTGCCATTGGCCATGTCAGCCCTTGCGGTGACGCCGTCTTTAATGTCGCTATTCGCACCGCTTGGTGGCAAAAAGAGTTCGATCACACAAAATTTGGCGTGGGGTGTGGGATTATTTGGGATTCGGTTCCGACTGATGAGTTTCATGAGTTGGACGCTAAGGCGCGAATTTTAAGTCAGCCCAGCCCTGACTTTCATTTATTTGAAACCATGAAAGTGACCGATCAGGGTGTTTTGCGATTGCCGACGCACCTAGATCGACTGGAAGAATCCGCACGGTATTGGAACTTTATCTTTAACCGGGCTTCCGCTGAGCATTATCTGACACAAGTTCTCTCTGAAATTGATCGGTCACAGGGTGCAAGATTAAAGCTTACCCTCGATCGAAACGGGGTCTTGAGTCACGCGTTTGCGCCGCTTCCAGTGAACGACCCACCCGCTACACCGGTGCAGTTAAAGCTGGTTACTACGCCTATAAGCTCAGCAGATCCGTTTTTAAGTCACAAGACCAGCCATAGAGCGGCCTATGCACGTGCCGATAGTGAGGTAGGCACGAACTGTGCGCCCCTATTGTTTAATGAACAGGGAAACGTGACCGAAAGCTCGATTGCCAACGTGGTTTATCAATTCGACGGCAAACTTTATACACCGCCCGTCCAAGATGGTCTGCTCCCTGGGGTTTTCAGGGAGTGCTTGGTACGTGAGGGTCAGGTTGAAGTGCGATCTTTGGCCGTGGAGGAGACGGCTCAAGTGGAGGCGTGGTGGGTGGTGAATGCGCTTCGAGGGTGGCGCGACTGTCAACTGGTTACCGCGGAGTAACCCTCTTTTTCGTTAACTCGGTAGCGGGGTCTTGCCTCAGTCTAGGTCGAACAAGTCGAACAGACCCTCGACGTCTGTCATTTAGACCAGCGTAGCGTTTTATAGTGTTCCCATGGTAGCGACTAAACCCCTATTGACTGAATCCGAAGTCTCGCGTGTCGTAGAAATGGCGTGGGAAGACCGCACGCCGTTCGAGGTCATTGAGACCACGTTCGGTCTTTGTGAGTCAGAGACCATTAAGCTTATGCGTCGTCACATGAAGCCCAGCTCGTTTCGACTCTGGCGGAAACGCGTAACGGGTCGAGTGACTAAACACCGAAAGTTACGGGGCTTTGACGTCGGTCGCGGCTATTGCCCCACACAATACAAGCGATAAAGGAAGACCATGTTTGATCTTGCGCAATCTCTAGTGCTCGTATTGCTGGGTGGTATGGTGTTTTTTCCCAGTGTCGTCGCGCCAGTGGTATTCATGTCCCTACCTGAAGCACAGGCAGGGATGTTTTTGCGTGCAATGTTCCCACGCTACTACGTCTTCATGATCGTCTTGAGCCTTGCTGCGAGTGTCATGTACCAACTGAGCGAGGGTGCTGTCGTGAGTGTTGCAGCACTGGTCTGCCTGGGTGTCGGTTTGTCCACGTTGTGGGTCCGTCAAGGTTTGTTGCCGCGCATCAACGCAGCGCGCGACGCGCAGCTTGCAGGAGACGTCAAGGCAAGCGAGGCGTTTGATCGACGTCATAAGCTGTCCGTTGCCATTAACATCGTGCAGCTTTTTGCACTGGTCGTGCTCGTCTTCGTATCGTCATAACGGACCCGCGTGGTATTTACCGATGCACGCTAGACAGCTTCTTTAATTATTGGCCTACTAGGCGACCGTTTTGATCATTGCCGGAGGTCGTCCCATGAGTAAGTCCATCGAGTTTGTTTTTGATTTTGCCAGTCCCAATGCTTACCTCTCTTACTTTACGGTGAAAGCGGTGGCTGCGCGCACCGGTGCGGAACTCAAGATTATTCCTTGTCTGCTGGGCGGTATTTTTAAATCGACCAACAACCAGCCACCCATGATGAATTTTGCCGGTGTCTCCGGTAAGAACGCCATGTTCATGCGCGAGATCGAGCGCTATTGCGAGCGCCATGGGCTGACCCAATTCGCCATGAATCCACACTTTCCCGTGAATACGCTCTTGCTCATGCGCGCCTGCGTGGCCTACGGCAAAGACCACTCGCTCGACGCTTACGTTGAAGCTGGCGTGAAGATGATGTGGGAGAGTGGTCTAAAAATGGATGACCCCGACGTATTTGTTAAGGCATTCAACGATGCCGGGTTCGATGGTCAGGCGTTGCTGGAATCCACTCAAGATCCCGACGTCAAGGCACAGCTCATGGCGAATACGCAATATGCGGTTGATCGCGGTGTCTTTGGTATCCCTGCGTTCTTTGTGGGTGACGAGCAGTTCTTTGGAAAGGATCACATCGAGGAAATGGAGTGGTGGCTTGAGAACAAAGCCTGACCACTGCTTACTTTTGAGCGAGCGCACGTGCGCTCGCGCCCCTGGGCTGTAACGTTTAGCAACGTACACCCGATCCATTACTCAGCAAATGATGGGTGTAGATAACGACTAGGACACAGCGTCTCCAGTTGAGAAAGTGCTAAAGACTAATTTGTACGGACGCGTGCGTTTTTGGTGCTTTCCAGCTGTTCACCCAAACGAGCTCCAGGTCGATCGGGTCGTTTGCGGCGCGATCGAGAACTGTGATTATTGCGGAGCCGGCAGCGGGAACAGTGATGTAGCCCACAGACTTGTTCAGACTGACGTTCCCCGCCACCTTCAGTTCAATGGCAATGGGACCTGTGTTGCTAATACGCACAGTCGTTTGTTGTCTGTCCTTGCGTCGCGACGGGAGGCGCTCAAAACTGACGAAGCTGTTAAACAGTGCGCCAAGCTCGGCGTCACGGCCGATAAACTGGCGGTCGTAAAGGGCCACGGTGTGTTTCTGGAACAGCGCTTGAGCAATTCCTTTGACGCTGCGTTCCTCAGCGAAGACCAGTGTGACCGTCCGGTGAGTTCCCTTGCTAATGTCATAGTCATAATCAATCAAACCGTGGATGTCGGATGCGCCGATGATTGTGAGGTCGTGATCGAGTGCCACCTGAAGCGACGAGTCGTTGAAGTACTCGCCGTTGGCGACTTCGATGCCGTGGATGAGACCTTCGTCAAATAACGCCTGCTGGTCTTTAGAGATTTTAATGACGCCGTCAGGGAAGTCGTTCTGCCAAGCGGGGTGATTCCAGATCATGAAGGCTTGCTGAGCCTTTGCCTCGCGCAGCGCCTCACGCGCGTTTTCGTAGGTCTCTTCGCGTCGATTTTTGGTGGTCAATAGTGGGTTGGCGTCGTTAATAAATATGGCATTCACGTGGCCGGGTGAGTATTTCCGAGTGATTTCAGCGCCTGGTATGAGCAAGAGGTCTGTGCGCTCGCGCCCTTTTTTGTTTTCTTTAGCTGCCAGCTCAAATGCACGGTTTCGGTCTGGATGCGGAATGTCCTTGCGATAGGGTTGGTACTCGAGGTGCTCCGTAATCGCCATTCCATCGAGCCGGTCTTTGTTGGCTTCCCAAACCCGCACGGTAGGCCAAACATGGCCATCTGAGAATACGCTGTGCGTGTGAGTATCGACGGACAGTACGAGACGTCCATCCTTAAGGTTGGGAAATCGAAGCTCGCGTGCGTCGGCGGCAAGCGCCGAGTGAGTAAGCAATAAAATCAAACCTAAAGTGGCGATGCGTTGAACATTCATTGTGGACTTCCTAAACCGGACGATGGCGATTATCAGGTGCAACTGTGACAGCTTATCGCTATTTGCTTGACCGCGACTACGTGTCCGGTATGTTGACTCGGCAAATTTTCAGAATAAGAGGTCCATGTGAAGCCAAAGCCTATTAAAAATCGCATTACGGCGATGACCGGTGTTGATTATCCGATATTTCAGGCGCCTATGGGTTGGATCGCACGTGCCCGACTCGCCTCGGCCGTTTCTAACTCTGGCGCCATGGGGATTATAGAGACCTCATCAGGTGAGTTCGACGCGATTAAGGGTGAGGTGGCTAAGATGCATGAGCTCACCGATAAGCCCTTTGGAATGAACGTGGCGTTGGCGTTTGTGAAAGGCACCAACGTGATTGATTTCGTCATTGAGCAAGGACTCAAGTTCGTGACCACGTCCTCGGGGAGTCCTGACCTTTGTACCAGAGACTTTCAGGCGGCCGGGATTAAAGTGTTTCACGTCGTACCAACGCTCGATATGGCACTTAAAGCGCTCGATGCGGGTGTTGACGGTTTGGTTGTTGAAGGGGGTGAAGGTGGCGGGTTCAAAAATCCGCGTCCTGTATCAACGATGGTCTTACTGCCCCTCATTCGCGAACGATGTGATGTGCCCATCATCGCCGCCGGTGGTATTTGTGACGGTCCAACCATGGCTGCTGCCTTTGCAATGGGTGCAGAGGGCGTGCAGTTGGGAACAGCGATGCTCAGCTGTACCGATTCACCAGTCCATCAGAACTGGAAGCAAGCGATTTATGATGGCAAGGAGACCGATACTGTGTTTTTAAATCAGCAGGGTCGCCCGGCCCTGCGAGCCATGCGCACTGAGCGAACTGGGGAGCTCGAGCTATTGGGACAATTTCAGCCGTTTGAGCATATGGCCAATATCTTGGACTTGTATTTTGGTGGTGACTTAGAGGCCGCTATACCACTGACGGGGCAGGTGATGGGTCGCATTAATGAGTCACGAAGTGCTGTCGAAGTGGTGAGGTCAACAATGGACGGATTCCACGCCTGCTTGGAGGGCCTTAAAGCGTCCTATAGTTAGCGAGTGGGTACGAGAAATGAAAAAG
Source organism: uncultured Alteromonadaceae bacterium (assembly GCA_964454155.1). Classification (GTDB taxonomy): domain Bacteria; phylum Pseudomonadota; class Gammaproteobacteria; order Pseudomonadales; family Halieaceae; genus Luminiphilus. Next base: position 809 of record CAYVQI010000095.1, on the reverse strand, counting down.
CCGGCGAATGCCGGCTTTTTTGTGGCTGTCCCAACGACCTTAAAATAGTCGTGGGATCAGTACCGGCGTATTTTTAAGATGGGCCTGATAGTCGGGGTCATCACCCCAGCGAGCTGCCGCAGTTTTGCGCAAAAGCGGTACGCCACTGATCCGTGTTAGTAGTAGCGCAACGAATATCGGCGAGATTAAGAAGGTCAGTGCACTGCCCGATAGCGAGGGCAATGCCATGATGGCAACACCGGCCCAAAGTACGATTTCACCAAAGTAGTTCGGGTGCTGTGAGCGGGCCCAAATACCCGTATTGATAAATTTACCCTCGTTGTCGGGGTTCGCTTTAAACGTGCTTTTTTGATGGTCGGCCACCACTTCAATGGCGAACCCAGACACCCAAAGGGCGGCCCCGACAAAAAACAGGGGCTCGAGCGGGCTAGAATTTGGCGTCATAACGGCGGCGAGCGCAGCGCCTGCGGTGATAAATACCCAGGTGCCTTGAAGCGTCCAAGTGAGTAGGAAACGCGGTGTCGACAGTTTGATTTTTCGGAAGCGCTGATCTTCGCCCGCTTTTTTTATGCGCATAAACAGGAACGGTCCAAGCCGCACTGCCCAGATCACGACCGCGCCCGCAATGAGTTGCTGGCGCAGCCCAAAGTCTACAGCCTGTTGAATCGCGAAAATCGTGACGGTGACGTACGTTAGACTGCCAACAAGGTCAAAGTAGTGCTCGGTTTCGAACAAGCGCGCATGGATCAGACCGACCCACTGGACCGCAAATACCCCCAGCGCCATGGCCGCCATGAGGGGTAAGCCAT
>CAYVQI010000094.1:0-7632 GCA_964454155.1 uncultured Alteromonadaceae bacterium | reverse complement strand
ACCGCGTCTGTCTTTAAAATTCCAATATGCATCGCTAATCTCTAAGCAGTCATATTACTGTGACATTTACACAGCAAACTCGTTCACATTGTGACTCGAAACACGTCAGAATGGAGGCAGGGGCAAAAATAAAAATGACTATAGCAATCTTGTCGACACTCCAACGGTTCGACGTCGCGCTCTTTGACACGCTCTACAGCTACGGACGAGAGAGGCTCGGTGTCACACGGGGCGCGCTGGCTTTTTCGCGCAGCGGGGACGGTTATCTCCAGCTACTCGCACCCGTCTTCGTTTGGCTGTCACGTTCGCCGCTGGCTGAGACTTATCTGATCGCTTGGGCCATCGCCATGCTGGTCGAACGCGCCACTTACTACATCTTGAAAAATACCTTGAAGCGACTCAGACCTGCAGACTTCAAACCCAATTTCCATTCCTTGATCACAGCCTCTGATAAATTTAGCTTTCCCTCTGGCCACACCTCGGCCGCGTTCTGTATCGCGACGATCACCGTTTTAATTTTCGGCGGGCTGTCGATGGTGATGTTCGCTTGGGCACTCATGGTTGGCATTTCACGAGTGGTTGTCGGCGTCCACTTTCCAGGCGATGTGCTTGCAGGCGCCCTCATGGGAAGTGGTATCGCCATGGGAACCGCCTCCGTGCTGAGCCTGTGGTGAAGCGCAGACGATGACGCGAAGAATTCTTTACGGGGTACAAAGTACCGGCCAAGGACACATTAGCCGCGCACGCGGCCTTGCACACGCACTCAGGGATTACGACGTTGACGTCACGTGGCTGTTTTCAGGTAGAGACAAAGACAAGCTTTTTGACATGGAGCCTTTTGGCCATTTCAAGCACCGCGCAGGCCTCACTATGGTCACCGAAGCGGGAAAAATGCACTACCGCAAGACTGCGCTTGGCGCGTCGCCCGCAACGTTTATTAAAGATGCGACAACTCTAGATCTAGATCCCTACGACATTATTGTCTGTGACTACGAGCCCGTGATTTCGTGGGCGTGCAAAGCACGGGGTCGAGAGGTGATTGGAATTGGTCATCAGTACGCCTTTGGGAGAAATACACCGATGACGGGCCACACGCCCATGAGCCGGTTGCTCATGCAACAATTTGCACCCGTGGATATCCACGTAGGGCTCCATTGGGCGCCTTTTGACGACACTATTTTACCGCCCATTTTGGATCTTCCAGAGGCTCACCCGGAAGGTGTTAATGATCATGTCTTGGTCTACCTCCCGTTCGAACATCAGGATCAAACCACGGCATGGCTCCAAGGGTTCGCTGATCACACGTTTATTCAGTATTCAGCGGATGTTGTCGATGAGCAACAGGGCAATGTCACTCGGCGAAAAGCCACTATTTCAGGCTTTAAGCGTGACTTAGCTGCGTCCCGCGGTGTCATTTGTAATTCAGGGTTCGAGCTCATTTCAGAGTGTCTTCAGTGGAAAAAACCCGTGCTGACTCGACCTCTCGCTCAACAAATGGAGCAGCTTTCCAACGCCGCGGCGCTAGAGCAGCTGGGATACGCAACAACCATGAAGTCCTTAGAAACGAAAACGGCCCGGGCTTGGCTCAACGACATGCCAATAGCGCCCGACGTACACTTTAAGAATGTTGCCCACGCGCTGGCCGAATGGCTTGCGCGAGGGGGAAGCCGACCAGTAACCGAATTGAGCAAACAACTTTGGTCATAAAAAAAATTCTCAAGCGCCTTTGCACTGGGGGCTTATTGCTCCTCAGTCCCGCGCTCTTATCCAGCCCCACGTTTGTGGGTAACGAGACCTGTGCATCATGTCACGAGACACAAATTTCTGACTGGACCGACTCCCACCACGACCTCGCTATGCAGGAAGCGTCCTCGACAACGGTACTGGGAGACTTCAACAACGCAACATTTAATTACCAAGGCACCACCACCACGTTCTTCAAAAAAGACGATGCGTTTTGGGTCAAGACCGACAATGAAAAAGGGGAGTTAACAGATTATCCAGTCGCGTTCGTTTTTGGGGTTTATCCTCTTCAGCAGCTATTAATACCACTTAGTAAAGGCCGCCTTAATGCATTAAGCATTGCATGGGATGCCCGTAAAGCTTCTGAAGGTGGTCAACGCTGGTACCATATATACGAAAATGAAGAGGCGGTTACCTATGAAAGCCCCCTCCATTGGACCGGCATTTACCACAACTGGAACAGTCGCTGCGCTGAATGTCATAGCACCAACGTGGTTAAAGGTTATGACGCCGCGACACGGTCGTACGCAACCACCTACGATCAAATTGATGTTGGCTGTGAGGGCTGTCACGGTCCCGGATCGACACACGTGAGACAGGCCAAAAATGGCGCGGTTAAACGCGGACAAAGCGCTGCCGAGATGGGTCTTCAACTGTCGCTCGCCGCACGAGGCCATTGGCAGAGGTCCGGCAATGAGGATATTGCCCGCCGAGTAACGCCGTTGGATGACCCAACACAAGTGGATAACTGCGGACGGTGTCACTCCCGTCGAGCGACACTCGGCGACTACCATTACGGACAGCCGCTACTCGACACCCATCGACTGTCAGTTATCGAGTCGCCCCTTTACTGGCACGACGGGCAAATTCGCGACGAAGTCTACGTTTACGGGTCATTTGTGCAAAGCAAAATGGCCAAAGCCGGTGTGGTCTGTAGCAACTGCCACAACCCTCACAGCAATGCACTGGTCGCTGAGGGGAACGCCGTCTGTACACAGTGCCATAAGCCAGAGACCTACGACGCAACAGCGCATCACCGACACGCACTAACCAGTACCGGCAGTGCCTGTGTCGCCTGCCACATGCCCTCTCAAATCTATATGGGCGTTGACGCCCGACGCGATCACAGCATGAGAATTCCTCGACCCGGCGTGTCGCTCAGTACCGGCAGCCCCAATGCGTGCACCCAGTGCCACGACGACCAAACCGACTCCTGGGCCTATGACGCCCTTCAGCAATGGGGTGTCCACACGGACTTTCAGGAACTGAGCCTCATCAAAGCCCGTTTCACAGCTGATCGGGGCGATGTGAGATCACTTCCTACCCTCGAGTCGGTTGTCACAGATGACGAGCGATCGCCACTCATGCGCGCCTCGCTGATTGAACAACTGGGTAACCTCGGTTCGCGGCAGTTGCCGAGCTTAACCGCCATGCTCTTGCGTGCCAACGCACCCGAGCTTCGGGCGTCGGCCGTTCGAGCCACGCGTTCGATGCCCCCTGCACAGCGATACTTGATGCTGCGCCCGTTTATTAAGGACCCGGTGCTGACCGTTCGCATGGAAGTGGCTCAAGTGCTCGCCGGCGTGCCTGCAAGTGAACTTCGCCCTCAAGACATCGACGACCTTAAGCCACTTTTTGAGGAATATTTAGCCGTCCAGGCGAATCACTTAGACATGCCTTCGGTGCAGATGCAGCTTGCCAGTTTTTGGCTGGACCGAGGTGACAGCGAGCAAGCGCTGACTGCACTTGAAGAGGCCGTTCACCTCAACCCGCAACTCGAACCGGCCGTGGTTAATTTGGTCGACCTACTCAGACGAACAGGAAAAGATGACGAAGCATCGGCGCTTCTCGAAACGTCGCTCGCGCTCGTTCCCGACTCCGGGAATCTTTGGTTTTCGCAAGGACTGCACCTCATACGACTCGGCGACACCGAGTCGGGTCTTGAGTCTTTAAAGAGAGCCGCGGCACTTGAACGAGAGGGATCGCGGCACCGATATGTCTATGCAGTCGCGCTTAACGACACGGGCGCCAAAGCTCAAGCGCTGTCAGTGCTGGAGACGCTCAATGCAAGCCACCCGGGACAACCCGACATCTTAAACGGGCTGTTAGCGTTCGCGCGCGATGCCGGCGACAGGCCACGCTACGAGCGTTACCGAGCACAGCTCATGTCAGTGATGCAAGCGACGGGAATGCGCTAATTTGTGCGAAGTAACAAGTCCACCGTAATGGGAATTGACCGGCTAATCGCGTTAAGTCCAGCAATCGCCTGAAGTGCGGCGACGCCTGACTCCAAACCAAAGTCTTGTGCTGTCACGACGATCGGCTGGGTACTGGTCACACGCAGTCCGTCTTCTGAGACGCCTACCGACAAAGGCGCTAACTTATCAACACGCATGCCGTGGAGGCTCACAGTCACCTTTACGGTCTCGCTCACACTGCCGCCTGCTTTTAAGGCGTCAAGCTGCGATGCGCTGAGCGTTGCTTGCACCCTTGCTGTCGGAAATTTTCCGACCTCAAACAACATGTGTTGAAGCCGTTCATTACGAATACCAACACCGGTCTCAACCGACGTTAAGTCGATCGAAAGTGCCACGTGCCCCGCATCTGAAATGCTGCCCGTGACTTGCTCGAATACATTGTTCTCACCAATGCTGTTGTTCTTGATCGACACAAACCCGACGCGGGACGACGCGGTGACGTCCCAGCCCGCCTGCGCGGAACTCGTCACAACGAGGGTAATTAACAACGTGGCAGCGTGTACGAAAAATGATCGGCTCATTGAAAGCACCCGTTAACAAATAAAGAGGGGGTAGGTTATAGCGCTGACCACGCCACACCTGCAAGTGCCGTTCTTGACGACTAGGCGTGGGCTCGACGCAGGTCTATATATCAGCGAGGTCGCCCTTGGACTCCAGCCACTCTCGGCGATCGCTTGACCGCTTCTTCGCCAACAGCATGTCAAACATGCTGTTGGTGTCGTCGTCTGCATCAAGCACCAGCTGAACCAGCCGTCGGGTGTCGGGCACCATGGTTGTCTCTCGAAGCTGCGACGGGTTCATCTCACCCAGACCCTTGAACCGCTGTACGTTGGGTTTTGCACGTAAATTTTCCGCCGCAATACGCTCTAAAATGCCGTTCTTTTCAGGCTCGTCGAGCGCGTAGTAAACGTCCTTACCCACATCGACACGGTACAGCGGCGGCATCGCAACATAGACGTGTCCCGCGCGCACCAGCGGCCTAAAGTGCCGAAGAAAGAGCGCGCAGATCAGCGTTGCAATGTGCAGCCCGTCTGAGTCTGCGTCGGCCAAAATACAGACTTTTTGATAGCGCAAACCCTCGAGGTCGTCGCTTGCGGGATCAATGCCCAGCGCCACCGAAATATTGTGTACTTCTTGAGATGCCAATATTTCGGTCGCATCGACCTCCCAAGTGTTGAGGATTTTTCCCCGCAACGGCAAGATCGCTTGAAACTCACGGTCGCGCGCTTGTTTTGCGGAACCGCCCGCGGAGTCACCCTCCACCAAAAAAAGTTCGCTTCGTGCAGGGTCTTCCACCGTACAGTCGGCGAGCTTACCCGGCAGCTGCGGGCCCGAAACCACTTTCTTGCGAACGACCGTTTTTGCCGATCGCATGCGGGCTTGCGCCCGGTTTATACAAAGATCAGCAATCAGCTCCGCGTCAGACGTGTGCTGGTTAAGCCAAAGTGCGAAAGCGTCTTTTGCAACGCCCGAGACGAACCCGGCAGCCTCGCGCGATGAAAGACGCTCCTTGGTCTGCCCCGAGAACTGAGGATCGGCCAACTTCGAAGACAAGACATAACAACAGCGATCCCAGACGTCCTCCGCAGTCAACTTAACACCGCGCGGAAGCAGGTTTCGTATTTCACAAAACTCTCGCATCGCTTCTAATAAGCCCGAGCGAAGACCGTTAACGTGGGTCCCGCCTTGCGCGGTCGGAATGAGGTTCACATAGGACTCTGCGGTGATCTCGCCACCCTCAGGCAACCACTGAATAGCCCAATCGACGGCCTCTGTTTCACCGGAAAATGAATTCGTAAAGGGCTCTTCAGGAATGACGATGTAGTCGATGGTGGCGTCAGCGAGGTAATCCGAGATTCCGTCTTCAAAATACCATTCTTGCTTTTCACCTTTCTTTTCATCGGCCAGTGTGACGCGAAGACCAGGACACAAAACAGCCTTGGCGCGAAGTGCGTGAATCAGCCGAGGCATTGCAAAGGTGGCTGTGTCAAAGAATGTTTCGTCTGGCATGAACCGAATACCAGTACCCGTGTTGCGCTTGCCACACTGGCCTGTGACGGTCAGATCTTCGACTTTGTCACCGTTTTCAAACGCCATAGCGTAGACGTTACCGTCTCGGCGAATCGTGATGTCGAGGCGCTTGGAAAGCGCGTTGACGACTGAAACGCCCACGCCGTGTAGGCCACCACTGAACTGATAGTTCTTATCTGAAAATTTCCCGCCGGCATGGAGCGTCGATAAAATAACTTCAACACCTGGTTTTTTTTGCTCAGGGTGCAAGTCCACCGGCATTCCACGACCGTTGTCCGTAATGCTAATACCGCCATCGCCATGCATCACAACGTCGATCTGGTTGGCGTGGCCCGCCAGCGCCTCATCCACTGAGTTGTCGATCACCTCTTGCGCAAGGTGGTTGGGCCGCACGGTATCGGTGTACATACCCGGTCGCTTGCGCACAGGCTCAAGACCGGTCAATACCTCAATGGCATCTGCGTTGTATTGCGTCATTGCGTGGGACTACCTTGATTCAGTGAGACGATCTGCGGCGTTACTGCCAAGTCCTGCTAATGATAACCCGAGGAACCCGAGAGAGGACGGTTCTCTTCATCACAAATGCGTATTACTTGAGTCTCTATGTGGCCACTGGGCTGCAAAACAATGCGGCGATAACCCGGCTGCTTGTCGTCCAGCGCAAAATCATGGGACCCAGGCGCAAATTGGATGCACGTGGAAGGGGTTGTAAGCATTCGGACACCCTGAACCACCGCGTCACTCTCTTGATGCACGTGACCACTGACGAGGACGACTCGATCTGAGAGTGTTTGCATGATGGTTAACGCAGCAGACGCGTTTGAAACCGCTTGCTCATCCAACCACGCCGACTGTAAGGCCCGCAACGGATGGTGCGTTGCGATCAGCAGTGACTTGTCACCCGCCGCCGCGTCCGCAACGGCGCATTGCAGGGCCTCGAGCTCCGTCGAGGAGAAATAGCCACCAACCTTCCCCACAACCTGCGTCTCAAGCATGAGTACATCCCAATGCCGCCCAACGATCCGTCGCTTGAGATGCTCGCGATATGCGCCTTGTTGCGCCCTGACATCGTCGTGATTTCCCGGCAGCCACAACGTGGGTACTCGGTGATTAAAGAATCCATTGAGCTGTTCGTAGGCCGCGGCCTGACCGTCGGCAGCAATATCGCCCGTCACCAGTACGCAGTCGGGTTGTTGGCTCGCCAGCGCCGCATCAATGACCTGTCTTGCCGAGCGCTCAGTGTTCATGCCCAGCAACGTGCCATCGCTATCGCCCGTCAGGTGCGTGTCAGTCACCTGAACAAGGGTCATATGATCCGCTGAGTCGCTAAGTGTGACATCACCGGTTAAGAGTGCGCTATTGGTCATTGTCGACCTCAAAGACCGTCTCGTCCGCGTGAGCGCTCGACAAACACAGGCTCAATAGCTCTGAAACAAACTGATTTTGCTGACGCTTTTCGTCGGGCTGGTGCATGTCCGAATTGGGATATTCGTAACGCGACTCCAGGCGACGGCCTGATCGATGCTTGACCACTTCGGCCATGGAGACGTCGTGATACATGCGAAGAAACAACTTAGAGTCCATTAACTCAGGCAGCTGA
>CAYVQI010000093.1:0-8134 GCA_964454155.1 uncultured Alteromonadaceae bacterium | reverse complement strand
CAGATCCGAGAGCGCAGCTGAAAACGCCCTATCCGTCGAGCCGAAAGATCTCAGCTTTGGGCTGCCGATCTGACCGGCAGGTACGGACGCAAAATACCCCGAGGCCGCCACCATGTTGTGGGCTTGATCCATCAAAATGTTCAGCTCGCGATTAAAGACCTCCACACCGAAAAGCGCCTGTCCAAACTTAGCGACAATAGCGCCACGACCTCTATTGTGAAGTGAAGTCAGGTCTGCAGTTTGCGCTTGCTTCTTATGCTCAGCGCCCACCCCACTCATCACCTCTAAGTAGTGTCGCGCAGCAAACTCCGCACGATCTAAATCTTCGAGGCTGTTAAACGGCGGAGCTTTAATCGTCGCGCGATTCCAGCGAAACGTGGTCGAACCCAAGTCTGGGTCATATTGGTCTAGAGGAAAACGACTGCTTGTCCTCAACCGCATACTCGCTGGGCGTGCTCGACGAGGTAAAACAAGTCCATCTGCCGTTAATACGCCAATACTGGAGTCGATGTTGGGTTTGGACAGCTCCACTGGGGGTACAACAGAGTGCGCCGCATTAGATACCCCAAGGAGGAGGAGGAGAAGAAAAATTATGCGGTCTTTATGACGGAGCGGAGTCATAGCTCCTCCTTACTGGACTGAACGTGTCGTTACGCCTCCCAACCGTAGCACTTTTTGCCTACCCTGCCGACATGGGACAGTGACAGTCTGTAACTCAATGAATCGGTCTGGCGCTTTGAATTTTAGGGGGTAGATGGAAGAAAAGACGTTTATAACAGTCTAAGCGTCGGCTCCTGCATGACGCCGAGTTGCTCACGCAACTCCAAAATATGATCGGACCAAAACCGAGCCTGGCCAAACCAAGGGAAGGCCCTTGGAAACGCGGGATCGTCCCATCTCGACGCCAGCCAAAATGCGTGGTGCATGATCCTTAGGGTCCGTAAGGCCTCTATCCACGCGAGTTGACGGGAGTCAAACTCGTGAAACTCCTCGTATCCCGAGACAAACTCACTCAGCTGACGTTCCTGCTGGAAACGATCACCACTGAGAAACATCCAAATGTCTTGAATCGCGGGTCCCGATACGCAATCGTCGAGATCGACAAAGTGCGGCGTATCATCGCGCCAGAGAATATTTCCCGTGTGGCAGTCACCATGCACCCGTTGCATATCGCGCTTGGTCATTGTCGAGAGCAACGATGCGGCTGTCTGCTCGCAGTCTTTTGCGAGGGTGCTATAAGCGTTTATGAGCTCACGAGGGACGGCCTGCTCCTCTAGAAATATTCGAGACTCTGTCGCCATGCGTTTTGATGAGATGTCTCGTCGATGTAAAAACGGTTTGGCGCGTCCTATACGATGAATTCTCCCCAGGGTCTGGCCAAGTCGGTAGAGGTGGTCGAGGTTGTCGAGCTCCGGTGGATAGCCGCCACGCCGTTCAAACACGCTAAACCGTTGGCCGTACGCGTGGTGAAGCGTTTTGTCATTGATCCGCATAGGGGCGACCACTGAAATTTCGTGATCGACGAGCTCTTGTGCAAAGGAATGTTCTTCAAGTATCTGCGCGTCAGTCCACCGACCGTGCCGATAAAACTTCATGACAATCGGTTGCGCCCCTTCAATACCCACCTGATAGACACGATTTTCGTAGCTGTTCAGCGCTAAAAGACGAAGATCACAGACAAAGCCTATACTTTCGATGCAATCAACCACGCAATCAGGGGTCAACGAGTCATAAGGATGATTCATTCGTTAGTCTCACGCCGGTCAATCATCGATTTCTTCTCACTTAAACACCGTCGTACAGCTTACCCGATCCAGACCCAGTGCTCCTAGGTAAGGCTGCGGCAGATTGGCCGCATGACACAAAAGCACGGTGACTCTGCGACCTCCTCTGGTTAATATTGCGCCTTCGCTAAGGCATGACCAACAAGTGAGGGTTTCGTGCAATTTGATCATGTCGTGATCGTTGTGGACGACCTAGACCACGCTGTAGTGGCCTTCAGCAATGAAGGCTTTAATGTCGTCAGCGGCGGCATAAACGGCCCGACACACAACGCAATCATTGCCTTTTCTGACGGCACCTACATCGAGCTCATTTCGCTACGGTCAAAAATCGTTCGACGCGTGTTTCGGCTTGCCAATGCTCTTGGATTACTCCAGCTCAGAGGCAGACTTCGTAAAGATTTCAATAACCGATTATTGACCTGGTTTGGGAAGAACCAGGGGCTCATGGACCTGTGTATTAGGGTTGAGAGTCTCGATGAGTTGTTACAACCCAGCAACAGCCGAGGTTACACCTTCACCCCCAGCGTTTTATTTGCGCGCACGCGTCCAGACGGAATTAAGGTGGTGTGGCGCCTTGTGGGCGCTTGTGATTTGGCGGCGCCTTTTTATATCGAAGACGTCACTGAGCGCCTCTTGCGAATACCTGACGGTGAAGCGCAATCTCACCCAAACGGGGCATTGGGAATTATACGAATCGAGGCAAATCAAGTGCCTCAACACCCCGTGAATAACGTCCAATTTGTCAAGGATCTCTCGCTCGCACAAAATGAGTTTAAGGTTGCCATTCGCGCCGACGTCACTCACCCGAAGGTCCTTGATGCGCAAAAAATTTATGGTGCAAAAATCATTATTCAAAGCCATTAACCAGCCAAAAAGGCGCTCACAGGATCCTGCAAACCGGTGGCACCTCGCATACGAGGCAACGACGAAAGTGATCGACGCCGTGATCTCGATGACTCTGGTTTGACGCAGATACGCACATTTGAAAAGGACAGGCATGAGACACTTCTCGCCAGCGGCAGACAACAATAAAGATCATATTTTGCAGGCATTACGCCCCTACTTATCCGGCGATCTGTCCGTCTTGGAAATCGGGAGTGGTTCAGGACAGCACGCACTGCACTTGGCGCAAGCACTGCCGAACGTAACGTGGCAGCCCACTGACCGCGGTACCGGGTTTCCCGACCTCGTCGATAATATTGCAGCCTATGGCGGTGATAATATTTCACCGCCTGTGTTACTCGATCTCGCAGATGATATCTGGCCGGTCAAACGTGTCGATCGTATTTACTCAGCGAACGTGCTCCACATTGTCCCTGAGGTCCTTGGCGAGCGCCTTCTACGAAATGCTTCGAAAGTACTCAGTGAGCGCGGTTTTCTCTTGCTTTACGGACCCTTTAAGTACGAGGGGAACTTCACCACACCGTCTAATGCGCAGTTTGATCAGTGGCTAAAAGCACGCAATCCGGAGAGCGGAGTACGGGACTTTGAGTGGGTCGAGCACCTCACGTCGCAAACGGGACTTCATCTGACAGCCGATCTTGCGATGCCAGCACACAATCAACTATTGGTCTTTGGCGCGTAGCCCTGCCCCTATTTGGCTGTAATCCCCTCCTTTACTGCCAAGAGTACTGACGCACTAAGTATCGGAATAGCGCGGAGGCCTCTTTTCAACAAAGGCCTGTAATCCTTCTTTAAAATCCTCAGTACCCGAGCACAGAACCTGATTTCGATTTTCTATAGCCATAGCCGCCTCTAAACTTCCAGCGTCAATCGACATATTGAGCCCTTCTTTTGTCAGCCGAAGCCCCATCGGCGACGTGGCCAGCATTTCATCCACGAACACTTGGCCCGCTTTTGCTAACCCAGAGTCGGGCACCACCTCGTTAACAAGGCCGATGGACAGTGCTCGATCCGCATCAACAAAGCGACCCGTCAGCATCATCTCGGAGGCCAAGGTGACACCGACTAGGCGAGGGAGAAAGTAGCTGACGCCCATGTCACACGATGACAGTCCAATTTTTATGAAGGCCGAGTTCATCTTCATACTTTGACCCGCCACACGAATATCTGAGGCCAATGCAAAGGCAAATCCGCCTCCGCTTGCCGCACCCTGTATGAGGGAAATAATCGGCTGAGGGCACCGACGCATTTTTACGTAAACGTCGGCCAAGTGTCCCTGAAACCCAAAGCCACCTCCAAAGGGAGCACCCTTGAGTCCGTTAGGGTCTTTAATATCAAGCCCAGCGCAAAAAGCGCGTCCGGCGCCTTGCATAACCACCACCCTGCAGGACCGATCTTGGTAAAGATCACCAAAATAACGCCCAAGCTCAGTCGCCATCTGCGTATTAATCGCATTGAGGCGGTCGGGACGGTTAAGCGTTAACCAATGAACATCACCTCTCACATCAATATCAATGGTTTCGTAATTAGACACGGTGCCTCTCTCAGGTTATTGCGAACGTGAGACTGAGTGTCCACAAAGTCGGTGTTTCAAGCAATGCTTATCAAAGCGACGGCGTTTACGACGCTGTTTGCAGGGTCAAGGCGCTTTTTAATTTTCCTCAAGTCCGTTTTTTGCTAGCGTTACAGCTCAGTAGTAACGGCAGTGGACTAAACATGGACGACAGGCGCCAGAGTGACCGACGCAAAGAGGAACGACGCAAAGAACAAGAGCGGCGCCAAGCGCCTCGAGAGACGCCCGACAGGCGCGAGGAAGAGCGACGCAAGGGTGAACGACGCAGCGAGTAACCCGTCGGCTTTGGACACTCAATGAGACTCGAGCGTGATGTTAATTGGGGTCGTGCAAAACCGCCGACAGACACGTTTTTCAGGAAGCAGATCATGAGCCGGAACATACTCTCCCGCCTTGTAGGTGCGGTGGGCCTTATCTTACTCAGCCAACCGAGTGTGGCTCAGAGCTTGGGGAATCTCGCTCAGTATCCACCCATACCCAAAACAGTTACGGTGACGACCGCGGACGATGGTACGCCCGTGATCGAACCGCCAGAGATCGTCTTCGAATCCGGACGCTACTATCGTTTGACCATTGAATGCCCTGATGTTCGCGATGACCTGCGTGGCTGGCGAATCGAGATGCCACAACTACTGCGCAACGCGCACCTGCGCTTAGTCACTGTTGGAGACATAGAGGTTCACCTGCAAGGCTTAAGTTTCAACGCGATCGAATGTGACGAGATAGGCGCAGCACACGTGAGCTTTGTACCGATTAAACCAGGCGCCTACGAGCTTTACGTGGGCAATGTTCCGCTTTCGCTTGGGAGACCTATGGGCGAAGCGGGTGTTCAAAGAACGGGCAAGCATGTCTTCGGTCAGTTGAGAGTCGAATAAACACCCGTCTTTTTCCGCTTCTTCCGTCGATCACGCTCCCCGGGCAAGGGCCTCTTTGACACGTATTTTTAAATCGCTGCCGATTGCTCTCGGCCCAGTGACTGAATCAGACGACACCAAGGAAAAATGGCAAGAACTTCACGTTCCACACACCCCAGGGGCTTTATCCGCGAGGCACTCTACCGGCTAAAGTCGACCCCAGCGTCAAGGCGATATCGAGTCGTCTTTTTGTTACTGGTCGCTGTCTCATCGGTCACGCAGTCCTCTGTACTTGAAGAGGTTATCGTCAGTGGGACTGTTGACCCGAGGGTGAGCGAGCTCGTCACAGGCCAGGGAACACGATCTGTGACTCGTCAGGAGCAAATTAGTCTGGCGTTGTCGCCAGCAGACCTCATGGTGGCCATACCTGGCGTTGCAGCCTCTGGACAAGGGGGGTTATTCCAAAGCTATAGCCTACGTGGTTTTGGCCGTTCCCGAATCCGCACGGAGGTGTCGGGTGTACCGATTATCACAGACCGGCGCGCGGGCAACTCGCTATCCTTTTTACCCCCAGCGTTTATTGACACGATCAGGGCTGACATGGGGCCTGCGTCGAGTCTTTATGGATCAGGTGCGATGGGCGGTGTAATGAGCGTGTCGCTGGAAACACCTGCTCGTGCATCGCTGGAGGTCAGCCGATCGTCGATGGGGGACGCCAGTAGTGCTGTTGTCAAAGCGCCAATCTCTGAAACCCGCTCAGTTATGGCCGCGTTTCGTAAGGGTCGCCTTGGTCAGAGCAGCAGTGCCATACCCCTGAACACAAAATTCGAGCAGTCATCGCTCTATCTGCGGGAACAGCGAGCGGTGGGAGGTGCCTTTGTCTCTGGAGAATTTCTGGCAAGCCGTGGTAATAATATCGGCAAGAGCAATACCTACTTTCCCGATGAGCGCGTCAGCGGATACCCAGAGGACCGACATGAGCTGATCAATCTTCGGATCGGTCTTCCCAGTCGAACACTGCTGCAAGGCTACTTGCACCGACAGGCTTGGATATCGAGCACTGAGCGCCTTGAGGAGCGCGAGAACACAACTCACTACGAGAGCCTGACCTACGGGGGTCTGTGGAGTGCAATTCGGACGTCAGATGCTCGTGATGATCGATTTGGCGTTGAACACACGGGTCGTCGTGGGGTCAATATCGCCCAAACTGAGACGGCGATCGGTGCGACCCCGTTCTCCAGTGACTTAGTATCGAACGGTGCGGAGCACGTGACCGGGCTGTTCGCCGAGAGAACATGGCACTTTGAAAACGTAACACCCCAAGTTGGGATTCGTGCCGACAGCGCTCGCGCAACCAATAGTGGAAGTACGCGGTCTCACAAGGACCTCAACATTCAGGCGCGAGTCAATTGGCGCTTGAGCCAAGATTGGACCCTTGACTGGGAGGTAGGAACCGCCTATCGCTTACCCACCTTGAGCGAGCTGTATTTTAGCGGCAAAACGCCGCGTGGCGAGGTCCGTGGTAATCCCGAGTTGGCACCTGAAAAAACAGCAGGCCTTCAAGCCACCTTGCTCCGAGAGGGACTCACAACCACTTTCGAGGTCACGGCCTTTTCAAACCGGGTCGAGGACTATATTGAACGCTTTGAGATTACCGATGAGTTGAGCTCTTACAGAAACATAGGGTCCGGCGAGCTTTGGGGGCTTGACGGTCAGCTGATCTGGCGCCACCGCGCTTTTACACAGCGTGTGAGTTGGCAGTGGCAGAGAGGCACCTCAGCATCAGGTGCAACCTTAGCCGATCTGCCACCACCGAGCCTTAGGTACAATGGAACGTGGGCATCGAGTCGCTACTCCCTGGGGCTTGATGTGCGATACCAAACACCGCAGGACACTGTCGGTCCGGGTGAGAATCCTCTGAACTCCGCGCTCATAGTGAGCGCCAGTGCCCTCTGGAAATTCTCTGAACAGTGGCGCAGCGAAATATCAGTAACCAACGGACTCGACCGTGGATACCGAGTGAGTGCTGACGACGATGCGCCGCTCTCCGTGGGAAGAGCGGTAACATTTACCCTGCTATGGCAGCCCTAGTCGCGTTCCAACGCCCTAGCGTCTATGGCCTGCCCAACGGTCCAAGGTGCTCCTGCCGCCTGCATTTCGCGCTTTAGCGTCGGTAAGGTCACATTCACCAACTCATTGAGCTGCTCCCTTACCGGCTCGAACACCGATCGGGCGCGCTCAACGCTCTGACGGGGACTGGCCGTCGGACCGTAGCTTGAGTTAGAGACCCCTCTGCGCGCGTGCCCAAGCCAGCTACTGACACTCATTGGTCCGTAACCACCAATGTCGTCCTGCACATCGACACCAAAGACAAGCGCCTCAATCTCAAACAGTTCGGCGCGTATCGCATGAATACGACTGCTGCCTGACGCCAGTGGGCGCGACATACGCGCAAGCATCGTGGTCAGACGATCGAGCTGCTGTCGCGAATCTCGAATGGTGTACCGCACAGCCGTCGTCTGACCGTAGAGATCGTCAAGTTCAGTATTAAACCGCTCGATCTCGTCAAGCGACGCACTCGGCAACGCGCCTGTTCTCAGACGTTTCACATTAAACGCAACCGGACCTGCCAACACCCGCGTCTCACCGTTGTGACCGACCACCAACTCAGCCTCGTAAGTACCCGGCATCACCATGAAGCCACTCGGTGGGTCGCCGCGCCAATTATTGCCCATTTCTATGGGTCCGGAATATGAACGCCGAAGGTCCCAGGCAATACGGTTGAAGCCGGGCGTATTCGATGCAGCCACTTTGCGTAAAATATTGCCGTCGGCATCTTTGATGAGTAATGACACCTCAGGCTTTTCCTCTCGTGCCTCGGCAACAACGGCAGCCCACCCTGGGAATGAAACCGCTTTACCCGCGTCTACGGCTTCTTTCTCAGAGGCTTTTCTTCGCTGTTCCTGTGTCTTGAAGCTATCAGCAAGATAGTAGGTAAAGACAGAACCGAATGGCGGGTT
>CAYVQI010000092.1:0-8370 GCA_964454155.1 uncultured Alteromonadaceae bacterium | reverse complement strand
CGTTAAGCACGGGACAGATCGAACCCCTGACTCAAGCAGAAGGTGGTGCCTTCCGTCCAGTGCTCTCGCCCGATGGTCGTTTCATGGTCTATGGCACACGTTTCGAGACGCAGACCGGATTGCGTATTCGTGACCTCCAATCAGGTGATGATCGCTGGCTAACCTATCCGATACAGAGAGACGCTCAGGAGAACTTTAGACCGCCAAGCCGCGACCTACTGCCCGGCTATACGTTTACGGCAGATGCGAGCGCCGTCATTTTTAACGCGTTTGGAAAAGTCTGGCGTGTGGAGGTCTCATCCAGTGAAAGGACCGAAGTACCTTTTACTGCTGAGGTGAGTCTTGATGTAGGGCCAGATCTGACAGCGGGATACCGGGTGCCCGAGGGGGATCTTACGGCCACGTTGATTCAGGACCCTCGACTGTCTCCCGACGGCAAAAGGATTGCCGCTTCCGTGCTCGCCAATATTTATGTCATGGATGCAGACGGGGAAAATCTAAGGCGGTTGTCTGACAACATGAACGGAGAATTCAAGCCGGTCTGGTCACCCGACGGTCGCTGGATCGCCTATACGACATGGTCGCAGGCAAAAGGTGGGCATATTTACCGAAGGCGCGCTGATGGGAGAGGACGCGCGCAGCGACTGACCGAGATTGCGGCATTTTATACGGATCTGGCGTACAGCCCTGACGGTGAGTCAATTGTCGCGATGAGAGGTAATGAGTATCTGCGCAACCAAACATTTAGTGAGTTTGGTGGCTTACGTATTCCCCTTGAGCTCGTCAGTCTGCCGGCAAAAGGCGGCCCCTCGACTGTCTTGATGACGACAGAAACCGCACGCTATCCTCACTTTGGTCCAGAGCGTGATCGAGTGTATCTGACGGATGAGAACGGGTTGTTTTCGCTTCAGTTGAACGGGAGGGATCGGCGTGACGAGCTGGTTGTTAACGCGCCTCGGGGTAATCGGAGGGGGAAAACACCACCTCGAGCCGAAGCGATTTATATGCATCCCAAAGGAACACACGTCCTTGCCTTTGCGAATAAGCAGGTTTGGGTCATCGCGCGGACGCCCGCAGGTGCCAAAGCGCCAGAAATTACGTTAAGGAGCGGGGGGCTACCGGTTAAGCAATTGACTCATATTGGTGCTGATTATCTTGGTTGGACGCCAGATGGTCAGGGCGTCTGGTGGGCCATTGGCAATACGTTTTACTCAAGACCTTTGGCGTCGATTGACTATCAGCGTTCTGACGACTCTGACGTGGATGACGACGAAGGAGGTAATGACGTGACGTTTGTTCCTGAGGACGCGCATGCCGCAGTCGCTGCGGTCACAATGAACGTCCAGCGACCACGGGACAAGGCTAAAGGCGCGCTCCTGATTGAACATGCCCACGTCATCAGTATGGCGGGCGAGACGACTCTCGCCATGAGTTCCGTGGAACGCGACCAAGATATCTTGATTGTTGATAACCGTATTCGTGCTATCGCTGAACATGGTTCGCTTGCGGTGCCCGATGGCACGACGCGTATCAATATAGAAGGTCGGTATGTCACGCCAGGCTTTATTGATACACATGCGCACTGGGAGTTCCGAACCAGCGACGTATTGGAGCCCCACAATTGGTCACTGGTTGCTAATGCGGCCTACGGCGTAACCGCCGGTCTCGATGTTCAAACGGCTTCGAACGATTATTTGGCGTATCGTGACTTTGTCGAAACAGGGCAATCGATTGGGCAGCGTGCGTTTATGACGGCGCGCGGCGTGTTTGGTGATACTGACTTTCAGTCGTATGACGAGGCCTACTCGTATCTTCGGCGCTACAGGGATCACTACCAAACGCGCAATATTAAGAGCTATGTAGTGGGTAACAGGGAACAGCGGCAATGGGTGGTAAAGGCCAGTAAAGCGCTCGGTCTGATGCCCACGACAGAGGGCGCGGGTGATCAGGCGCTGAATATTACACATGCGATCGATGGGATGCATGGTAATGAGCACACGCTCCCAGATGCACCCTTTTTCACGGATGTGGTCGAGCTGTTCGCTCGGACCAAAACGGCTTACACGCCCACGTTGGTGGTGCAATACAACGCGCCGACCTTGGTCGACTATTTTTTCACGCGCACCGAGGTGCATGACGATGTCAAATTACAACGGTTCTATCCGCACAATCGACTGGATGAGCTGACGCAGCGACGCTCTACGTGGCTCCGTGATAATGAATTTGATTTTAAGCAGGGGGCGGCGCAGGTTGCGAAAATCCAGCGGGCTGGTGGTTTAGTCGGTGTTGGTGGACACGGAGAACTTCAAGGTCTGGCGTATCACTGGGAGATGTGGGCCTTTGAGATGGGCGGTATGCGACCGGTTGAGGTGTTGAGGGCGGCCACCATTGATGGTGCGAAAATTATCGGTATCGATCAGGACCTTGGCTCGATAGAGGTTGGAAAGCTCGCTGACCTGGTCATTCTTGATGCTAATCCTCTGAGTGATATTCGAAACACCACGAGTATTAGCAAGGTGATGATTAATGGACGGCTGTACGACGCCAACACAATGAATCAGCAATGGCCTGAGCAGAAGCCCCTCCCAGAATTTTGGTGGTGGGATCAAGAAGATGTTCGTTTCTCGATAAAGCCCGTGACTCAAGAGCAGTAAGCCGTGACGGTGCTCTCGGTGTTGGCACGGGTGCTGCTAATAGGGTTGCGCCGCGGTGATTGACGTTCTGTTGTTATTGATGCGTTTGATTATTCGTGCGCCCGCGGGATACTTGGGGACTAGGCCGTTACCGGGTTGATAAAAAAATCGGTGCATGACTGCACACTTCTTGTTGAAATACACGTGGATGAACAGGGGTTTGATTAGCGAATGGCAGTCATTAAGCGAGGTGAAGCGGTCGACGGGCGCCGACTCAGAAGTGAGCGGACTCGGCTGGCGATTATCAACGCGGCACTTGCCCTTCAAAAAGAGGGGTTTTTAGTCCCTACGGCGCAACAGATTTCAGATCGCGCGGGTGTTCTTATCCGGACGTTCTTTCGCCATTTTGAAGACATGGAGGCGCTGTTTAAAGCGGCCGACAGCCATTTTCGCGAGTTTTACGAGGCTCTCTTTCTTGGTGGTGATCGAGAGGGTACCTTGGAAGAGCGCCTTGATCGCGTTGTAGAACGTCGGGCCGATGCGTTTGAGGACGTCTGGAACTTTGCTCTAGGGACACAAGCGCAGCTGTGGCGTTACGAGACATTGCGCGAAAACTATTCGCGCAATCAGCGAGGCTTGCGTCAGAACCTCGAGGACTGGCTGCCCGAGCTGGGAACACTGCCTTACGATGATCGTGAGACCATTGATGCAATGACGTCGTTTGAAATGTGGTATCGACTCAGAAGTCATCAAGGACTGAGTAAAGTGGCCGGTGTCCGAATCATAAAGGGCGTCCTAAAAAACCTCATGGGTTGTGACTGATCCGCGGGGACCAACGGCGCCGCCAGCGTAGTCATAGCCCGGCGGTCACAACGCCGCTACCTTTTGATTAATCCTGTTTTAAAAAATCGTCGATGCCCCGCGGTATCTGTCATCTTCATTGTCGGGAGAGGCGAGCGAGATCCGTTAGGGACGTGAGTGCGAGGAGTAAAAGTCCAAGGAGAAGTCTGGGATCGCCCAGTTGCAAGTCGGGCTCGATTGGGTAGGCGATCGTCTTTTCGAGTGCAGCCGCCTTGAAGTGGTGTTTGCCTTTGAAGACGGGGTTGGTGACGATTTCCAGGAAATCGCGCCGACTTCGATAGCGCATTAGTGCTCCCGCGTTCCAGTTTTCCGCACCCTCAATGCCGACCACGTCCATAGCCGGGTAGACGGCGGGGCCCATGAATATGGGGTGGGAGGCACGTATCAGCAGAGCGGGGATCATATGCTCCATGTACCGTCCCATGAGCGCTTCGGCATCCTCGCCAGGCGCCGCACCTGCGACAGATCCCGGATTATCGTTATAGTCGATTGCGTTAAGCATAATGAATTGCCCTCCACTGTCCGACCGTGCAAATTGTTCGATAAACGCAATCATCTCTGGTTCGCTCTGGTTGGCGAGCATGGCCGCCTTGACGTCACTGACTTCCGCGTCAGTCAATGGACCGCCCAGGTCGGTGTACCAGATGACAAAAATGCCGTAGAGCAGGGCTGGAAACAGCCAAATTTTAGAGCGAGCGGACATGCGTATCTCCAAATGCTGAACGCAACGGTGGTGCTGTCAGCTCAGTCGTTAGTCTAGGGCGCCGTTATCAAAGAATAGTTTTGGCTGCGGTGCAGTTCGCAGCGCTGGCCTGTTCTGGCGTCACCGAGCCTGTGAGCCTCACATATTGGCACTAGTTATGTCAATATAAAGCGCGTTAAAGGCGCCAGCGGGGCGAGTCTGCCTGAATTTTGGGGCGAGCGATCAGATTGTCACTACTGAACAGTGCCCGGTCCTTACAACCATCGGAATGGATCTGGCTTGTTGGTCACTCTCAGTCTTTTGCTGTCAGTTTTAGGTGCCTTCAGAAACTCTGAACGACGCTTGCGACGTTTGTCCCTTGGGGCTGTTCGTGGCCTGTCTAGAGCAACTGACCACCTTAAGTGCCCAGCGATTCAGTCCTCGTCTTGCAGTGATTTGATATAGGCCTCGGTACTAAATTGGCGACCCAGAAAATCAGCTACAAACTCAGTCGCAGGCTTACTGCCCGCTGCCTCTAACACTTTGCGGCGGTAGTCATTGGCGATTGAGGTGTTGCGCAGACCACCTTCTTCAAACTTTGAAAAAAGATCGGTCGCAATGGCGAGCGACCATTGGTACGTATAGTAATTGGAACTGTAGCCGTTTAAGTGCCCAAAGTTTGCGTAAAAATGTGTGCCAGGGAGATGCGGGTAAGCGGCGTACTTTGATTCGAGTTCTCGGGTCAAATCATCAAGGTCAAAAGAGCTTGGCTCTCGGTGATAAGCGTTAAGTGATAGGTTGGCATAGTAGACTTGCGTCGCTGTTCCGATTGCGCGACCGAAGTGGCGAGCCCTGACCATTTTGTCGACGAGCGCGCGCGGAATGGTTTCGCCCTGTTCGTTGATTGCAAACTTACTCAAGGTGTCGAAATCCCAGATCCACTCTTCGAGCATTTGTGACGGTGCTTCTACAAAGTCTCGCTCCATTGACATTCCAGCTACCGGTGACCATTTTTGTGTGCTGGAGAACATGTTGTGCAGCAGGTGACCAAACTCATGCAGGAAAGTCTCGACTTGGCTGTGTTCCATGAGCCCTTTCGGAAAGTTTTGGGCCAGACCTGACATGGGGATCTGCTTATTTTTAATGCCTGTCCGCAGCGTCCAATGGGCAGCGTGCTGGTACTTAAAGGGGCGCGGATGATTGTCCATGTAAAACCGACCGAGCAAAACGCCATTGTCTCTTACTTCAAAAGTCTCAACGTCTTCATGCCAGGTTGGGGTATCCCATGGTGTAATCTCCACGTCGAATAAGTCTTCAGTGAGCTGAAAAATACCGTCGCGAACGCGTGGGTATTGGAAGTACGTTCGAACTTCTTGGGCGTCCAGTTTGTAGTCTTCAAGACGCAAAAGATTCTGTATGTAGCCGGACTGCCACACTTCAACAGATTCTGCCTCTGGCTGGTCCTCTTGAAGACGAGAGAGCATGACCGCAAGCTCTTTTTTGACGGGCACCTTCAAGGCGTCGCCAATACTGTCAAGAAATGCTTGGGCATTCTGCGGCGACTCGATCATCTGACTGTCCATGGAGAGTGCGGCGTGCGACGGGAAGCTCAAAATATTGGCAAGCTCGTGGCGTTTCGCGATCAGCTGCTCCAACAGTCCTTTGTTAGCAGGGTAGCCTCGAGACCGGGCCTTAAGCCGTAACGCTTTTCTCAGATCATCACTTTTTGCATAGGTCATGACGGGGTAAAGATCAGGGTAGTCGGTCGTAATCGTGACCAGTCCAGCGTCGTCTGCCGGATGTGCGTCAATATAATCTTGCGGCAATCCCGCCAGTTCGCTTGCGTCCACTTGGACAGACCGGACATCTTCTCGAATGTTTTTGTCAAACTCATTTCCCAGCGCCGTAATGTCGCTTTGAAGCGTGCGAATTTTTTGGCGTGTTGCCGCGTCACGGTCAACGCCCGAGCGGCGAAATCCCTCGAGCGCTTCTTCCACCATGTGTCGCTCGACGGCGCTAAGCTCGGTAGTGTCTATCGCGGCGATACGATCAAAGTAGGGGCGCGATAAGCCAATTTGGGAGAGGAAGTCTGACTGACGCTCGCTACAGGTGTTGGCGGCTTCTCGAACGTCAGCGTTGGGATGCACGGAACGCAGATGCCAGACGTCACCGATGCCGGTGAGCGCGTCCGTCATGACTTCGTATTGACCAAATACGCGTTCAACAGTGGCTTTACCGGTTTGCGCCTCGAGAGCGACAAATGCGGCCTTCGCCTCGCCGAGCGATATGTCACAGTCGGCGGTAATTTGCTCGGCTGATGCCGTCGCTCTGATTCCCTCGGTCAGTACGGGTGGCTTCGAATCGATCGATGTATTGTTACCGCAGGAGGACAGTAGTCCGATGCATGTTAGAGCTGCAATTGGGTAAAGAGTGCGGTGCATGGCTTCATCCTGCGAGTATGTATTTAGCGCAAATCATAAAGCGTTTTACCGCAGATTGCGCTGAATAGACGCTGTGTCTCCCCACTTTTTCTGCTCGAAAGTCGGTACGATGTTGACCCAAGCATGGCGCTCATAGACATTATTTTTTTACTGACAAACAGCTGAGCACAAAATTCACTCGAGGCGCGACAGTATGACCAAACGATATAATGCAGGTTTGATTTTGGTGGTGATCTGGCTCTTAGTCGCAGGTCTCTTTTTTATGACAGAGAGTGCAGCAGTCGCCACCCCGTCCATCGCAATAGAGGCTGTCTCAAGCCTCCTTCTGATGTACTTCCCGGTCTTGGTGCTAACTGTATTTCTTCTATTGTTTCTCACTCGCCGAAGAGAGTCGTTCGATTGGGCGTCCTTGTATCGGGTGAATCGCGACCGAGCGACTGCAGAGGTCTGTATTGCATTTGCTTACGTCTTTGTTACACAACTTTTCCTTGGTGCTGGACTCTCGATTGGGCTGCACTTTCCCGGACCGTTGGTCTTCGAGTCGGGAGTTTTCGATCGGATCGATGTCCTTTTCTGGATGCTTGCCAATACCGGTGTTTACGTGGCGATACCGTTTTATTGGCTGAGAGCTCAGGGTTTTAATCTCGTCGAATTCATGGCGTCGTTGCAGTGGCGGCGGAATATTTGGATTTTAGGTGCGTTCTGGGCCCTCGATTTTTTTGGGCCCATCGTTGGGGGCCTCCCGTTTTTCTCGTTGACGGCGGAGCAGTATGCAGTCGGCGTACCGACGAGTATTGTGGTGAACACGTTTGGTGCGGGACTGCCGGTTGTTATTTTGATGCATGTTGTCGTCATTCCGAGACTCATGCTGATGTATGAGAGCAAACTCACCGTCATCGCCATAGCGGGTCTCTTTTACGCGGTGTTCAGCCTCTTTGACCCGGGTGTGGATTACAGTACGACCGAGATGTCAGTGCTGAGTGTGACCTACATTGTCATGACGCAAATGCTCGTGGGTATGGGAAAAGCCACGTTTACGGTTGTCACCGCCAACCCCTTTATTCACTTTGCTACTCTTCACGTGCTGAGTGCTCGTATACCATTTGATACCGCGATGTTTGCCGAGATCTTTAGGGGTTTTAACTAGAGAGCTTGAGCCCCGCAGTGAAGTGCTGGCCTTTTTTGGACTTCTTAGGTCTAAAATATTAAACGCCTAACCGAGAGACCGTCGCGATGAATTTGTGATCGGATCGGGTCGTTTCCGAGCGAAGTGCACTTTTTAGTGCGACTAGGTCACTTGAAGAGGCCCGCTAATCCCGATATCTATTGATCTAACGCGGGTAGGTCCAAATCTGAGATGGTGGTTTTTACGACGGTCACTCAACAGGGTGGGGGCGAGGATAAATCTCAAGAGTTTGAGCCCCCTTACGGTCTGCTTATGATCCGCTTATGGTCGCTTGCTCATGCAGTTACTGGCTCTGCACCCTGATCGTTAGAGGGCTGCACCGATTGCTTTTGTAACTCGGTCTAAGTCCTTAATCGAGTGATCGGCAAATAGGCTGAGTCGGATAATGCCGCCAGGTCCCGACGCGATGTAATTTGAGTGTAAAACGTACATTCCCTCGTCAAACACGCGTTGTTGGATGTTGCGCATTGCTGAAAAAGTACCATGACTGAACGAGACCACTGGCGCCGGTGTATCGAGAACCGACAGGCCTAATGCGCTTAAGCTGCTCCGCAGATATTTTGACGA
>CAYVQI010000091.1:0-8466 GCA_964454155.1 uncultured Alteromonadaceae bacterium | reverse complement strand
GTTGTCATAGGGGGAGGTGTCGTAGGGACAAATGCTGCGCGTGTGGCACAAGGTATGGGCGCGCGGGTTGTCGTACTCGATCGATCTCTGGATCGACTTCGCTACCTTGACGATATTTTCATGGGCCGTGTTGAGACCGTTTGGTCAAGTGCTGCTGCGCTCGAAGAGCAGGTTCTGGATGCAGATCTCATTATCGGCGCGGTGCTTATTCCGGGCGCCGCAGCGCCAAAGTTAGTGGGCCTAGATCTTGTTCGTAAACTGCAAAAAGGCAGTGTTATGGTCGACGTTGCGATTGACCAAGGGGGGTGTTTTGAGACGTCACGAGCCACCTCCTACGAAGACCCTACTTACGAGATAGAGGGTGTGGTGCACTACTGTGTGGCGAACATGCCCGGCGGCGTTGCACGCACGGCCACGTTGGCCCTGACGAATGCCACGCTTCCCTACGTGATGCGCCTTGCTGATCGTGGCCTCGATGCGCTGAGGTCTGATCCTTGTTTCGCGCTAGGACTGAACGTGCACGAAGGTTTGTTGACGCATCAAGGTGTCGGGGAAGCGTTCAACTTTGATACCGTCTCACCGGAAGATGCACTGAAAGTCTGAGCACATTCGTTATAGTGCGATCACCGCCGTCAGTCAGCCCATTATGAACTGTGCATCACTCAAAAAAGCGTCAGCGCTGTCACCGCATTTAGCGGGGGAGATGCGTTCAAACCACGCCGGTGAAACGGGTGCGGTTTGGATTTATAAGGGTATTTTGGCGCTTTCTTTTGACGCGGAGATTCGGTCTTTTGCTGAGCATCATTTGGCGACCGAGCAGGAGCACCTCGCGTTTTTTGAGGGCTGGTTGTCCTCGGGCCACAAGAGCCTTCTTTTGCCGTTGTGGCGTTTATCGGGTTTCATTCTCGGTGCGGTGTCTGCCCTGGGAGGAAGGCGCTGGGTCTATGCCTCAATCGAAGCGGTTGAAACCTTTGTTGTGCAGCACTACGAGTCCCAGTACTCGGCGCTCGATGAGTATGGCGATGCTGTTTTGTCCTCTGCAATTCGTCAATTTTGCTCGGATGAGGCGTCTCATCGAGATGAAGCCGGGTCTGAAGCGTCACAACGCTCTGCGCTACTGAGCGCCTGGTGCTCGCTAGTCAGCGTTGGGTCTGAGCAGGCGGTCAAGGTCGCTCGAAAACTTTAATCCTTACGACATGCATTGCTGCTAAGACTCCGATCTCGACGGACAGGCAGCGGTGTTTCGTTTTATGATAGCCGCCTTAGTTTGTTGTTCTTGATCCGCTGTGATTCTGAGAACGACGCTGCAGAAGGATGGAACATGAGTGCCGAGTTAGTCAGAGCGCGCATCGATGAAGGCCCCGTGGCACCGCTCATGTGGTTGGTGATTTTACTCGGTTTTCTCTTGAACCTGGCTGACGGTATCGATGTCGTCGCGATGTCAGTGACGGCGCCAAGTGTGGCGAAGGCGTGGGGTCTTGAACGGTCGATGCTTGGACCACTGTTTAGTTCGGCGCTCTTTGGCATGGCAATTGGCGCGGCGGGTCTTGCGCCCCTTTCTGATCGTTTAGGTCGGCGCTTGCTGCTTGTCTCAGCGATGTTTTTGGTTGGCCTGAGTATGATCGCTGTCCGTTGGATTGCGCACACCGAGTCAGTCGCTGTGTTTGCGTTGCTGCGGTTTGTGTCAGGCCTTGGCATCGGCGTTATTTTCGGTTGCACGCCGGCGCTCGCCTCAGAATTTATGCCCCTAAGATTTAAAAGCCTTGCGGTATCGCTCGTGGTGATGGGCTACCCGGTTGGCGCTATCTTGGCAGGCCCCATGGCTAACGCACTTATTCCGCAGTTAGGTTGGACGGCAGTATTTACCGCAGGCGGCCTGATAACACTGACATTTGCAGGGATGACCTGGGCTCTTTTACCCGAGTCCCCTGAGTTTCTTGCGAGTCAGAGAGGGCAGAGACCGGAGCGTGAAAACGAGGTCAATCGACTTCTTTTGCGAATGAATCGGAGGGGTGTAGAGGGTCTCCCAAGCCGGGTCTACGCACCTAATACGATTCCTGTCGCACAAATCTTAACACCGGAGCGCCGATTAAAAACCTTAGCGCTCTGGGGCGTCTACTTCATGGGCTTTCTCGCCATGTACTTTATGCTGTCCTGGATTCCCACTCTGTTTGTTGATTCGGGCTACACCCGACTACAGGGCATTGACGCGCTCACGGCTTTTAATCTCGGCGCGATTCCGGGTATTTTGGTGCTTGCCGCACTGACTACCCGATTACCCTTGGTGCCGCTGTTATCACTTTTTTTTCTGGGAGCTGGAGGCGTTCTCGCCTTTGTTGGTCTGAGCGAGCCTAGGGAACTCGATGTGTTGATGCGTTTGATGTTTGCTGGGGGTTTCGTTTTGCACGGCGGTTTTACCTGTCTTTACGCACTTGCGACGCACGTTTATCCGAGCGATATTCGCGCTGCGGGCGTGGGCTGGGCCGCAGGGCTCGGTCGCACTGGCGCCATCGCCTCACCGTTACTTGCGGCCGCGTTACTCTCCGCAGGCTGGGGTATGTACGCCTTGTTTTCGCTCTTCGCCATACCACTCGCGCTGGGTGGTTTGTTGCTCTGGGTGTTCGTCCAAGATGACTGACAAATGCGGATGGTTTCCTCGTGTAGCGCACGGTGACGATCGGACTGCCCTTATCGACGGGGATCAAATACTGAGTTATTCGGCCCTTAGCGCGCGCGTTAACCGTGTTGTTGGAGGCCTCCTCAATGGCGCTGAGTCGCTCCACGAGGAACGGGTTGGATTCCTTTACCCAGCAAGTTTTGATTACGCCGCGTTGATTATTGGGGTCGTGGCGGCCGGGGGGATCGCCGTACCGTTGAGTGTTCACGCGACCACAGATGAACTGGCACATTGTTTGTCTGTTACCGGTGTGAAGCGCCTTGTATTGCCTGAGACCCTGCGATCTGAAGCGTTCAATGATGTTTGCGCTGGCCTCTCGGTTACGCAACTTACGATTGATGCACTCCCAAGCGCGGTTGCGCCCGACGCTTGGCCCATTAGGTCAGAGCAGGGCGCGCTTATCGTCTTCACCAGCGGTACGACCGGAAAGCCCAAAGGCGTTGTCCACACGGTCGCCAGTGTCTCTGCCATGGTGACCTCACTCATCGAGGCCTGGGGTTGGCTTGAGGACGATGCCATCCCCCTTTTTCTGCCGCTTCATCATGTGCACGGCATCGTCAATATTCTGCTATGTGCGTTGTGGAGAGGCGCGACTGTGCACCTCTATGCACGATTTGATCCAGAGCGCGTATCTCAAGCGGTGGCTGAAGATCGCTTTTCGGTCTTCATGGCGGTTCCAACAATCTACGTGAAGCTCATCGCCTATTTAAAGACATTGTCAGACAGCGAGTGCGATCGAATTACCGAGGGGTTTGCAAATATGCGCCTAACGGTATCGGGGTCGGCGGCGTGCCCAGTCTCGTTGTTTGAGGCGTGGGAAGGGCTGACATCACAGCGGTTTTTAGAGCGCTACGGAATGACAGAGTTGGGTATGGCGCTGTCCAACCCATACATGGGCGAGCGGCGGCCAGGGCATGTGGGGCAGCCTTTGCCCGCGGTGGTGGTTAAGCGTGTCGATGAGTCCGGCACTGAGGTGGTGGATCCGGCCACCCCAGGGGAGCTTGCGGTAAGGAGTCCGACTGTTTTCCGAGAGTATTGGGGAGATCCAGAGGCCACGCGAGCCGCGTTTTCTGACGGCTGGTTCTTGACCGGCGACATTGCAGTACGTGAAGACGGTGCATACCGCATCCTCGGGCGTGCCTCGATCGACATTATCAAGTCGGGGGGATATAAGTTGTCTGCTTTAGAAATCGAAGCGACCTTGCTCGAACACCCCAGCGTGACCGAAGTTGCCGTGATCGGTGTTCCCGACGACGAATGGGGTGAGATTGTTGCCGCGGCTATCGTCCTAGACACACCAACAGAAGAAGCAACGCTGATCGCATGGTCGCGCGAGAAGATGTCGGGGTACAAAGTGCCTCGCAAGTGGGTTGTGACCGACGCTCTCCCCAGGAATGCGCTCGGCAAGGTGACTAAGCCCGCCTTGAAAGCATGGTTTTAGGGCCGGTTGTGTCGCGCCCGTTCGTTTCGCCGGTGAGATAGCGATCGATGCCGCGAAAGATTATCCACATTGACGCCGACTGTTTTTACGCCGCGATTGAAATGCGTGACGACCCGTCGCTCCGTGGCATCCCAATGGCCGTTGGCGGCAGTGCAGACCGACGAGGTGTCCTCACGACCGCCAACTACGACGCGAGGCGTTATGGTGTGAGGTCGGCGATGTCGACGGCCCACGCGATGCGCTTGTGCCCACACCTCACCGTAGTGCCGCCCCAGTTCAACAAATATCGAGACGCGTCTCGCGCCATGCGTACGATTTTTGAGGAATACACTGACATGATTGAGCCGCTCTCGCTCGACGAGGCCTACTTAGATGTGACCGAGTCGAGTGGTGCGCACGTGACTGCAACGCGAATGGCCAAAGAAATTCGCGCCAAGGTTGAAGATGAGCTCGACATTACAGTGTCTGCGGGTGTCTCGGTTAATAAGTTTATTGCGAAAGTAGCCTCGGACTGGCAAAAGCCCAACGGCTTGACCGTCGTGACCCCCGAGCAAGTGGATTTATTTGTAAAGGCGCTTCCGGTTCAGAAAATTCCGGGCGTCGGTGCGGTGACAGCGCAAAAAATGCATCGCTACGGATTGAAGACATGCAGCGACATTCGCGACTGGGAGCTTCACGAGCTTATCCGACGGTTTGGAAAGTTCGGCGCGGTGCTTCATGAGCGCGCTCGTGGTAACGATGAGCGTCCGGTCCAATCCAGTCGCACCCGCAAGTCGATCAGTGTAGAGACCACGTTTAGTGAGGATCTGGCCGGGCCGTCGGTGTGGGAGTCCGTCGTCGATACGCTGTTCGAGCAGCTTTTAGAACGGATTGCTGCGGCAAATGCTGTTGAGAGTATTCATAAGGCCTTTGTAAAGCTGAAGTTCTCAGACTTCAGTAGCACGACTGTTGAGCGTGTAGGCACTACCGCGGTGGAGTCAGACTATAAGCAGCTCCTGACACAAGGGTGGAGTCGACGTGAGATGCCGGTCCGACTGATTGGTATTGGTGTCCGACTTCAAGACGGCTGGGAGAACGCGTCAGGACGGCTCCCCTTTGAACAAAGCGACTCGGACTAGCGCATCACGCTTGGGGTTCGCTCGACACCCGCGTATCCTTAACGCCCTGTGTAACGCGTGGGGTTTGATGCATGTCACGAATGATTTCTAAGTTGAACGCCGTTGTTGTCGAGGTGACTGATTTGGCGGCGGCGATGCACGATTATGAGGCCCTAACGGGCGTGGCCGGGGTCTTAGGGCCATTTCGAGGAGACGACAGCGCCTGTTTTCAACTGACTAATGTGTGTTTACGACTGGTGACGACCGGGGGTCGGCAGGGACTGAAGCAATTGGTTTTTCAGAGCGGCGACCTGGCGGCTGCAAAGCAACGACTCAAAAGTATGGGTATCTCGGTGATCGACGCCGAGTCAGACGACGATTTTTTGAGTCTCTCGTCGGATACCACTCGCGGTATCAGCTTAGCAGTGACAACGGCTATGGACAGCACGGTATTGAACGAAGCTACAACACCCCTAATTGCTGGGCTTGATCATGCAGTGATTGCAAGTGGTGACGGTGATTATACGGCTGCATTGCTCAGCGCGCGGCTTCAACTCGACATGCGTCTTGACTTGACGAACCCAGACTGGGATTCACGCCTGATGTTTTTTCGCTGCGGGGACCTCATTATTGAAGTCTATCAACCCTTATCCAAGCCTTTGCCAGTAGCGCAGGATCGATTCTTTGGCTTGAGCTGGAGAACACTCGACATTGATGAAACGCATGGATTGCTCAGCGCGCGTGGATTTAATGTGTCGCCTGTCAAAGCGGGGCGCAAGCCAGGCACACGCGTGTGCACCGTACGCGACAAAACGCACGGCGTGCCAACGCTTATTTTGGGCAGCAACTAGCGCCTTTCACCGAGGCCGCGCTGTGTTATCCGTCGAAAGAGGCGGCTAACGCTTTGATGACGGCGTCGGCATGCGCATGGTAGTTGGTGTCGACGGCGGCCGGGGCATTGCTGTGGAGTGAAATGACCACATCCCGCTGAGGATCGATGTAAATGCCTTGTCCAAAGATACCTGAGGCGGCATAGGCACCATTAGCCTCGAGCCACCACTTGTACCCGTAACCCGCATACCCTTTCGACGGTGATGTGGCTTCTTTCATCCAGCCTTCGGGAACCAACGACTCACCGGTCGCATTGACCGCACCTTTTTTCACGAAGATGCCAAGGCGTGCGTAATCTCGAATCGACGCGCTGATGCAACAACCGCCGGTCTCACCAGCAAAGGGCGCCGATTGCATCCAGTTGCCCGCATGCTCCATACCAAAACCTTGCCAGACTTTCGCATTCATGTAGTCAGTGGCGGAGTTTCCAATAGCGGCCCGCAGCACCTCGCCCAAAAGGTTGCTTTCAGCGGTGTTGTAGTTAAATACGGTACCTGGCGCGTGGTTCTGCGGCAGTGCTGCGAGGTAATCAGTGAGTGCTACACCCTGCAGCGATCCTGCTTTTGATACATCGGAGTTCGGGTCTGTGTAGTTCTCGTTCCAGGCAACGCCTGACGACATTTGGAGGATGTTTTTGATGGATACTGCACCGTAGGCTGATCCTTTCAAACGTGGGAGGTAGGTCTCTACCCTGTCTTCGATGCTGTTGATAAATCCGTCTTTAATCGCCGCACCAATGAGCGTCGAGGTGAACGATTTTGTGACCGAAAATGAAATCCAAACAGACTCCGGATTATGGTCTTCGGCATAATGCTCAAGACGGATGGTATCGCCCTCAACCACTGCGATTCCCATCAGCGGCTCGCGCGCCAGGAAGTCGCGTACCGAAAACGTTTCCCCCGCCACTTGATAGGATACGTCAGCCAGTGACCGGTCTATTTCGGTGCTCAGTGGGTAGGGTGATTGTGCGGCAAATAAGGGGCGTGTGGGCATCCATGCATTGATATGGGCGAATGCGACTCGTCGATCACTTGTGGGATAGAGCAGCACGTTTGCGTCTAAGTCGCCCATTCTTAGGCGTTCGATAAAGGCCGCGACTTCTTTCTGAGTAGCGGCTTGAGCGGACATTGTGAAGACCATCAATACCAGGAAGGTGTAAAGCGCTTTCATGCGTTGTCTCCGATTACTTTCATTGCTTTGGTTAACGGGTTTAATATTCTCTAACGGCTTTAGTAATGGTGTTACTCAGCCGTGTCGCGATAGCGGTCAAACCAGGCGAGGATGTTATTGACCTTCGCAATGAGGTTTGATGGACGCGCGTAAATGCTGTGGCTCGCACCGGGAATTCTGACCATTAGCGTGTCGATACCTCGATGCTTAAGTGCCTGGTAGTACTGCTCGGTCTCGCTCATGGGGGTGCGGTAGTCTGACTCTCCCGTCAGGAGCATTGTGGGTGTTGAGACATTACCGACTAACGAGAGTGGCGAGCGTGCCCAGTAGCTCTCATAATCTTCCCAAGGAGGTGCATCGAACCAGGTTGTGGCGAAGAAGTAGTTGCGGTCCGCTGTCAGTACAAAGCTTGCCCAGTTGATGACGGGTTTTGCCACAACGGCGGCGCGGAAACGATCGGTTTTGCCCACAATCCAGGCTGTCAATACGCCACCGCCTGAACCCCCGGTGACGAACAATTGCTCGGGATCCACATAACCTTGGTTAATGACGGCATCGACGCCTGAGATCAGATCGTCGTAGTCAAATCCGGGGTAGGCGAGATCAATCTCGTTGGCAAATTGCTCACCATAACTCGTGCTTCCGCGTGGATTTGTGTAAAGGACCACATAGCCCGCCGCGGCAAATAACTGTGCTTCGGTCGAGTAGTTGGGCCCGTAGGCTGAGTGGGGGCCACCATGAATCTCGAGAATCATCGGGTAGGTCTTTGCTGGATCGAAACCGGGCGGTTTCATGACCCATCCCTCGATCATCATTGCGTCGTGTGAGGAGCGCCACGTGATGCGCTCAGCGCCCGTCATCTGGCGCTGACCCATAAGGTCACCGTTGAGGTCTGTAAGCTTAAGCGGGGTTCTCCCGGGTCTCATTAGCGCAACGTCGGCAGGTCGATCATCACGTCCGAGCGTGTACGCAAGACGACCCTTACCGCCGATGGAGAAACTCCCACTGGTGTAAGGACGTCCGATGGCAGTGCCACCGACTACAATATTCGTTTGGCGTCGCTTTCCTGTTAAGTCAATCTTAGCCACGCGGGTCATGCCTAAGTCGGTGTAGCTGATCCAGAGACTTTTACTGTCTTTTGACCACTGTATGTCGGACACCGATCGGTCTAAATCAGTGGTGAGCGCGCG
>CAYVQI010000090.1:0-8509 GCA_964454155.1 uncultured Alteromonadaceae bacterium | reverse complement strand
GAGCAGTCGACTCATAATCGATTGGTCGTAGGTTCAAGTCCTACTGGGCCCACCACTTGACTACGTTCGTGTTGAACCTCAGCGGACTATTCCAGCCCGCGCGCAGAGCACTTGGGCGTTCACCGGCTCGAAGCTACGCTTCTCGAAATCCCGGCTTACCCTGGTGGGCCCAACATTTCCCTTGATGTCTATAGTTTTCCTGTAACGTTCGCCAGCCGAGGTGCTCGCAATTAATGGCGGAGAGACTTTTAGCTCTCCCAGTCCTATGCCCTCAACACAACTCTGCAGTGGCGAGAGACTGCTTGCACTTTGAGCATCGTCTTCTTAATCTCAGTTCACGCTTAAGTCGAACGGTAAATAAGTGACCCACAAGGTGAGCGATACAATTCCAGACTTGTTAGCACCTCGTGTGGAGGCGGCCGTTGCGTGGTTCAACAATTCCCCTGACGCTGCCGGTAATGTGTTCACGGCGACAGGCTTGCTGGATGTCGATTCTGCACTGAGCGGCTCTGATGAACTCAAACTGGTTTTGTGCGGTGGCGATCGCTGCGAGCAACGATCTTTTCGCGTCAGTGGGTCCCATGACCACTGGTCTGTGGAGCCGCTGGATAAGACATTCTCACAGCAAGGAAGACCTCAAGCGGACCTCGACCCGCCCCCGGGTGCTCGGCTGTCTTGGCTCGACACCGTCATGTCGCAACACGCATTTGTTGTTCTGCTCTTTTATCGCGGATTTTGGTGACCCCCCTGTCGCTCCGAGTTACGGAGCTATGTTGAGACCGGCGTAGTCGACAAAATTCGGGCTGCGGGTGGTGAGGTGTATGCGATCACCAGCGAGCCGCAGTATCTAGCCGATCAGGCTCACGCACATTGGGACCTCTCTTTTGACAATGTGGGCGATCCGCACCAGGAGATCCCCCGGATCTGCAACGAGCGTGGCTGGCTAACACTTTACGCGAGCCGCGGCGATACCACCTTTTTGCAGCGGGGTGCGCAGTGGCAAGTTGAGCATCCAAAAGGCTTTTTCCAGCCCGGTGTGCTGGCGTTGACTCAGTCAAGTCGCGTTCTCTATCGCTGGCGCTCTGTGCCCTCCAGCGTAAATTTAAACGGAACTGCAGCAAGACCTACTCCTGAGCATGTGTGGCACTCGTTAGAGTCATCTCTCGCCGCCGGTGATAAGGCGGCCGATGTCGCTCACGATGACAACCCCGAGATCGATATGGCGCCCCCGCCACGACTTGTGTTTCTCGCGGCCCTGATCGCCAACGGTTGGTTTATCCGAGCAAAGTCTTTTGTCTACTCCCCCGGCCTTGATTCAACGCCGGCACGCTTCAAAAAGGCCTTTAGTCGCTGGCCTGTCTTCATCGCACTTTGGGTGGCTGCATTTATCTTTTTAGCGCCACTTTGGGTCGGGTTAGGCCTGGTGTGCTGGTGTATCTGGATCGCCCGAGACATCCACATCACGCTTGGCCGGATGGACGTTCAAGAAGAGATTAAAACCAGCCGATAACTGAATTGCGAGGCAATTGAATTTAACGTCGCCATAGAGGATGACACCTGTTAGCGTGACTGCGCTCAGGCTGATCCTGAGCGCGCTGACCGGATAATAGAATGCACAAAGTTGATATTAATAAAGAACCCGTAGAACTCTACAAAATCCTCAAGTTTGAGGGCCTGACGACCACAGGCGGAGAGGCAAAGCTCCTGATTGGGGACGGTCAGGTGACGGTCAATGGTGACGTGGAAACGCGACGGCGTCGAAAGATGCTCAGTGGCGATATCATCGGCTTTCGAGGAGAGGAGATCCTGCTGACATTAGCGGCGGAAGACTCTGCTCCGTAACGAGGTTGCCGCTCAAAAATACCAGTCGCTTAATTGGGCGTATCCGTTGAACGATCGGCGACGTAGGCGACGCGACCATTCACCACGGTCATCACTGTCTTTGCCGTCAAGATTGCCGCTGGCTTGGCACGAAGAAAGTCCGTATCAAATACCGATAGATCCGCCTGCTTCCCCACGCTGATCGATCCTCGCCTCTCCTCTTGAAAAGTACTGTACGCAGGCCATAGTGTGAACATTCGCAAGGCATCTTCGCGCGACACTGCGTACTCAGGGTGCCAACCTGCTCCCGACGTCGCGTCCAGGCGTTGGCGTGTAATCGCTGCGTAGAACTCGATTCTTGGATCGCCCGCCTCCACCGGCGCATCAGACCCGGCGACAATCTTCACGCCACGCTCAAGCAGTGGCTGCCACGGATACGCATACTGCAAGCGCTCAAGACCCAAACGTGCGGGAGCAAAGTTCAGATCTCCAATGGCGTGACTGGGTTGCATAGAAGCAATCACATTCATGTCGTGAAGTCGCTGCTGATCCTTAATGGGGATGATTTGAGCATGTTCTAAGCGCCAACGCAGATCCTCTCGCTGCCACTCACTGCGCGGTAAAGCATCCCAAGCTTCTTGGTACCAGTCCAGTGTGGCGCTCACAGCGCGATCGCCAATCACATGAGTCAAAATTTGCAGGCCGTTGCGAAGAGCACCCTCTAAGACGGGCATCAGCTCAGCTTTGGTCGTTCGGTTCATAAAGCCGTTGTGATTTGCGTCCGCATACGGCTCGAGTAAAGCAGCGCCCCGTGAACCTAAGGTGCCGTCAATAAAGACCTTTATTCCACCAAGATCGATCAAACCGTCACCGCTGTGTTCAGCGCCCTGCTCAAGAAGCGGGCCTGCTTGAGCGATCGGCACGGCCACATAGACTCTGTGTGCCATGGCGCCTTCATAACGAAGCTCCTGTAATAGTCGTAGCTCACGCCAGGACATGCCTGCGTCGTGCGTGGACGTCCAGCCCCGTGCAGCGTTAACCGCCATACCACGGCGTAAATTATCTTTAACGTACGCATCAGTTTCCGCAGGTATTAGGTTGCGAAAGGGCTCCATCGCATTACCCAACACGTACCCTGTGAGTTCGCCCTCGTTGTTACGATCAAAGCGCCCACCCGCTGGATCCGGTGTTTCCCGAGTGATGCCCGCCAGTATCAGCGCTTTAGAATTGACCAATGCAGACACACCGTCGGCTCTTGGCATGAATAGTGGCTTGCTCTCAGTGAAAGGGTCGACATCCCAGCGCGTTAGGAATCGCCGCTCGCCCACCCACTCCCGTTCAATCCAGCCTCGACCCAACACCCATTGACCGGTAGGGATCTGAGCAGCCCACCCGGCTATCTCAGTCACTGTCTGCTCGAGCGTGTTGGTGCCAAACAAACTCAGCGTTTTCGTACGACGCCCAATACCCTCTAAATGCTGATGGCTGTCGGTAAAACCAGGAAACACAGTACTGCCGTCAAGACTCACAACCTGCCTTGCTCCGCAGACCCATCGCGACGCAGCATCATTTGACCCAATAAAGGAAAATACCCCGTTCTTTATGGCCAGAGCCTCATGTGACGTGTTGTCGTCGCCACCCGTGTAAATATTGGCATCAATGAGCAGCAGGTCTGACGCGGGACAGTCCTCCTGCGCGCCTGCAACGGTGGCGCTGACACATAAGACAGTCGCAACGATGCAACCGACACTGGCAGGCCAGCATTTGTCGGCGCTGCACTTTAAAATCTTCAGCACTGTATAGACTCCCATCGATAGAATAAGACGACCCTCTCGCTTCTCAACCATCGCACTACGCCCAGGCTAAGGAGGCATACTCAGTTCCTCATCAACCAACGACTGACGTTACAATCCATGCCGAACCATGGCGTTGTGTGTCAGTATAGCCACAGTAAGGTCATCAACGTGTTGCGCAAGAGGAGTTTTACAAGGATGTTCGTCGGTCTCAAATTACAAGTACCTAGGGCCAACCTGCGATCAATACGACTAGTCTTCACTCGGGCTTTTGTTCTCCTCTCGCTCTGCACTGCGACGTCCTCTATCGCCGCACCCACCTTTGAGTCCCTCGACAAGGCGATGACGGCCGATGAGCGGGTAAAATCGGGTATCGATTCGCTCACTGCGCAGCAACGCGAGTTTCTCAACAGTTGGCTCAAAGCACGCTATGGCGAACCAGCACAGGTCGAAGCGAGCGAGTCTGATACTGCGATCGTGCGCACACCGGCGACATCCGTAACCACAGAAGCCGACGCCCAGGCTATAGAAACTGAAGTCGAGCGGCGTGTCGCAGCAAAATTAGCAGCGACACAGGCGGGTAAAGACAGTCCAAAGGGCGAAATTGAATTTGAAGCACGGCTCGTCGGTGATTTCAAAGGCTGGACTGGAAAGACCGTATTCAAGCTCGATAATGGTCAAGTGTGGCGCCAGCGCTCGGCGTCTACCTACCGCTATAAAGGTGCGGATACACGGGTGAGATTCGAGCAGAACTGGATGGGCGGCTGGGAGATGGAAGTGCTGTCGACCGGCAAGTCTGTCCTAGTTAAGAAACTGCGTTAGTCTGAGGGTCGCCGTTACCGACAGCATTACTCACAACCACCACACCAAACGTTGCGCGCCTGTCGCGACTGTCAGTCGGTGCTGTCAGTCGCTGCTGGCATTCACTGATAAGACTGGACCGTGCTCGACGCCGCTAACGATGGGGAATGATGTCAAAGGCCACTGAGATCCGAGACTGGCTCGATGTAAAGGGTATCGTGCCGTGCCACATGTAAGAGGGAAATAACACCAGCGAGCCAACCGCGGGTCGTATGGTGCGAACAGGTGGAAGATTCAAGCCCAGTTTTTCCTCGGGCGCACCAAACTGAATAAAACCGGCCTCATCCGTGCCCTCTGCCACCTCGTCGGGCACAGAAATATAAAGCGCCGAACTGATCCAACCTTTGGGGTGTACGTGATTGGTGTGATGGCCCTGTGTGCGAAGGCGTACCGACCAAGCACCAGAGAACAGCACATCACTAACCCCAGTACCGACCAAATGGCGACCCCAAAATGGATGACTCGGATCACGGGGAAATGTCGAGAGTACGTCACAGACGACCAACCGAATTTGCTGCTCCAGACTCTTCACAAGTGGGTCCGCGATACGGAACAAAAATCCGTTGGTCTGAGTCCCACCGCGAACACTTTGATCAATAGGGTGCGAGTGCGTGTGATGAAGCGCCTCTAACGTCGTTGCTATCGTTTGAAAATACGCCGCCGAACTTCCGTAACCGTTTGGTGCAGGCACCTCGACCTCAAAGATCATCTGCTGGTAATCAATCAGTGATGACAAACGCTCATCGCCCGCCGCCCGCAGCGCTGCGCACCGAAAGGCCAGCGCCAACTGATCCAGTGGATTGACCTTGAGCACGTCGGCCAACAGTCGCCCAGCACGACTCGGATCTGCCGTTTTTAAAAGCTGAACCGCAAAATCAAACTTAATACCGGGCTCGCTCGGATAATCCCTCAATAGCCGTTCATAAGAGCGTGTCATCTGCTCCAAAAATCCTTGGTCTGCCAGTGCAATGGCCTCAAGACTCATCAGTCCTGCCGTTTTTGGGCAGCCAGATAGAAGCGCCTCTCCCACCAGGCCATTAGCCTCTTCGTGTCGATCGAGGTGCTTGAGGAACCCCACAGCCGCCTCCCACAATGCCGCGTTGGTTTGGTGCGCCCGCGCCGCAGTCATCAAATCGCCAACAGGATCACCCGGCGCATTGGTCTCTACGTGCAGTCGTGTCACCACCTGCTGCAAGGCAATATCGGTCGAGTAGTGCTCCAAACCGCTTCGTGCAAAAGCCACTGCATCGAGTGCCTTGCCTGTCTCAAGCAGCGCTTCCGCATTGTTGCGATAAAGGTCTGCAGAAGAAAAGCCAAGCGCCTGCGCTTGCAAGTACGACCTCGACGCCTCCTCAAAACTGCCTTGCTCTCGATGCAACTGGCCCATTGAATAATTAAGTGAGGCCGATTGAGGCAAGTGCGTGAGGCCTCGCGCAACAAACGTAGCCGCTTTTTCAAAGTCGCGAAGCTGTTGCGCCGCGCCAGCGGCAAGCTCCCAGCCGGAAGCATCCTGAGGCGCAAGCCCGACTAATTTTTCGGCACTGACTAACGCCGCTTCAAAGCGATTTAGCTTGAACTGTGTGAGGGCGAGCGCCTTCCAAACTCCGGGCAGCTGTGGCGATAACACTGACGCCTTCTCAAGCAAAGGCAAGGCCTTGAGCGTCTCTCCTGTCTCGCGAAGGAAATTTCCGAAATTGATGAGTAGGTCGACGCGCTCAGGCGTAATTTGCCATGCGGCGTAAAACGCTTCTCGAGTTGTGGTCGCATCGCCCAATTGAGCCGCACCCAGTCCAAGCAAATAAAGTGCATTGGGATCGCTGGGTGCGTAAGTCAGGACCTCACGACATAGACTAATCCCCGCCGTAAAACGACCGTTTCCTAAATGGGTCTGAATTTGCTGAAGATCTTGGCTCAGGTCACGTTTCATAATGCAGTGATCGTTCTCAATTATGGATCATGTTTAGCGCGCAGTGGCGCTGCGGAGCACAAGAATAACAGGCG
This sequence comes from uncultured Alteromonadaceae bacterium, assembly GCA_964454155.1. GTDB lineage: Bacteria > Pseudomonadota > Gammaproteobacteria > Pseudomonadales > Halieaceae > Luminiphilus. Next base: position 2,033 of record CAYVQI010000090.1, on the reverse strand, counting down.
TAGTTATGAGAGTGCCAACGCAACGAGGATAGTCCGATACAGCTCCTTTCGATCGTCAAAAAGCGACTGCCTACCGTCACTGAGAGCGATTCTCGATCACGAGGCAACGTAAGGATGAAATACGCAAACCTCGCGTAATGCGCCGCATTTACAAAACCTTTAGCTGGCAGATCCGAAAAGTTCCTTAAAAAAACGTAAATAATCCGCAAACACACGGGGTTTCTGGCTACTTTGCACTTTGCAGGTATCGCGACGCACTGACTTATCAGCTATTGTCGACGGGTTAGTGTATTTCTGCACTGCATGGGGCGTGTCGGTAAGAGCGTGCCACAAGGAGTCCTTGAACTTTACTTAAAATAGGGAGGTTTCTGATGAAATCTTTTAAAAAACGCTACCTCAGTCATGCGGTAGCTGCAGCAGTAGCTGCAACACTTCCGACACTTGTTGTTGCGCAAGACGAAGAAGCCAATCTTGAAGAAGTTTTGGTAACGGGTTCACGCCTGACAAAATCTAACGTGACTTCATCAGTACCGCTCGTTCAAATTGGTGCTGAAGAAATCAACAGCCGTGGTGTTGCCCGTATTGAAGATATGGTGAACATCCTTCCCAACGTATTCGTTTCCCAAACTGCGGAAGTTGCAAACGGCGCCACAGGTACATCTACTCTGAACCTACGTGGTCTCGGATCTTCGCGTACTCTGGTATTGATTGATGGAAAGCGTCTGCCCTTTGGTAGCCCATTCTCATCATCAGCCAACGTCGATATGGTTCCTGCGCGCATGGTCGAGCGGGTTGACGTCGTTACAGCCGGCGCCTCTGCGGTCTACGGCTCGGACGCGGTTGCTGGTGTTGTTAACTTCATTACTAAGAAAGACTTTGAAGGCTTCGAGTTCGACTACCAGTACGGCACGAACTACAACGCTAACGACAACGGCTACATGCAAGAAAAGTTGGCTGATGCGGACTTCTTTGACCCCGGTTCAACCACAACGGGTGCCGCAAGCCTCATGTCGGTCATGATGGGCGTCAACAGTGAAGACGGCCGTGGCAACATTACGCTCTTCGGTAGTTACGAAGACATGCAGTCAATGATTGGTAAAGACCGAGACACAGGTGCTTGTACTCTGTTTGGCTCTTCAGACCCCTTCTGCGGCGGTTCGTCTAACTTCCGTCGCTTCAACGGCACCATCGGTAACGGTGTTTCGGGAACAGTCTTCCAAGAACTAGACGGTACCTTGACACCATTTGCTGGCCGATCTGACCAGTACTACAACTACGGTGCGGTCAACCATTATCAGCGTCCTGTTGAGCGTTGGAACTTAGGCGCAAGTGGTCACTACGAGATCACTGACAGTGTTGAGGCTTACTTCGATACGACCTACATGAACAACAAAACTGAAGCGCAGATTGCAGAATCGGCTTCGTTTAACCGTCCGTTCGAAACCAACTGTGATAACCCACTGTTGACCGGCGGCGCTGGACCCAGCGGTGACGGCATCATGTTGGGCTCATTCACAGGTACGTTTGATGCGGATGACAACTTTGTCAGCTGTCTGGACTGGATGGCTGCGGGCAACGACTCTGTCGATGTACAGTTCATTAACTCGCACCGGAACGTCGAAGGCGGACCTCGTGTCAGCACCTACGAGAACAGCTCATGGCGCGCCATCTTTGGCTTCCGTGGCGACATCAATGATGACTTCGCATTCGATATCTTCGGGCAGTTCTCTGCCACTGAAGGCACTCGTATTTCGCAAAATGATTTGAACTACGTACGAGTTCAACAAGCACTCTTCATCGTTGACGATGGAAACGGCAACCCGGTTTGTCGTGACTCAAGTGGCGGCTGTGTGCCTTGGAACATCTTTGAGCGAAATGCTGACGGCTCGACAGCGGTTACCGATGAAGCAGCTGCGTTTATCGCAGGTGTTGGCATCGTAACGGGTGAAACTGAGCAGACTGTCTTCGGCGGTACTATCGAAGGCGACTTCACCAACATGGGTATCCAAAGCCCCATGGCTGACTCAGGCCTC
>CAYVQI010000089.1:0-8689 GCA_964454155.1 uncultured Alteromonadaceae bacterium | reverse complement strand
TAAAATTAGGCTCATCACCCATAGCAACCTCTAAGCGGGCAATGCCGGTCACCGCAAAATAGAAGCACAAAGCAAAATAGCAGACGATAAGGTGGACCAAGTCTTTCCCTAGAACCAGCCAAATATAGCCACACGTGAGCATCGTAAAGGACATCAGGAATCGGACTCGATGCATCTGAAAATCGAAAAACTGCCCGGTCCAGCCAAAAGCGAGATAGTCCGGTAGCAGCCCGCTAGAGTGCGCAGCCATGTAGCACAACACAAGAGCAGTAAACAGCACCCAATAAAGCCGAAATGCAGGTGTTTTTGCATTAAATGCTCTTGATAAACGACTGCCTCGCCCAGGGTTTAACTCCCTTAACGCCGAAATTTCCTTAAGCGACAGACTGTCACTCGGTTTCAAGGGGTCATCAGGCCGCATATCTAACCTCTCGATCGGATGCATGGAACACCATAAAGAGAATGGCCATGAGATAAACGGGCCTCAGTATCTGTGTTATTCGTCCAGTAATAAGTTGTGGTGTAAAGAACACGTCATCCATTGCGATCACATCTTCAATAAATGCCACCCATGAGATAAGTGCAATGACCTTCAAAACTAACGTCGTATTGTTTTTAAGAACGCGACAGCTCACGTAGAGTAGCAATAGAAAGCCAGTCAGAGCCCCACGATACAAAATGAGCTCCTGCGTGAGCTTGACCGCGTCGTTAGACGTCAGTAACGCTCCGCCTAACTGAGCAACCGTGACCGTATGAAATATGACCGACAATGCGAAGAAAAACACAATCAGCTCACACAACATGTAAACATCAATTTTATTCTTCATTTTAATTGCCGGTCCTCACCAACAGGCTCACCACCAACATCTGGGCTGGCAGGCCCGTCCACTATTGTTGAATAGACTGCGCCCATTCCTCATCATGATCAACTTTTAGCGGTGGTGTAAGCCAGCCACGCGTTTAAATTGCCTCATTGTGTTTGACTTGTCACACATTAAAGTCTTTATCGCCTCAACCCGAAATCACTGAACTCGCCCGCCGCTTACACCCTCAGGTGGTCTGTGACTACCTTTTTGACATCGGTTTAGTTGAAAAGGGTTGTGCTATCAGTCTGTGCGAACATTTCAGGTCTCAATCCCCAGAGGTTGTTGCTAAGCAACAGCCAAGTTACTGCTATGGTTATGGAAACGCTGGCATCGGGTAAGAGAACTAATGCAGCGAAAGATGATGCCGCCGGACGAGCTATAGCAAGCCATCTAGAAAAACAGATCAAAGGTGTCACGCAGAGCATCACCGATCTATCGGACGCCACGATTGTGCTTCAAGTGGCACGGCATCCGTTGAAACCACGTTACACCGTATATCTACGTGAACTTGCAGTTCAGGCTGCGAATGGCTCGTATTCAGATGGCGGCAGATAAAGCCTGAATAATGAAGCAACGCAGTTACTGGCAGAGATTGATCGTATGGTCAGCACCACTAGCTTTAGTGATCAGTCATGGTGACGGGTAACCTAGTGGCATACCGAGAAAACGGGCAAGAAAGGTTTTCTAGTTCCGAAAATACAAAGGGGAACAACAACTTAGCGTTATTGCTCCCCTTTAAGATGGTGCGGAAGGCGGGACTTGAACCCGCACAGCCATAGGCCACTACCCCCTCAAGATAGCGTGTCTACCAATTCCACCACTCCCGCAATTTTTTTGATTCAGTCGATCGGCAGATCGCTAAAATCGGAACTATCAATTGGCTCATCCGCAAGCGGTAGATCACCCGCAGGGGCCAAGGGTTGTGCTTCAACTGCACCCAAAGGCACTTCAAATCCTAAATCGTCGGTGTCCGCAAATTGTTGGTCCGCGATCATCGCAAGACCAAAACTCGTCGCAAAAAACAGTGCTGAAAGCCAGCCTGTCGCTGACGTCAAAACGTTACCACCGCCCGATGAGCCAAAAACCGTTTGTGACGACCCGCCGCCGAACGATGCGCCCATGTCAGCACCTTTGCCCCGCTGCAGCAATATAAGGCCAATAATCGCAAGCGCCACCAGAAGGTGAACAACTAAAATGACTTGATTCACTTGTTTCTCCGAAACAGGCGTTAACGACCGACGAAAACACCACTACCAAGGGGGCGCGAGTCTACCCAAGTGACATCGACAGGGCAAGACTCTTGTTAAGCCGCCTGCTTAATTGCGTCCGCCACTTCGTGTGCAAGACGATCAATCTCAACGGTCTCATCACCCTCAACCATAACGCGAATTACGGGCTCAGTTCCTGATGGCCGTAAGAGCAGTCGACCACGCCCTTCCAACGCCGCCTCGACTCGATCGCAGGCATTTTTAATCGAAGAATGCGCAGCCATATTAAAGTCTTTACCAATGCGCACATTAATCAATACTTGCGGCAGCGGCGTGAAACCGGAGGCAAGTTCAGCGATCGATCGACCCGAGGCCATGACGGCAGCAAGAACTTGCAGGGCCGCGATGACGCCATCACCCGTGGTGCTGACTTCGCCACAAATAATATGGCCCGAAGATTCGCCACCCAAGCTCCAGCCTTCTGCGTTCATAAGCTCTTTGACATATCGATCCCCGACTTTCGCCCTCGCCAATCGAAGTCCACCCGCTTCCAGGGCTAATTCCAAACCCATGTTAGTCATTAGCGTACCAACGACCCCAGCATCCGAGTCACCGTTCGCTAAGCGATGCATGGCGAGGATATACAGCACATCATCACCCGTGAGCAACTCCCCGTGCGCGTTGACCATTTGCAGTCGATCGCCGTCACCGTCAAACGCGATACCAATATCCGCACCTTCCGCGACAACACGTGCCTGAAGCGCTTCAGGTTCAGTAGAGCCCACGCCGGCGTTAATATTGTACCCGTCTGGCGTTGCGCCAATAACCACAGTCTCGGCACCCAACTCATCAAATACAGCGGGCGCTATGTGATAGGTCGCACCATGGGCGCAGTCAATCACGAGTTTCAATCCCTTCAGACTCAAAGACTCGGGGAACGTCGCTTTACAATACTCGATATATCGACCGGCAGCGTCGACAATACGACTGGCTTTGCCGAGCTGCTCGGAATCCACAGTCACCATTAGGCTGTCTATCATGGCTTCAATTTGCAACTCGAGCTCATCCGAAAGCTTACTGCCCTTGTCATTAAAGAACTTGATGCCATTGTCAAAGTACGGATTGTGCGATGCGCTGATGACAATTCCTGCTTCCGCTTTTTGGGTTCGCGTCAATAAGGCGATTCCCGGCGTTGGCAGTGGGCCCAGTAACTTCACATTGGCACCGGCAGCCACCAGACCTGCCTGCAAAGCAGACTCGAGCATGTAGCCAGACACTCGCGTATCTTTACCAATCACTACCGTCGGCTTTGAACCGTCGGCACCTGCAAATACTTTCCCAGTCGCCCACCCTAGCTTCAGCATAAAGTCGGGCGTTACCGGCGAGTCGCCCACGCGTCCTCGGATGCCGTCGGTACCAAAATATTTCCGTGTCACAACTCCCCCTTTGTTGCACGCCATACAGCCAGTGCATCGGCCGTTTCTGCAACATCATGCACTCGAATAACCGCCGCCCCACCCTCTGCAGCCAAAACCGCCAGCACCGCACTGGGTACGATCCGATGAGAAGCCGGTCGGCCCGTAATGGCGCCGATCATAGACTTTCGAGAGAGTCCGACCAAGAGTGGCAGTTCAAATGAGGCAAATTCACGCAGCCGACGCAATATTTCGTAGTTTTGTGGCACCGTCTTACCAAAACCAAACCCCGGATCGATAAGAACCCGGCTTCGCGCCACCCCAGCGATGAGGCACTCATCAACACGCGCTTTGAGAAATGCCATCACGTCACTGACCACATCTTGATAGTCGGTGTGCGCCTGCATTCGCTCCGGCTCTGCTGACATGTGCATCAGTGAGACCGGCACACCCGCCTGCACTGCCACCTCGAGCGCACCAGCGCGTGTCAGCGCTCGCACATCATTCAGCATCCCGACGCCTGCCATTGCCGCTTCTCGCATAACGACAGGGTTACTGGTATCGATCGACAAAATAACATCCACACGCGAGGACAGTAGTGCTATCGCACCCATCACGCGGTCAAGCTCCTCTTGCGTGGAGACGGCTTCAGCCCCAGGTCGAGTAGACTCGCCACCAATATCCAAGATCACCGCGCCATCGGCGACCATCTGGGCCGCTCGCATTAAAAGGCGATCTTCGAGGAGACCGTTGCTAGAAAGGAGCGCACCGCCGTCGGAAAAAGAATCGGGCGTTAGGTTGAGAACGCCCATGATCTGAGGAGTGTCCAGCGAAAGTTGACGCCCACCGCAGTTCAGGCTAAGTGCCACAACTGTTTAGTGCGTGATCGGATCGCCCACACTCTCGTCACCAGGCGAGGACGCTTCGGGGTCCGATGGTGAATCTGAAGGGCCGTCAGTCCAATCTGCCGGTGGACTGGGCTTGCGGCCTTCCATAATTTCATCAATTTGCCCAGCATCAATCGTTTCGAACTGCATCAACGCTTCAGCCATCATGTCCATCTTGCTTCGATGTTCCTCAAGCAAACCGCGTGCGCTCTCATAGCACTCGTCGATAATTGATCGGACCTCTTTGTCGATGGCCCGCGCCGTCTCATCCGACATCGCTTTTGAGGGCTGCCCCGCAGAGCGTCCCAAGAATACCTCTTCGCCACCTTCGTCATACAAAAGCGGGCCCATGGTGTCCGACAGACCCCACTTGGTGACCATATTGCGTGCAATTTCTGTCGCACGCTGAATATCGTTGGACGCACCGGTCGTAATGCCCTCTTTACCGAGCGTCATCTCTTCCGCGACACGCCCACCAAACAGGCTAGTGACCTGACTGATAATGTGACGTCGTGTGTGACTGTAGCGGTCTTCCTCGGGCAAGAACATGGTCACCCCGAGTGCGCGCCCACGAGGAATAATCGAGACCTTATAGACCGGATCATGCTCGGGCATGAGTCGACCTACAATGGCATGCCCAGCCTCATGATACGCGGTGTTTAATTTCTCTTTTTCGGACATCACCATTGAACGACGCTCAGCGCCCATCATGATTTTGTCTTTCGCAAGCTCAAAGTGCTGCATACCGACCGAGCGAACACCCGCGCGCGCGGCAAAAAGTGCCGCCTCGTTCACTAAGTTGGCAAGGTCTGCACCCGAAAACCCCGGCGTTCCTCGCGCAATCTTCGAGGCTTCTACATTTTCAGCGAGTGGCACTTTGCGCATATGCACTTTTAAGATTTGTTCACGGCCGCGAATATCAGGCAGACCCACCGTCACTTGCCGGTCAAACCGACCCGGCCGTAATAAAGCAGGATCAAGCACGTCAGGGCGGTTAGTCGCAGCAATGACAATAACGCCGTCATTCCCGCCAAAACCGTCCATCTCGACCAGCAACTGGTTCAGCGTCTGTTCACGTTCATCGTGTCCACCACCCAGGCCGGCACCTCGATGTCGTCCAACCGCATCGATCTCGTCGATAAAAATAATACAGGGCGACTGTTTCTTTGCCTGATCAAACATATCGCGGACTCGCGACGCACCCACACCGACAAACATCTCGACAAAGTCAGAACCAGAAATTGAGAAGAACGGCACTTTGGCCTCGCCCGCGATCGCTTTAGCGAGAAGCGTTTTTCCAGTTCCGGGTTGACCCACCATTAATACGCCGCGTGGAATCCGCCCGCCCAACTTTTGGAATCGGCTGGGATCGCGCAAAAATTCGACTAACTCCTGAACATCTTCCTTGGCCTCGTCAACGCCTGCCACATCGGCAAAGGTGGTGGTAATTTGATCTTCGCCCATCAACTTTGCTTTGCTTTTACCAAAGCTCATCGGACCACCACGACCACCGCCCCCGCCTTGCATCTGCCGCATGAAAAACATGAAAACAGCCAAGATTATTAAGATCGGGAAGCTCGCCACGAGTAACTGTGTCCAGACAGACTGTTGCTCCGGCTGCTTACCTTCGACAATCACATTGTGGGTGAGAAGATCATCCATCAGCTTTGGATCTTCCACCATCGGTCGAATGGTCTCAAAACTTGACCCATCCTTCCGCTCGGCACTGATGGACAGGCCGTCAACGACCACCTTCGACAGGCGATCATTCTGCACCTCTTGAATAAACGCAGAGTACCCGACTTGCTCATTTTTACCCTGGGTATTGAAGTTGTTGAACACCGACAACAGCACTGCTGCAATCGCGAGCCACAACAACATATTCTTCGCCATATTGTTCAAATCACCATCCTCCGGCTTAACGTTGGCGCGTAAAAGATCACCAGTATAGCGGGCTGTTCGCAAAACCACGCACTCTTTGGAACATGGAGACGGTTACACCCTATTTCAAGGATCTACGCAAATTTCTTGGTATTGGCTCTAACCACGAAAACCTTTGGCCACCACATAGACCTCTTTAGACCGTGGTCTGGACGCGGCAGGCTTTCGACTGTGGACCGTAAGAAAACGTTCGCGGACAGACTTAAGCCACTCATCAAACCCTTCTCCATGAAATACTTTGGCCACAAAAACGCCGCCTTGGGGGAGAATCTGCACCGCGAGATCGAGCGCCAGCTCAACCAAATACATCGCCTTGGGCTGATCCACACTGACGATACCACTCATATTAGGCGCCATATCTGAGAGCACGGCGGACGGGACACTCTCCCCAATAACCTGCTGAATCTGATCAAACACAGACTGCTCGGTAAAATCGCCTTCAATAAAATCAACGCCAGCCAAGGCGTCCATTGGAAGAATATCGCTAGCCACCACTCGACCCTTATGGCCCACAAGGTGGGCGGCGACCTGCGACCAACCTCCAGGCGCACTGCCCAAATCAACCACTGTCATTCCCGGCCGTATGAACCGATCTTTGTCATTCAGTTCGATGAGCTTATAGCAGGCTCTGGATCGATAGCCCTCAGCTTGCGCACGCTGAACATAAACATCGTCGCGGTGTTCTTTGAGCCACGCCTTACTCGAACTACGCTTCTTTGCCATTTTGAGGGACTCCTGAACCAATGACCGGTAGAATACCAGCTCATGAACCATTCAACTCACCACTTGAGAGTCGCAACGTGGAAAACCGATTACTGAAACAATATCGCGCCATCGCACACAAACTTCACCCTATTGTAACCGTGGGTGGTCAAGGTTTAACCGAAGGCATTCAGATTGAACTCGATCGTGCACTGACAGATCACGAACTCGTTAAAATTAGAGTCAACGTGGGAGATCGGGAGACCCGCGACACCATTATAAAAAGCCTCACAGAAACGAGCGCTGCCGAACTCGTCCAAAAAATAGGTCACACCGCGACACTGCTGCGGCATTCGTCAAGTGCCGACCCTCGGAAGTCAAACCTCCAACGCCCTCTTTAATGTCTAACGTCCTCGAGTTTCCGAGTCGCGAAAAGCAAGCCTATGCGTTTTTAACCGAAAGTCTCGCTGTCCTCCTCAGAGACAAAGGCGCCGACGAGACATTGATCGCTCATGCCACAGCCTTACTCCTCAAGGTGTATGGGGAAACACAGGGCAGCACTGAGTTTTCGTTCTCGGTAGACCTGCCTGACGACTTGACGCCTACGCAAATTGCACAGCTGCGGCAGCAGATAGAAGTGGGGACCGACGCGCAAAGGAGGCATCACCATTCGTTAATGATTCGAATGGCGGCACAATTGCTTCTCACGGAACTCAAACTGTTTCAGCACGGACGCGACGAGCCTCGCTAGAGCATAGAAACCAATCCATGGACGGCAAACGCTGCAATCCACGCTAACACGAGATAACTCAACAGCAGCCGCATGGCAAAACCAGTCGACTTTGATTCTCTCGCAAGCAACGCCACCGTCGACACGCACTGAAGTGCGATCGTGAAAAACACCACCAGCGCTGCGCCAGACGCCGCCGTCAGCCCCGACTCGGCAATCCGCTCAGCAAGCGGCGCAGGGTCGTCATCTGCGTTCTCGATACCAAAAATAGTGCCCAAAGTCCCGACGAAGACTTCTCGAGCCAAAAACGAGGCTAAAATCGCGACGCCGTAACGCCAATCTAGGCCGAGCGGCTCAAAAACAGGCTGAATCCAAGTACCCAGCGTTGCCAACCAGGAGGTCGACAGATCCTCGCCACCATTGGGGAAGTAGCCCAGGAACCACACCATAACCGTAACCGTGAAAATAATACTGCCGGCTTTTTGTACAAAGTGCCCGGCCCGATTCACCGACGCATGAATAATGGGCAAAATATTGGGTGTCCGATACGCGGGCAGCTCGAGTATAAAGGCCTGCTTGCGCGACTCAGACTCACCCAACCTGCTTGCAACGGCGGCCACGAGCAGTGCTGATACAATGCCAAAAAAATAAATACCGGACATGACGAGACCTTGCCAACCCACCAGCCCACCAAAAGCCGTCGTATCGGGAATTAAGACCGTGATCAGCAGTGCGTAAACGGGTAATCGCGCGGAGCACGGCATGAGTGGAATAGCAACATAAGTCATCAAACGCTCTTGCCGCGACGACATCGTTCTTGTCGCATAAATCGCCGGTATCGCGCACGCCACTCCGGAAAGCAATGGCACAAAACTTTTACCCGACAGACCAAAATAGCTCAGTGGTCTGTGACAAATAAGCGCGGCTCTTGCGAGATACC
>CAYVQI010000088.1:7478-8763 GCA_964454155.1 uncultured Alteromonadaceae bacterium | reverse complement strand
GAGCGCGTCCCCTTCTTCGCCTGCGGTCTCTCTAGCGTCATGCACCCTCGCAACCCCATGTGCCCTACGATGCATTTTAATTACAGGTACTTTGAGACGGATGGGGGTGTGTGGTGGTTTGGAGGTGGGACGGATATTACGCCGAGTTATATTAACGAAGAGGTGAGTAATAGAGACTTAAAAAACACAATATCCGTCAATTTCATTCAAGTGTGTGCTCACTGTGACTAACCGGAACTTGCGTGCAGGACATGGCCCACTTTCACGGAACTTACAAAAAGGTATGCGACAACCACGACCCCACCTTCTACCCCAAATTCAAAGCCTGGGCCGACCGCTACTTCGTGATCTCCCACCGCAACGAGACTCGCGGGCTGGGCGGAATCTTCTTCGACGACCTGAACGACCGCGACCCCGACACCATCTTCGAGTGCTCCAAGGAAGCCCTGGGAAGCGTCGTCAACGCTTACGGCCCCATCGTCGAGAAGCACAAGGACGACCCCTTCACCGAGAAGGAGAAGGAGTGGCAGCAGATCCGCCGCGGTCGGTACGTTGAGTTCAACCTCGTGTACGATCGCGGGACGGTTTTCGGGCTCAAGACTGGGGGGAGGATCGAGAGCATACTTATGAGCTTGCCGTTGACTAGTAGGTGGGAGTATGATCATGATCCGGAGGAGGGGAGTAGGGAGTGGGAGTTCTTGCAGGCTTGCAAATATGCGAGGGAGTGGATTTAAATTTAAAGCGAAGGAGAATGTAAAACAACGCGCTTGGGGTTTATTTTATTCAAAAATACGTTGTACTTGCTTCGGGCACCTCATTTTGGCTTCCAAACTCTAGCCATCTGCCGGCTCGTAGCCAGCAGTCCATCCTCCTCATCCCAGGCGTGACCGTCACATTCAATAACGCCATCCACAGCGATCCTCGTTTGAAAGTCGAGCTTCACTAGGGCAGGGTTATTCTTAGGCTTTGAGAAAAAATTCACACTGTAGGATATCGTCGGAACCCAACCGGTTGGCTCCTGCGCTAATATTGGAGGAGGGAAGCAGTCCATCAGAAAGCTCAAGTCTTTGAGCTCGATCGGTTTGCAGTCGGCGTAGCCCCCCCAGCCCGTCAGCCTGCTCTCGTCGGTGCTGATGTCGTTGGCGTGTTTTTGGTAGAGGGTGGAGGCTTCGGGGTCAAGGACGAATTTGTGATGCTTCGCGACGGCCAATATATTACCCATCTTCGAGTCGAGAAGTTCTGAGTAGTTGGCCATCTTACGGTCGGCGGGAGAGGGGAGGGGAGG
>CAYVQI010000088.1:0-7468 GCA_964454155.1 uncultured Alteromonadaceae bacterium | reverse complement strand
CGTGAGCAGCAGATGAGGGGTAGCTGAAACCGCCCCGTGAAGAGTTGCTCTCCATATTGCCAAAGGTGAAGAAGAACTCCGCGATGGGTTGGTCATTTTGGGAGTAGGAAACGGCACATGATTCCTGCGTCTTGGACGGCTTGAGGTTCAGCGGCTTGACGGTCAACAACGACTCGGACTTCGTATCAGCCACGCCGACGAAAACTGCCTGGAGAGAGAGAATGTCAGGGAGGGAAGTGCAGTGAGACGCAGCGCTCAAGGCGGAGAATGTAAGTTGTCCCCCGTTTGGGTTTCCAAGGATGCTCAACTCCTTCGAAGCCGTCGTGGCAAAGGTGGTGGGAGTTTTCTGCGTGACCTTTGAAAAGCTGTCGATCGTATACGAGCTGAGCGCTCTAGAGCTGTCGCCAACCACGACACCGGTTCTTGTTCGGATTCGAGAGGTACAAGTTCGGAGCATCATCATATGACACTGCAAGGAAGAATTGTCAAAGGAGCTTGAAAAAATACAATGGAGACGATAGAACAAGATTGAACCTTCCTTGAAAAGATGGGGGGATACTCTGAGAAGCGGTGCGAATGCTCTGTTACTAGAAGCTTAACGTTTTGTCCAGCTCCAGAGTTCAGAGATGAAAATGATCGCGCTGCCAGACCTTTGGAAAAATCGTCACCAAGCTCATAATAGATGGTTCGATTCGGGGTTATCGCGCTAGCAGCCCTAGCTATAAGCATTTCAGATGCCGCAGAACCCACGTGTTCCACCGACGAAGTCCAGGTACGTGGAACCGGTAAAAAAAGGACCCCGCCCCCCCAGCCCCCCCACCCTCCCCCCGTGTCAGTAATACGCAAAAACGCACAGGTTTGTCCTGCCACTTTTTCCGACCACAACGAAACCTCTATCGCACCATCGTCCGTACCCTCTGACGACAAAAAAATCGCCGCTATAACAGCTGTGTGGATGCTGCTTGGGAAGCCTTTGATCTGTTTAGGTAAGTCCTCAGAAACAAACAATTTAGTGTCTATTGACGAGTCTAGGGTTGAGACATCCAAGACCATCTGGGCAAGCTCTGCAACCTCTTGCAGATCAACTCCAGGCGAATCCTGAGACGCGGTCAGATTATCTGGGGGTTGCTGAAGAATCAGCGTATTGAGCCTCAGCTGAGCCTGCATGAATTCGTTAATGGCCAAATCAAAGTAGCGTCGGTTTCCCTGAGGTATGTCTTCAGCCCGCATGGCAAACGTGAAGCGGCTCATGACGTCCAAGTGTGCCGAGAGGACCTCATGTATGGACCCATTGAGCGAGTCTTTGTCCGACATAGAGCGAGAGAAAGAATCCTGCAGCGACTCATTTTGCTGCCGGTAGCGGAAATAGCTCAATATCGTGACGAGCAGCAGCAACGCCAAACCCGCTGGCATTAACCTAAGCCAAATCGGCTCTTGTGCCAAAGTGGATGTGCGTGCAGCACGATAAACGTCACTGGGCTGAAAGATGGTGTACGTCAGATCATTTGCACTTGCGTAGTTATAGTTCGAGCGGTATTGAACGGGCTCAGATAATGTCGCTGTGTTGCAGTCTAACGAGCCGACGCCTACCTCCCATACCGAAAGACAGGCTTCAGTTTTTTTGTCGATACTGATGATACGAAGCGGTGTTGCACCACCCGACATTTGTTGACCAATAAGGTCAACACTCCGATTTAAGTCTGAAAACCCAATTCGTAACGCAAGAAACCAACTGGAAAGATTCTCGTCACCCTGCAAAATAAGTTGAGCATCAAAAAGAACCGTCTGGGGAGTGCCGATTAACAGTAAATCATCAGGCGAGGTGACCTGCGATATCGTCGAGGCTTGATCAAAAAGTTCTGCCTGAGAAACATTCACGTGTGCGAAAAGCTTCGAATCGGAGACATCGACGCCCACAAGATTGGTCTGTGTGGGGTAGCGACCTCGCAGAATCAGTTGTTGGCTGGGAGTGGACTCAACCAAGTAAGCCTCAAAAAAGTCGTAGCGCGAATTGCGCAACGAGAACCCGAGTTCTCCGAGGGTCTCATCCAATCGTTCAAATCGCGCCGCATCGGTTTCCAGCGCTTGAACATCTGACACACTGTGTAAGGAATACATGAGTGCTGTTCGAACGTCGCGCCCTAATAGATCGCGCATACCCTCTCGCCGCGATCCGTCCGCCACGAAGCCCAGCCGGAACTGCTCTTCAACAGCCTGCTGTGCGACAAATGATCGTGAAGCGGCATCCCAGACCAAGAAAACAAAAAGCGTCACGGGGACGATCAAAAGCCAATTTGAGAAACGACCAGAATTAATCATTAGATCACTAAAGCAATATTAACGAAGTAACTCCAGCGCGCATTGCCTCAAAACGCTAAGGAATTCACCGAATCCGGCACGATGGACACTAGCAGAAAAAAGGTGCGGGCGACATGTGCCACTGCACAGTAACGAGTCAGGGAGAGTGCGACCCGAAATGCTAAAGCGCGATTAGCGCCACGGAAAAATCATCGCGCGACCACTTGCCTTCTTCAATCCAAAGGCAACAGCCAGCCACACAAGAACAATCAAATAAGTGTCTGAAATGAGATCAACAGACCAAATAAGGTCCGAGTCCGACGGTGGGCGCCAAGCCGATAAGACGAACAGATAGGTAATCGGCAAAAACTTAAGCAGCCCCGCAAGCGCAAGGGTAAAATTCATCCAGGCTATTATTTTTAATGCCAACGCTCCCAACTCCTCGTTTGTGTGCCGTCACAGTGGCTAAGCCTGCAAGTAACTTGACTAGAGAAAGTCTCATGCTCAGTGTCATACTCACCGAACTAAAACCGGTGCCACCTTGGACGCAATGTAAGATGAAATATGAGTAAGGACAAATTCAGACCCCCGCAAGGGTTTTTTATCGGGATGGGAATCACCTTCGGTGCAGTGCTTTTCGTGCTCACTCAAGAAGCCGTCTGGATTGGTGTAGGGATTGCAATAGGCGCAGCCCGCGAGCTACGCCACAAGCCTTAATTACCGCGTTTACAAATTTTAAATCATGCTTAGGAAGAGAAAATAATGGATACGCTAGCCGCGTCAATTGATGCATTCATGGCGCCTCTGGCGAGCGCTTTATCCAGTTTCGTTTTTTTTGCCATCCCTCTATTCGGGCAAGATGTGCCTCTCGTGGTGCTGTGGCTTGCGATCGGTGCCTTGTTTTTTACTTTCTACCTTCGATTTATCAATATTAGAGGGTTTTGGCTGGCGTTTCGGCACGTCAGAGGGGACTTTAAAGACCCCTCTGCTGAGGGTGAAATCAGTCACTTTCGAGCGCTTGCCACCGCGATATCGGGGACCGTGGGCGTGGGCAACATTGGCGGCGTTGCAGTCGCCATTAGTCTCGGCGGCGCAGGCGCAGCGTTTTGGCTCTTCGTTGCAGGCTTTTTATCCATGTCCACAAAACTGATTGAATGCACCTTGGGTGTGAAATACCGGCGCGTTCATCCAGACGGTACCGTATCGGGTGGTCCAATGTACTATCTCGACGCCTATTTTAAAGAGCGCCATTGGCCAAAAGTCGGACGGAGCCTCGGAATGCTCTACGCGCTCGCACTCGTGGTGGGCTGCTTTGGCGTGGGCAACATGTTTCAGTCCAATCAAGCCTATCAGCAGATGCTGGTGATCACCGGTGGCGAGGCCAGTTTCCTCGTCGATTACTCCTTAGCCTTTGGTGTTGTCCTGGCCGCCATTGTTGGCGTGGTCATTATTGGGGGCATCACATCGATCGCTCGCGCAGCGGCGGTCATCGTCCCCTTCATGGCAGGCATTTATATTTTAGGCTGTTTGGTCATCATCAGTATGAGCTGGGAGAACATTCCCATTGCCATCGAGAGTGCTGTATCAGGTGCATTTGGCAGCGACGCTATGGCGGGCGGCGCACTGGGCGCGTTGATCATCGGTTTCCAACGCGCACTATTTTCCAATGAGGCCGGTTTGGGCTCTGCATCCATCGCACACTCTGCGGTGAAAACGAAAGAGCCAGCGTCCGAGGGACTGGTTGGATTACTCGAGCCCTTTATCGACACTGTGGTGGTACTGACATTGAGCTCGCTGGTTATTCTAACAACCGCGGTACCCAATGGACTAATGGGCGGTGAGCTTGCAGGTATCGAGCTGACGTCAGCCGCCTTTGCCTATCACTTACCTTGGGCTCCATACCTCATTGCCTGCGCAGCCGTACTGTTCGCCTTTTCAACCGCATTGGCGTGGTCGTATTACGGGCTCACTGCATGGAATTACTTAGTGGGCATTGGCAAGTGGCGGACCATTGCCTTCCAAGCGACTTTTCTTACGTTTTTTGCGCTGGGCTGCGTACTCGAGTTGAGAGCCGTACTCGACTTCTCAGATGCGATGATCTTCCTTATCGCAGTACCCAATCTCATTGCACTTTACCTTTTTGCACCCATGGTGAAACGCGAGGTTGAAGGCTACCTGCAAGACGCTATGTAATCAGTAAGGCTGGTCGCCCTCACTCACAGCACGATGCAGTGCACGCCGTGCGGGCAAAAAGTCGTTAACTGGCTTATGTTGCGTGCTGCGGTTATCCCATAACACGAGACTGTTCTCCTCCCAGTGAAAGCGGCAGGTGTGCTCTGGCAGAACACAATGCTGATATAGAAAGCTCAGGACTTCAGAGGACTCCAGTGGTGACAACCCTTCGATATGGGTGGTAAAGAGCGCATTAACGAAAATAACTTTTTTGCCTGTTTCTGGGTGCGTTTGGATGACGCGGTGCCTGACGGGTGGATTCTCTGCAAGCGCGGTTTCCAGTCGCTCGCGACCACCGGGCTCCGCAAGGCTCTCCTTGAAACCGCGCGAAAAATCGTGAACCGCGACCAACGGCTCTAGGTAACGTTTCATCCCCTCAGATAGCGAGTCATGCGCCGAGGTCATGCTGGCAAAGAGCGTGTCGCCTCCCACTTCAGGAATGGTAATACCGCGGAGCACAGTCACAGAAGGCGGGTGCTGACGGAACGTCATATCGGAGTGCCAAACCTCAATTTTAGAGGGGTTTTCGGGCGTACTCTCCAACAACATAACTTCGGGAATATTGTCGACCGTGCCGTAAGCTGGGTGTGTCTGAAGTGGTCCAAAAAGTCTTGCCAAATCGCGCTGTTCAGCCGGCGACAATGTCTGATCTCTTAAGAACAACACTTCGTGCTCGTTCAGCAGCTCGCGAATGGCGCTAATACTACCGTCCGCTAAAGCCGAACTCACATCAAGCTGAGACACCGACCCACCCAATGCACCTGAAACTCTTGAAACCTTCATTTAGCCCCCAGTTTTCATGAGGCACCGTAGACTCGTGTGCGTCTGGTGTCATCAGAAAAAACAACCTACTTATTGGGCGTGAGGTTACCAGTTGTCTCGTTTACAAGGCTATCCTCCAAAGCAATTACGTGCACATCTCACACGAGGTCTAAGGCATAGGGCTTGAGTACGTCCAGCGGAATAGCCCGTAAGGTCACGATATTTGTCGCTCGCAAGTACAGTTTTGGCGCCTTTCCAGCTCGATGGGCCTGTTCCCATCGTAGCGCACACAAACACCATCTATTCCCCTCAACAAGTCCGGGGAAACCGTGCTCAGGGCGCGGTGTACTCAGGTCATTCCCCGCCGATGCGGAGTACTCAAGAAACGTCGATGTCATCAAAGCACACACCGTGTGTGTGCCCAGATCGTTCGGACCAGTATTGCAATGTCCGTCACGATAAAAACCCGTCACTGGGTCATTACAGCAGAGCTCTATAGGCTCCCCAAAAACGTTTTGCTGTGACTTAGGCATTCGTTCAGCCTTCACATCTCACCTCCTTCTCTGCTCTGGTTATGTTCTCAAACTTTGTTCTGAAGCCAGCACTAAATGATGACTTATCAGCAGTCGCGGACACACCCGTTGATTACGGATCGCACCGTCAGCGCAGGCAAAAAAAACCGCAAACACCTGTAGCTAAACCCACAAAATACGTATGCCAACGATGAGCACAAGCAATCCTGTCAACTCGGCGATGCGTTGATTCGCGACACCCTCGATCACAAATCGACCACCTAAGATACCGCCAACCGCGACTGCCAGCAGTAAGGGCGCTCCGTAAGCACCCGCTAAGATCACTGCCTCGGATCCTGTTTTCAAGACCTGTCCAGCCAAACCACTCAACGAATTAATTAAAATAAAGAAACTACACAATGCGGCAATCGTTTTGCTCGACGCCCAGCGCAAATGATGAAGAACCGGAGCGAGAAAAATACCTCCGCCAATACCCACCATACCTGACAAAAAACCAAGTCCTGCGCCAATAACCGCCGCTAAACCTCGAGAGCCAGGTAGCCCACTGACGTCAGTTGGGGCCGTCCTAAACAACAGGCTCATGCCCGCGATCACAAGACTTAAACCCAG
The DNA here is from genome assembly GCA_964454155.1 of uncultured Alteromonadaceae bacterium. GTDB lineage: Bacteria > Pseudomonadota > Gammaproteobacteria > Pseudomonadales > Halieaceae > Luminiphilus. The sequence continues at coordinate 1,034 of CAYVQI010000088.1, read as the reverse complement.
AAGCACAAAATACAGGGTTGCCTCTAATCGAATAAGCCCACCCAAAAAGGCCATGGGTATTGAGGTTATAAAAAACGGGATGGATAAATGCCAGTCGAAATGTCTTCGGTGAACCGCAAAATAGCTCCCAATGGTCACAACTAAAATGTTGCAAGGCAGCGCAATCAGTGGGATTACCTCAGCGGGCTGCCCACTCAGAGCAAGGAGCGCAATGTACGTCGAGCCGCCGCCAAAGCCCACGGCAGAGTAGACCACTGCAACAATTAAAAAACCGAACGCCAACATACCCAAATGATCACACACACACCCAGCCGGGGACCAGAGCCCAGAGGGAGATTAAGTGGCTATCATTGAATCTCGGAGGACATCTCGGGTCATGCTGGGCGATTAGTCAGCCAAATTGCTTGATAAGGCATCATCGCGATCTCGCCGTCCACTGCACTCTCGAGAGCCAAACCAGTGATCAGATCTTCCCACGTGTCGTTCCCAACCAGATTGAGCGACGCAGTTGAAATTGAGCTCGACTCGCCCGTGACGTTATATAAACAAAAAACACTCTGCACACGATCATGGCTTTGACGCCAAAATCCGAATATGGATTGTCCACAGTTGAGCGTGTACTGCGTCGCATTCGGATGAAAGGCTGGCTGACGCTGTCTTATTTGAATCAAAGCCTTCAGTCCCGACAAACACAACGCATGATGGCTCTCCGGATCTGTTAGGTGCTGTGTTAGCTCATCCATGTCCCACTGATGTCGATTGATCGCCCGGTTGTGCCCGGTATTCTGGACTCGCTCTAAATCATTTTCAGTGCCCAAAAAACTGTGTATGTAAAGTGCCGGTATCCCTTCGAGCCCCAGTACAATGGCGTGTGCCAATATCATGCGCGAAAGCGTTGTCTCGACATCGGCACTTTGAAACTTAAATGCATCGTAAAGTGACACGTTCACTTCGTAGATACGGCGATCACCCTCCGCGGTCTCTCGCCAAGAGAGAAGTGCCCCGTTTGACTGGAGGCAGTCCACCATCGAATC
>CAYVQI010000087.1:0-8803 GCA_964454155.1 uncultured Alteromonadaceae bacterium | reverse complement strand
CAAGTGGCTTCATGCTGACTCCCTAATTATCCTTATCTGCCCAGCTACACCCTAGGTCGTCGGCCCCCCCACAATCAAGCGCTGCGACTGTTCAAGGCCACCCAGACCTCTATTCGCTAAAAGCCGAGCGTTGTTCCGAGTGGTTTCTGAGTATTTATGTCGGCACTTCCATAGCGCATTAATAGAAGACCGACTGGGCAAATAAGCAAAGATCATCAAATACGCGCAATCACTGACAGACTAAAGTTCATGCGCTATGTTTAAGCGTCCCCAAGGATCGGGGTGCACTACACACAAGGACGTGACCATGACACTAGAAACGACACCGGCCAAACCCACGAGCACTGTGCAGACTGCACACGCGCTTGACTCAAACACACGGCTCGCTTGGGGCCGCGATTGCGACGTATTTGCCTTGCGGCTTCGTGATCAACCGCCCGAACCGCCAAAACGGTTATTTGAATTTTTAGACTCGCCAACCAATACGCGATTTTCCCAGACGACACGCAAGGTGGTCGACGCTCTGCTCACCGGTGACCTCGCCCGAATTCGTTCAGAAACGCTCGCTGATAGTCTGCGGATTAGCCCAACAACGTTACGCCGACGTCTGAGCCGAGACGGCCTGAACTATCAAACGATTTTAGATTCAGTCAGACAGTATCGTTGCGAAGAGTGCTTGGCGGATCAATGGGTCCCGGGCAAGTGCCTTGCCTGGGACTTGGGTTATGCCGAGGTCAACAGTTTTTACCGTGCCTTTCGTCGATGGACCGGGAAAAACTACAGTGACGTAAAATTATTGCTTATCTGACAGTGACGGTTCTGCGTCAGCGGGCTCTAAGCGCCCCAGTTGCTCGTCGACCCAGTAACCCACCCACTCGTGAATAGCCGCTGTACTGGTATTCAAGTGATCGACCGTGGGCATCCACCCCGGTATGAATCCTGAATGCTGGTGAACTCGGTGATCGGTTGGGACAGCGGTGACCTTGAAACCTTGCGCGTCAAATAGGGCCGCAGCGCGACGCATGTGAAGCGCTGAGGTGACTAATAGAACGTGCCGCGCTCCCACCAAGAGTGTCACCAAATTTTCCGCTTCGGCGCGAGTAGTGAGGCTCGTCTCTTCTAACAAAATTGATTCAGACGGTACGCCCAATCGCAGAAGAACGTCGCGCGATCTGATGGCGCCGGGCACAGCCCCTCGAGACGCACCGCCGCTCACAGCAATCCGCGGCGCCTTTTGGGCCTTCCACAACTCGGCACCAACAAATACTCGATCAGCGGCGTCATTCAAATCGCCCCAACGACCGAACTGGCCCTCAGCCTCGATGCCACCACCAAGAACAATGATAACGTCTCCGTTAGGGAGTTCTTCGGGAGAGAATGCCGGATAGCGTGCCTCAAGGGGTGCCGCAATCATCTCCACCCCCATTTGAGTCGATGGAAAATACAGCACCGTCACAGCTAAAAACGTGCACAGACCTGCAGCTGCTCGATTACCGCGCAGCTGCCCCCACAGCGAAAGTCCGACAAAAAACAAACCCAATGACAGTGGGTAGACGAAAAGCGATAGAATTTTCGTCAACGTGAGCATCAGGCGTACGGGCTCCTCAGCACAATCGTTTCCGCACGGTCGGGCCCTGTCGAGATAATATCAATAGGGGCACCCACTAACTCTTCCACTCTGGCGATGTAGTTTCGCGCAGCGAGTGGCAAATCTTCGACTCGCTGCGCGCCAACTGTCGACTCATGCCAGCCGGGTAGCTGCTCGTAGACGGGGTTCAGATCCGCGTAATTTTCCGTACTGCCCATGACCGACTTACCCTCTGAATCAGTGTATCCAATACACACTGAAATCTCATCGAGACCGTCCAGCACGTCCAGCTTGGTTAAGCACAAGCCCGAAATTGAGTTGATCTGAACAGCACTCTTAAGCGCAACCGCGTCAAACCACCCACACCGCCTCGGTCGCCCTGTGGTCGCACCGAACTCGTGACCGCGCTCGGCCAAACGACGTCCCACGTCATCGAACAGTTCGGTCGGAAAAGGGCCTGATCCCACGCGTGTCGTGTATGCCTTTGTAATACCTAAAACGTAATCGAGGTAAAGCGGCCCAAATCCCGAACCGGTTGCCGTGCCACCCGCGGTCGTGTTTGAGCTGGTCACGTACGGGTAAGTGCCATGGTCAATATCGAGAAGCGACCCTTGGGCGCCCTCAAACATAATATTTTCACCGGCGATCCGGTGCTCGTGCAGTCGTGAGGTTACGTCAGCCATCATCGGCAGCAGCTGCTCACACTCCGCTAGGCTCGTGGCGAGTACATCGTCAAATTCAAGCGGTTCAGCGCCGTAATAATGAACCAACGCCTGATTGTGATAATCCAAAACTTCTCGCAGGGTATCCGCGAATTTTTGTCGGTCTCGCAGATCACCCAATCGTAGTCCACGCCTTGCAACCTTGTCTTCGTACGCAGGCCCAATACCTCGACCTGTGGTGCCAATCTTCTTCTTACCTCGACGCTCTTCTCGCGCTTGGTCAAGTGCAACGTGATACGGCAATATTAAAGGGCAGGCGGAAGAAATTTTAAGACGGTCGCGAACAGGAACACCGCGCTCCTCAAGTTGCTTGATTTCTTTTAACAACGCCGCTGCCGACAGAACCACGCCGTTGCCAATAAGACACTCAACATTTTCGCGCAAAATACCCGACGGAATGACGTGTAAAACGGTCTTCTCACCGTCTATAACCAGCGTATGGCCGGCGTTATGACCGCCTTGAAAGCGCACTACAGCGGTCGCCTGTTCAGTGAGCAAATCGACGATCTTGCCTTTGCCTTCATCGCCCCATTGCGTCCCTATTACGACGACATTACGACCCATTAGTTGCTCTCCACTGGCTCCACAAGCCATTCACTCTCACGATTTACCAACTGATGACTGCATCGAACGTCAATTTCACCTCCGACGGCTTTCACCACCACATGGCCTTTTGTTCGAAGCTCCGACTCTTTGCGCATCAATACGGGACACGCGTCGACCGGCGACGAAATACAGGTCGCCTGACCTTGCGGCAGACGCGCAAGCGACGACCACGCTTTTAGATCGACAGCAAAGCCAGTTGCCGGCCGTTTACGACCAAACACCTCACCCACACCGTCGTAACGACCGCCTTTGGCGATCGCGGCACCTAACTCTCGGGCGTATAATGCAAAGACAACGCCCGAGTGATAACGATAGCCGTGCGCCTCTGTGAGATCGATGTAAACGCTAATGCCACTGTCCGCTCGCTCGCAGCAACTGAGCACAGCCTCTAAATCGCCGATGACGTCATTGACACCGGCAAGATCGCCAAACACGTCCTTCGCCCGACTCAGCACGTCTAATCCACCGTGCATCGATGCCAGCTGCGACACTTTTAGTCGCTGGTCTCGACCGAGCCCAGTCAATAACTTGTCGAGTTCGGAGTTGGCTTTGCGCGCGAGCAGCGCCAGTATCTCTTCTTGCTGCTCTGCACGTAAACCCGCCGAATCCAGTACGAGCTGGCAAAATCCGACGTGACCAATATCAAAGGTGATCTCGGACAGATGACTTTTACGCACCAAAGAAAGCACTAACTCGACGATCTCGATATCTGCATCGATGCCGGCACAACCAAATATTTCAGCGCCTAGTTGCACTGGACTTCGATCGGCGGGAATCGTATCCGCGACGCTTTTGAGCGTTGAACCTGCGTAGCACAAGCGTGATACGCCAGCCCGGCCAAGGCTGTGTGCGTCGATACGAGCAACTTGAGGCGTTATGTCAGCGCGCACGGCCAACGTTCTTCCTGTCTCTCTGTCTGCAAACTTACAACTCAGAACCTCAAGGTCTGCGCCCAGCCCGACCAACAATGAATCGGTAAACTCCACCAACGGCGGCTCAACGTATTCGTAGCCCCACGTCGCACAGGTGTCTAGTAACAAACGTCGACAGCCTTCGACACGGCCCGCCTGCTCAGGCAAAAGCTCATCGATCCCGTTAGGGAGCAACCATCGTGTTGTATCACCCATCTCTTAGTCCAAAGGCTGAAGGCCGGGGTTGCGTGCAACCCTGTGACTGTACGCTGGCATTATCGCCGGTACAGCCGCAGAGTTACAGCAGAAGATTACTGACCGGCCTTCGGGTCTCTCAAATATTGAAAGAACTGGCTGTCCGGCTGCAACAGCATAATGTCGCCACCACCCGCGAACGTCGTTTGGTAGGCGTTCAAGCTTCGAACGAACGAGTAGAACTCAGGATCACGATTAAAGGCCTCAGCATAAATGCGTGTTGCGTCTGCATCGCCGCTACCCCTTATAATTTCCGCATCTCTCACAGCCTCAGCTTCGAGCACGGTGACCTTTCGATCCGCTTCAGCACGCATGCCCTCGGCGATCTCCTTACCCTCAGAGCGAAGCTCTCGCGCTTCTTTCTCTCGTTCGGCGTTCATTCGTCGATACACCGACTGAGACACTTCATTAGGGAGATCAATTTTTTTAACACGAACATCAATGACCTCAATACCGAGCCTATCCAGCACCGTTTCGTTGAGTCGCGCTTTCACCGCCTCCATGAGCTGGTCTCGTTCACCAGAAACCACCTCTTGAACTGTGCGACCCGCCACCTGGTTTCTCAGATCATCGTTAATCCGCTGAGACAGCAGTGCCGCCGCTCTAAATTCCTCGCCATTGGTTGCGGTGTAGTACTTAGAGGTGTCGACCACACGAAACTTGGCGTAAGAATCCACAATCAGTTGCTTCTGTTCCTGAGTAAAGAAACGCTCAGGCGTTGAATCGACCGTCAAAATACGACCATCGAACTTTCGAACAGAATCCACGAACGGCACCTTGAAGTGCAGTCCGGGCGCAAGGTCTGCCCTCACCACCTCTCCAAACTTCAACAATACCCCGCGCTGTGTCTCACTGATGACATAGACCGAGTTACTGAGAACGAAAAAACTCAAAAAGAACAGCGTTCCAATAATATTTTGTCGAGACATGGTTAACGACCTCCTCGCTGGTTACGACCATTGAGGTCACGTCGAAGCTGCTCTGTTACAGCGTCGGTGACCTCACGAAGTTGCTGAGACGTCAGACCACGACTCATTGCGCCTGGCAAGACGCCACTGCCCGCGGACGGGGCCATCTTATCGAGCGGCAGGTACATCACGTTATTACCGCCTTCAACATCGACCATGACTTTATTGGTCTTTGAGAGCACAGACTCGAGTGCATCAAGGTAAAGGCGCTCTCGCGTCACCTTGGGTGCCTTCGAATACTCATCAAGCAGCTGGTCAAATCGCTTCGCTTCACCGGTCGCTTTCGCAATCACCTGCTGTCGGTAAGCCTCTGCCTCCTCCTCAATTCGCTGCGCACGACCTCGCGCCTCTGGGACAATGCCATTGGCATAGGACTCTGCCTCGTTCTTGACACGCTCTTCATCTTCCCGTGCTTTAATCACGTCATCGAACGCTTCTTGCACCTGAGTAGGAGGGCTGGCATCGTCAATGTTGACCTTCTGCACGTTGATGCCGGTCGTGTAGTTTCGCAGGTACAGTTGCAGTCGCTCTCTCACTTTCACCGCAATTTCAGCACGACCTTCGGTTAACACCAAGGCCATAGTGCCGTCACCGACGACGTGGCGCAGTGCGCTTTGTGCCGCATGCTGGAGTGATCGCTCCGGGTCACGCACTTCAAGGACGAAATTTTTGGGGTCGTTAATGACGTACTGCACCGACATACTGACATCAACAATATTTTCGTCCTGTGTCAGCATGGTTTCTCTAAACTGCGCGGAACGAACCTGTGTAATGTTCACGCGTGTCAGCGTGTCGATACCCCGCGGATACCAAAACAATCCCGGCTGTGCTGTTTTGTTGTATTCGCCGAGTCTGAGTACGACAGCACGCTCTTGCTCGCCAATCTGAGTGAGACCTAACAGCCCCCAAATTGTGAGGGCAACAATCGCTACGATACCAACGAGACCGCCCATTCCCTTAGCGGTGCCACCACCTGAACCACCGGACCTGCGGCCAAACAAGCCGTTCAGCTGTGCTTGCAGTTTACGAAGGGCCTCATCAAGATCCGGAGGACCCTGATCCTTGCCACCCCAAGGATCGCGCGGACCATTGCCGCCATTGGGCTCGTTCCATGACATAACTGATTCCTCGATTAATAGTGTCGATAGTCTAACAAAACCTGTGATAATAAGGGGGTGTCATCGACGCGATAACGTCAAAAACTGTACCTGGTCTTCAACCGCGCCCAATCCGCCTCCGGCAAATGGACGTTTAATGCACTGCCACCCGCCTCCAGCCATTCTTCAGACTTCACTGCCCCCAGCTCGTAAAGCGCAGCACGGAGCTTCCCTTGCGCAGGGGTCAACTCAATACAAGCATTAAAGAAATTACCCGCAAGACGCTCGCCAATCGCCATTCTAAGCAGATCCAGTCCAGCACCGGATTTGGCCGAGACGGAGACCGTATCGGGACGTCCGTCACTGTCCCGAGTCATTCTTGGTTCGCGTTCGAGAAGATCGATTTTGTTGTAGACCAAAAGCTGAGGGATATCACCTGCGCCGATCTCCTCGAGTACTGACTCCACCTCAGACTTTAAAAACTCGCGATCGTCCGCGGCCACATCAATGACGTGAATCAGCAACGACGCGTTGAGCGTCTCCTCAAGCGTTGCGCGAAACGCTTGTACAAGCGTGTGCGGTAGGTCTGCGATGAAGCCGACCGTGTCGGCAATAACCACCTCACCCAGACCGTCTATTTCGACACGTGCAAGCGTCGGATCTAGCGTTGCGAATAACTGGTCCGCCACATAAACGATCGATTCAGACCACGTGTTAAACAAGGTCGACTTACCCGCATTGGTGTAACCCACTAGCGACACCAGCGGAACCTCTGCCCGCTCTCGTGCCCGCCGATTTTGTGCACGTTGCTGGCGCACCTTGTCGAGGCGAGACTCAATCGTGCTGACACGCTCGCGAAGCAGTCTTCGATCAGTTTCTAACTGCGTCTCACCCGGGCCGCGCAAACCGATCCCGCCTTTTTGCCGCTCAAGGTGTGTCCAACCACGGATCAGCCGCGTGCTGATGTGTTTAAGTTGTGCCAGCTCAACTTGCAGCTTGCCTTCATGCGTTCGCGCCCGCTGCGCAAAAATATCCAGAATCAATCCTGTACGCGCGATCACACGGCAACAGAGATAGGCTTCGAGGTTCCGCTCCTGACTGGGCGACAGCACGTGATTGAACACAACCAAGTCGGCTTCAACGCGGTCAACCTCTTCCTTGATCTCATCAAGCTTGCCTTGGCCAATAAAATATTTGGCCATGGGTGCTCGTCGCGACCCTCTAATGATTGAGGCTGGGTCGCCACCAGCGGAGCGCACAAGCTCAATAAACTCACCCAGATCGGGTTCGTGTCTTCCGCCATCGATTGCAATTTGGACAAGTACAGTGCACTCACCACCGTCGTGGAGATCAAAAAACATAGCAGTTATCTAACCGTTCTAGGCCGGGGAGCTTGCAGCTACTCTTATGCAGCAGCTTCTTCCTCACTGGGCTCAATCGGAATACGAACATTCCGCGCAGGCACGACGGTCGAAATGGCGTGCTTATAAACCATCTGCGAGACCGTATTTTTCAGTAGCACAACGAATTGATCAAACGACTCAATTTGGCCCTGAAGTTTAATGCCATTGACGAGGTATATTGACACCTGAACACGCTCTTTTCTGAGTGCGTTGAGGTAAGGGTCTTGTAGCGTTTGCCCTTTTGACATGTGATCTCCTTAGAAAGTTGGCGGTCGCAAAAAAGGAGGCGACCCAAGGCCCCAGAATGGGGGGCGCATAGTCTACTACGACAGTGGTGGTGCTAGGTAGTTCCTTACTTTAAATTTGACCTGTTCTTGCGCATTTTCTGCCGCACTGTCTACCCAGTTTAGATCAGTCCAGCCCCTTAGCCAGGTTATTTGCCGCTTTGCGAGCTGTCTTGTTGCAGCAATGCCTTTATCGCGCGCCTCAGCGAGCGAACATTCACCCGACAAATGTGACCAAATCTGCCGATACCCAACCGCGCGAATAGCCGGAAGATCCACATGCAAGTCGCCTCTGCGATACAAGGCCGCCACCTCGTCAACAAAACCTTGCGCCAGCATTGTGTCAAAGCGAGACTCAATTCGGTCATGCAGCGTCTGACGCTCGGCAGGCATCAGGGCTACACAGATCGCCGCTTTTTTTGACTGCTTTGACGCCGCTCTCCACTGACTCATGGGCACACCACTGAGCCGAAAAACCTCCAGTGCGCGCGCAATACGCTGGCTGTGATTCGGGTGCAATTGTGCCGCGGTAGCGGGATCAATCAGTTCGAGCTCTCGGTGCAACGCGGGCCAGCCACGCGCAGCCGCATCAGCTTCTATCTCGGCGCGCAGCGTGGGATCTGAGGCGGGCATCTCCGCCAGCCCTTCGATGAGCGCTTTAAAATACATCATGGTCCCACCGACCAAAATTGTCCGTTTACCGCGCGATCGTGCGTCTTCGACAGCCTCTATGGCGTCGGCGACGAAGTTGGCCGCCGTGTAAACGTCGGTAGGGTCTCTTATATCCACCAAATGATGAGGGTAGCTCACTTGAGCTGCGCCAATCGCCAAACCGCGATAAACCAAGGCTGAGTCGACACTGATAAGCTCCGCGTTAAAGGTTTCAGCCAGTGCGATTGCAGTGTCTGTCTTTCCGGCCGCCGTTGGCCCCATGAGACAAATCAGCGGCTCACTCACCTTATCGCCCAC
>CAYVQI010000086.1:0-8915 GCA_964454155.1 uncultured Alteromonadaceae bacterium | reverse complement strand
TGTCCTGCCCGCCAAGCGGCGCGAAATGCAGGGCTTCCAGACGACGTCGGCGCGGTGACTGTCAATAAAGCCTGCGGAAGTGGCATGCAAGCCACTATTTTTGGGATCGACAGCATTCGTGCCGGCACCAACAAGATTGCAGTCACCGGTGGGCTCGAAAGTATGTCTAATGCGCCGCACCTGATGCCCACAGGACGTGCCGGTCAGCGCCTGGGTCATACCAGCATTTACGATCATATGTTCATAGACGGCCTTGAAGACGCCTACACAGGCGCCGCCATGGGAACTTTCGCGCAGAAGACCGCCGATGAGCACGGGATTACTCGTGAAGCGATGGATGCGTTCGCCATTCAAAGCCTCAGCCGAGCCAAAATGGCGATTGAACAAGGTCTTCTGAAAGCCGAGACGGCGGTCGTTGACGTCAAAACACGTCGAGAAACCATTAGCGTTGTCGATGATGAGCAACCGCATAAAGGACGCACCGACAAGATCCCAAGTCTTCGCGCAGCGTTTACAAAGGACGGTACCATCACCGCAGCCAACGCGAGTTCGATTTCTGACGGTGCCAGTGCTCTGGTTCTGGCAAGTGAATCTGCGGTTCAAGAATTCGGCTTGAACCCCATGGCCCGAATTATTGCGCATGCGCGATCGAGTCGTGCCCCGGAAGAATTCACATTAGCTCCTGTCGATGCCATTTCGTCACTGTTAAATAAAACCGGTTGGTCTACCGATGACGTAGATCTCTGGGAGATTAATGAAGCATTTGCTATGGTCACTATGCTCGCGATGCAATCGCATGGACTGGACCACGAGCGAGTGAACGTTCATGGCGGCGCGTGCGCCCAAGGCCATCCTATTGGCTCAACAGGATCCCGAATCATCGTTACCCTAATGCATGCACTTCATCACTACGGCAAAGCGCGCGGTATTGCTGCACTTTGCATCGGGGGTGGAGAGGCAACCGCTGTTGCAATTGAGATGTGCTAAGCCAGGAGAAATAACATGGCGCTCGACACCGTCCCAGACATTTTGGACGACATCCGTGAAGGTAAAATGGTCATCCTCATGGATGACGAAGACAGAGAGAATGAGGGAGACCTTGTTATTGCTGCCGAAAAAGTCACTCCGGAGATCATTAATTTCTTTGCCAGTGAAGCCTGCGGACTGATCTGCATGCCAATTACGGCGGAGCGTGCGCGTCAGCTGCGTATTCCGCTGATGGTTCGCGACAATCGCTCACAGCACGAAACGAACTTTACTGTGTCGATCGATGCGACTCATGCGGTAGGTCCTGGCGTGAGCGCCAGCCAGCGTGCGCATACCATTTTGGAGGCAGTAAAGGCAGACGCAAAAGCGGCAGACATTTCGCAACCAGGGCATATTTTCCCCTTAGTCGCCAAGTCAGGCGGTGTTCTTCAGCGAGCAGGACATACAGAGGCTGGTGTGGATCTCGCACGAATGGCAGGCTGCGAGCCGGCGGCTGTGATCGTTGAGATCATGAACGAGGACGGCACCATGGCGCGCAGGCCTGAGCTTGAGGTCTTTGCAAAAAAGCACAATTTGCGCATCGGAACGATTGCGGATCTTATTGAGTATCGTGCACTGCACGAGCAGTCCGTGAGGTGTTCGGGAGAGTTTCCGATCGACACTCAGTGGGGCAAATTCACACTGACCACATTTGAAGACTTAGTCGACGGTCAAATTCAATACGCGCTCCACCAGGGGGACCTTACCGGACCGGATTTACCGGTGCGAATTCAACCCATCAACACCCTGCGCGATGTTTTAGGCACGAAATTGCCTCAGGGGTCTCAGGGCTGGTCATACGAATCGGCCATGGCGTTTATCGCCGAGCAAGGCCGGGGACTCGTCGTCATGCTGGGGGGCTGGGAGTCACCGGAAGCCATTATGCGGAATATTGCGCAGCTCGCGGGCCAAGCGGAAGTCGAAGCGCCACCAAGAAACTACAGAGTCATCGGTACCGGGGCGCAAATTTTGAGGCATCTGGGAGTCACCAACATGACCGTTATGTCGGCTCCCATTAAGTTTAATGCCATCTCCGGATTTCAGCTGGAGGTGTCGGGCTTCATACCTCGCCCGCCTCAATAGCGGCTACTCGCTGTGAAACGTAATCGCGGATTCCAGATCCGTCCGGTCCGTGACAACGTCGTTAATGGGTGTGTCGAGGGGATAGCCAAAAGACAGGCCGAACATGAGTCGGTGCTCGTCGGGCACCTCGATTACCTGGCGAATTTGTTTCGCCATAAATCCCAGGGCGGTTTGTGGACACGAGCCCAGACCCTGCGCGGTTAGACCCAACATGACTGTTTGAGTAAACATGCCTAAATCGCAGGCTTCGCGAAGACCAAAGCCTTGAGGCAGCATAAAAAAAGCGACTGCGGGTGCCTCGAAGAATCGAAAGTTCCCCAAAAACCATTCCTGACGTTTTGCTTTTTCCTCACGCGGAATACCCAGTGCGTCGTAAAGTGCTTTTGCCGCGCCATACTGACGATCTTTGTAAACACCCTCGTAGACACCGTCGTAGGGAAAGTCAGGCGCCACATCGCCTGAGGCGAACGCGGCGGGCAAAGCTTCTCGTAAGGCCTCGAGTTTCGCACCCGTGACAATGTGAACAAACCAAGGCTGCGTATTACAGTTACTCGGGGCTCGGAGCGCCGGCCCGAACACACTGGCTATGGTTTCACGACTAACGGGGTCCGGTTTGAAAGACCGAATAGACCTGCGTTCGCTCACAATCTGTTGAAAAACCTTCCCCGCGTCACTCATTCACATCACCTAAAACACTAAAAAACTCGATACTTGAGGCTACACCGACTTTTAGACGCCGTGAATACCGCAAATGCCCAACCCATCAGTCAAGACGCGCATTAGAACGATCGAACACTCCCATCTGGATTCAATGGCGGTTGTTCGGTTACTCCCCACGACGCTTCAAACGCGGCAACACCCAGCGGCGCTCTCGGACGCTTTACCGGCTCACTCGGGTCTTTCTCAAGGGTTCCGTTCAACCACGCCAATGCGGTTTGCAGCGAGGCCTCTTGAACGTCGCCAAATGGGCGAGTTGCATCGTCTATTGCATCGTAAAGCGTAAACCGCCCGGTACTTGCAAGCCCAGTATAATAACCACCTTGGCCTTCACCGTTTTGAATTTCGAACGCGATCAGACGAAAGCGGGTCTCGCAGGCGTCAGGGTCCAGATCAAATGCGCTTTGCCCCACCGCCTTACCCGAGGTCTCTGAGCCAACCAAGACGACCTCAATATGGGGGTCAAGCCCGTTGATAATGAGTTCACTGGCAGAGGCTGAGCCACCGGTCGTAATAAAGGCAATACGAAGCGGAGAGAACGTTTCATTCAGCGATCGAAAATCCGCCGTACTGTTTTCATTCTGGTGTTTATCATTGAGATTTATAATGTAGCTCAACTCACCGTTCGCGGTGTCCCCCGCCAACAAGTTCAGCAGCGTCTCGGCAACCCGGACGAGTCCACCACCGTTATAACGCAGGTCGATGACCAAGTCGGTGACGCCTGCATTTGCGAACGTCTCTGCCGCATCGCGCAGGGGTTGTTCTGCCGCATCGATAAATGTTCTAAAGTTGAGGTAGCCCACAGGAGCGCCACTGGCACGACTAATCAGTGTCGGCTCTCCGGCAATCGGTGGCGTTGAGGTCTCTGCTGTAGTGACGGAAAACTCACTCACAACCTCGTCATACTCAACACGGAACGTCGTGGTCTGAAGCTCCCCACGAGGGCCAAAAACCGCCTCTGGAAGCTCAGCGTTGCGCGCCACCAGCGCTTCCCAAGTCTCAAATCCTTGTCCGCGGTCGACCGCCAGTAAGCGCTGACCGCGGCGAATGCCCGCGTTATAAGCCGGACCGCCCTCGTAGGAATCTGCAAAATAGAAACTATTGTCAATAATTCGGTAACGCACACCGTAACCGTAGAACGCGCCTGACGTGAAACGTTGCGTATCCTCTTCAATGGTGGTCATGTACGAGAAGCCAGGATCGCGCCCTGTACTCTGGCAATCACCCGGTGCATCGACCGCGTCACACCAAACGGGTCGCATAATCGCGGCCAAATAGTCAGAGGCGCTTGAATAGTCGCTCGCACTTACGTCTGCGAGCTCGTCGTACCAGTAGTAGTAACTCGTTGCGACCGTTTCCACGAACTCAATTTGTGCGGCAACCCCACAGGCATCAGTAGAGGTCCCGCCACCCGATCCAGAACCGCCGCCCGCTATTGGGCTCGCCGGACTGGAACTTCCGCCACCACCGCCGCCACACGCGACGAGCGTTGCACTTAACCCAATACCTATTAACGCTCTAATAAACACAATCGCCTTTCCCACCCGTTCGTTTGGTTCGTTTAAAAATCAGTAAAATTCTTCGCGGCAACGCGCGTCGCTGCACTTAAGACGCAGTAATCGCCGTTTGGAATGCTGGACGCTCGGTAATTCGCTGCACATAGGCCTTGAGGTGCGGCATGTCGTCTGACACACAGCCCATGCGGTTGCTCATGAAACACGCGTGTCCCAGCATGATATCGGCCGCCGAAAAATCACCAATGAGGTAGTCTCGCCCCTCCAGCGCTTCATTGACCGGCTGCAGCGCTTTATTCAGCAGTCGTTGAGCTTGCCCCAACACAACGGGGTCGCGTCGATCCTCCGGAAGCAACAGGGTGTGCACGACGATAGTGTTCATCGGCGGCATCACCATGCCTTCGCAGTAGTGAAACCACTGCAGGTATTCAGGAAACATCGGGCTCTCTACCGATGGCTTAAGACCCCCCTCTTTATGTCGAGCGAGCACATACTCAACGATTGCTCCTGATTCGTAGATCGACACGTCACCGTCGTCCAATACCGGTATACGACCCAGCGGATGACGATTGCGATGTTCATCCGACTTCAAATCTTTCGGATGAAACGCCATGGCATTGAGCTCATAGGGCAGCGCCAACTCCTCGAGAAGCCACAAGATACGCCCAGCTCTTGACTGCGGTGCAAAGTGAAGTTTTAGCATGTATTACCTCGGTATTAATAGTTGTAGCCCTTGGGTACGGCGCCTTCGCGCCGACTTTGTGGTCTAAGCGTAGCGTTTGTTTCGCGAAAAATCGCCACTCACCGTATTTTTTATCTACGCATAAAGATATCTTTATATCCATGAACGTAGAAACCCTATCCCAGTGCCTCAAAGCCGTCGCTGATCCCAGTCGGCTCAGGCTCCTTTCGTTGTGCAGTCAAGGTGAACTCACAGTTTCTGATCTCGTGCGTATTACAGGACACAGTCAACCGCGGACCTCGCGCCACTTAAAGATCTTGCAAGATGCAGGGCTACTAGAAAGCTTTCGAGAGCAGCACTTCATTTTTTACAGAGCCAACCGACAAGAGCCCCAGAAAACCATACTCACAACCCTGCTCAACAGTCTTGACGAGCAAGATAGTGTGCTTGCAGAGGACAGCCGTCGGCTTGCCGGTATTCGAAGAGCGCGGGCACAACTGGCGGAAAGTTATATTGAAGATGAAGTTCCGGAGTGGTTGGAACTTCACCAATATCACGGTGATGAAGCAACTTTTAATGATCACCTCAATACATTACTCACCGGCCATGAGGTCGGGCATCTGTTAGACATTGCCACTGGGACGGGGCGTATGCTTCGACTGGTGGGCCCGCTGGCCGACAGTGGATTTGGTGTGGATCTGTCCAAAAAGATGGTTGTGGTTGCGCGAGACACCATAGAAAAAGCCGGTCTAACTCACCTTTCTGTGAGGCAGGAAGACATGTACCAGATGCGCTTCGCAGCGAACAGTTTCGATACGGTGACGGTCGACCAAGTACTCTACTTTGCTGACAACCCGAAAGTCTTGTTTCAGGAGGCCACGCGGGTCTTGAAAAAGGGCGGTCGTCTATTGGTCGTGGCTTTTACACCGCACGAGGTGAAGTCGACCACAACGCTACCGGTGAGTGTGGATATGATGTCGATCATGGGTTGGCTGGTGGGCGAGAATTTGTCGGTTGAGCAAATTGACAAAATTCCTGGCGAAACGTTGGATATAAGCCTTATTCTCGCCAGTAAAACTGGCTAGCGTTTGAGTCCCCATCAGAAGTCAGGGTCAAAAGACCGTCACGCTCAAGGCCCACTATGAAAACCGTCACGAAAGAAAACACGAGCCACTTCCCTGCCTACGTGTTGAGCGCGAACATACTGAAAAGTGCTCCCTGCCCGCTCTTAAGATCAAATCAGTGGACACGAGAGGCGATAACGACGACCTGGAAAAATGAGAGCAAAGAAGAATTAGTCATGCTTTGGCTGTGGCACAACGGCGAAGTGCGCGAGTTTTACAGGCTCGACCCAATGACTGTCACCAAAACCACCGTACTGCATGGCATGGGAATTATGATCGTGAGTGAGGCCACTCACAAGTGCCTCTACAACCAAGTAATCACCGAAACCGTTGCCCATGATTTCTAAGATCAAAAGCCACGCTGTTATTGGATCTATTTAACCGCAGTTTATCTGAGACACAGATCTTCCGATCGACGCTGTAGAGCCTTAATAAGACGGTCAACTGCCAAGTCTCGCGACCCCAGGCTTTAAAAAATCTTGCGAGCACGTTGGCGAACGACAGCGTGCTCTCGGCTCAGCCTCGCGCGTCAACGCACTCATCAAGCCACAGAACCTGAAACCCGTGATCTCGTTTTCTCGACCACGGTTGAGTTAGGTTAAAGTACCTCATCTAGCCGTCAACTCGAGTACAGCATGAAATTCTACTACCTTACTATTGCACTGATTGTGTCACTCACCAGTTGTGATCAACCCACAGCAACGTCTGCAGGAGATGCTGAGCAACGCTCCGCTGCGGGCTCAGAGCCGACGACTGATCGAGGTATCCACGTTGACACCTACTTCGGAACCGACGTTCCAGACCCCTATCGGTGGCTTGAAGACGACTTAAGTGACGATACCTCAGCCTGGATAAGCCAACAAAACACGAGTACGCGCAACTTCATTGATGCGATTTCACTCAGGGAGGACGTCAAAAAGACCGTCGCTCGGTTACTCAACTTTGAACGCGAAACGGCTCCGTTTTTTGCGGGTGGGACGCGTTATTTCTACCGAAACTCCGGTTTGCAGAATCAGCGCGTGCTCTTTCGTGAGACAAAGGACTCACCCGAGCAGGTATTTTTAGACCCGAATACTTTCAGCGACGATGGCACGGTCAGCATGTCCGGGGTCAGTTTTTCTGAGGACGGCAGTCGAGTCGCCTACCAACTGTCCGAAGGCGGGAGCGATTGGCGCTCAATTGTGATTCGCGACGTGGAAACTGGAGCGGTTCTTGAACCGCCGTTAGTCGACGTCAAATTCTCGGGTATCGAGTGGCTGAGCAACACCGGTTTTTTCTACTCCAGTTACGACAAGCCAGACGGCAGTGAATTGTCAGCTAAAACAGATCAGCACAAGCTTTACTTCCACAGGCTCGGCACACCCCAGAGTAGTGACGAACTCGTCTTTGGTGGGTCCAACGAGGAAAAACACCGATACGTGGGTGCTGATGTCGGCGCAGACGGGCGCTATCTCGTGATCAGTGCGGCCAACTCGACCTCGGGAAACCGATTGTTCGTGAAGGACTTGTCGTCGGGCAATGACAAACTCATTGTTCTCTTTGCCGACGAGTCCGCAGACGGCTCGCTGCTGGAGACTGACGATAACCTGCTGCTGATTGAGACCAACAAAGATGCGCCAAACGGCCGCGTCATCGCCGTCGACCCTCAGTTGCCGGATCCCGGTCAGTGGATCGATGTCATTCCCGAAAGGGAGTTTGTGCTTAACGCCAGTTCCGGCGCGGGATTTCTCTTTGCCGAGTACATGGTCGATGCCATCAGTCGAGTCACACAGTTCGACCTCAAAGGTCGCATGATTCGTAATATTGAACTGCCCGATTTAGGAACAGCGTCAGGCTTTAGCGGTGAGAAAGATCAAGAGGCTCTCTATTTCACATTCACCAATTACCGCATTGCGCCGGCAATTTTTGCACTCGATCCAAAGCGCGGTAAAACAACCCTTTATCGTGCATCCCAGTCACCGTTTGATGGCAACCGTTTTAAGACCGAACAGGTGTTTTTTAACTCCAGGGACGACACCCGAATCCCAATGATCATTACCTATGCCAAAGGCACACGTTTAAATGGCACCACACCCACCCTACTCTACGGCTATGGCGGGTTTGATATCAGTATCCGTCCGCGGTTTAGCAGCACCGTTGCGGCATGGCTGGAATTAGGCGGTATTTATGCCGTGCCCAATATTAGAGGCGGTGGCGAGTACGGAAAGCGATGGCACATAGCCGGCACAAAGACCCAAAAACAAAATGTGTTTGACGACTTCATTGCGGCCGCTGAATTCCTGATTGATGAAGGCTACACGAGTAAAGAGCGACTGGCAGTCAGTGGTCGCTCTAACGGCGGATTACTAGTCGGCGCCGTAACAACGCAGCGACCCGATCTCTTTCAAGTTGCACTTCCCGGCGTCGGGGTACTGGATATGCTCCGCTACCACACCTTCACCGCCGGCGCGGGGTGGGCCTACGATTACGGAACATCCCAAGAGAGCGAGGCGATGTTTAAGTACCTTTTGAGCTACTCCCCTCTGCACAACACCAAACCCGGCATCAACTACCCGGCAACGCTGATCACCACGGCCGAGCGTGATGACCGCGTGGTTCCGGCTCA
Organism: uncultured Alteromonadaceae bacterium; assembly: GCA_964454155.1. Taxonomy (GTDB): domain Bacteria; phylum Pseudomonadota; class Gammaproteobacteria; order Pseudomonadales; family Halieaceae; genus Luminiphilus. The sequence goes on along the minus strand of CAYVQI010000086.1, from coordinate 164 downwards.
CTCTTATAAGTTTGCAGCGCAGCTGCAACACGATCATGCCGGAGACTCCCCAATTCTGATTCGTATTGACAGTAACGCCGGTCACGGCGCGGGGACACCCATCGACAAGCTCGTGGATCAGTACGCCGACATTTACAGCTTTACGCTCAAAAATATGGGTATCG
>CAYVQI010000085.1:0-8970 GCA_964454155.1 uncultured Alteromonadaceae bacterium | reverse complement strand
GAAGCACAGCGCATTAGACGAGACATTGACAGTCTCACTCGCACACTCACCACACCCGATAACGCCTTTTCGAACTCGTCAGCACCCTAGAAGGTTCATCCAACTAGCGATCAGCGGGCTCAGGGAGGACTTGATGGATCGTGTGTGTGGGGAAGGCAATCTCCGCACCGTTCTTCTCTACAATCGCTAGAATACGAAGTAAAACGTCTTCTTTGATCGCGTGATATTCCACCCAGTTAGTCGTTTTGGTAAAGGCGTAGACAAAAAAGTCGAGTGATGACGGTCCCATGTGGTTGAAGTTGACGATCAGTGTTCGATCTTGTGCAATATCATCGTGGGTTTGAAACATGGCCATCACGTCTTTAACAATAGCCGCAACTCTATTCGCGTCCTCGTATCGAACACCGATCGTTTCGTAGATTCGTCGGTTAGTCATTCGCGATGGGTTTTCAAGTGACACACTCGAAAAAGTTGAGTTAGGAACGTATAGCGGCCGCTGGTCAAACGTCCTGATTCGGGTCATCCGCAAACCGATATCTTCGACAGTCCCTTCGATTTGTCGATCAGGGGAGCGAATCCAGTCCCCCACTGCAAAGGGTCGATCCAAGTAGATGCTCAATCCACCTAGAAAGTTAGCAAGCAAGTCCTTTGCCGCAAAACCTACGGCTATACCACCCACACCACCAAAAGCCAGTAGCCCTGAGACAGAGACTCCCTGCGACTGCAAGACCATCAACAACGACAACACCCAAACCGTAATTCGAGCAAGCCGTGCAACCGCACTTATGGTTGCGCGATCATCAGAGTTCCTCGGGCCACGGTGCTCTGCTAATAACTCGTTTTCAACCCCCGTCGACACGCGGTGGAGTAGCCAACCCACCAAGAGTATGAGTCCCGCATCAGCGACATGAACCAGGGCATTTCGAATCCCCTGCGCCCCCTCAAAGAGGCTGAGCAATCCGTAAATAATGGCAATCCACATCGCCCACTGAATCGGGGGCGAGATGGAGTAAAAGACCACATCGTCCCAACGCGTGGCCGTTGTATCAGCAACCGCTGTCAGACGTCTTACTGCATATCGAATGCCAAAGTGGCCCGACACTCCCAGCGTAATTAGTGACAACAGGGCAGTGGTTACCATAGGGAGCCCGGTAGCATCGCTCAGAGGGGCGATCAGCGTTAAAAATGATTCCATGCTCAATCCAAACATTAGACGAAGGCTATAAGCTACCGACGCGCCATCGTTCGGCCAATACTGTACATTTCAACAGCCTGCATATATATTCAGTAAAACCGCCGGAGAACAGCCATGAACAAGCTTACAGCGCGACAGCAACAGGTGATGGATGTCGTCAAGTCGAGCATCGAGGCTACAGGTATGCCACCGACACGTGCCGACATCGCTCGAGAACTTGGATTTAAGTCTGCAAATGCCGCTGAAGAGCACCTAAAGGCGCTCGCGAAAAAGGGCGTCATCGAGCTTGTTGCTGGGGCGTCTCGAGGTATTCGCTTAACCGAGCAACTGGGTCTGCCTATTGTTGGGCGAGTTGCCGCCGGCGCCCCACTGTTAGCGCAGGAGCACATCGAAGACTACTGTGACCTCAGTGCAAGCTTCTTCGCCCCACCCGCGCACTATCTGTTGCAAGTCTGTGGAGACAGTATGATCAACGCGGGTATTTTTGACGGAGACCTCATTGCCGTTCACAGCACTCGTGAGGTCCGCCAGGGCCAAATAGCCGTTGTGCGCATTGAAGATGAAGTGACAGTGAAACGTTGGAATCGAATCAGTGATCAACGCGTTGACTTAGTTGCAGAGAACGACGCTTATGCACCGATAGAGATTGATCTCAGTGAGCAATCGATCGCGATCGAAGGCGTGAGTGTCGGCGTCATCCGACGCCAGTGATCAATGTAGTGTCCGGCGTTCTGCTTTGTCCGATGACTCGGTTGTGTCCATATCGACACCTGACCGTTCCGCCATTTTTGCAGCCGCCTGAATGCCGGCCTGAATCATAATCTTTGCGACTTCAAGATTATTGTCCATGAGGTACGCACTTGCCTCTTCTGAAAACTGGATACTCACTAATGGCTCGGAGTCGTCCTCTGCTCGCTGCAGCACAACTTCTCCATCACCTAAATCAACGATTTCCAAAAGCGACGTAGACATTTTCGAACCTCACAAGATGTCGTAGTTTGTCCCTGACAGTAACACTATAGATCGCGCTTTACCACAAGCGCACGGGCCAATCATGATTCGTCAATAACACCCGATACGCGGTCCATTAGGTATTCAAGTTCGCGGAAACAGTCCGTCGCCGCAGCGTAGTTGAAGCTCGTGCGCTCAACCGCCAAGACATGGGCCGGTGCTGTCGGGGCCAAACCTGGCGCAATTTCCTTTTGTAACTCAGCCAACCAACCTCCGGCCTCAAGCAACTGGAACTCTTTAACCTCAGGAGCCACTTCAATCCCTTCTGCCAGTAATGGCATGGTCGCAACACAGTGGGGGGGCTTGAGTGGCAGTCCCGTCACACGGTTACACGCCAGAAGTTGCCAACCATAAGCATCAAGTAAATGCAGGCGAACTGCCGGGGCAAATGCCGCGTCTATCGCTGGAGCCGCTGCAGCGCTTGCCTTCATCGCACTGTCCCACGCCGTCAAAACGATTGATGCCATGTACATACTGTGATTTGCAAAAGACTGAGCCTGACTCACGGACGATCGACCCTACTTTTTTACCGGCTTTCTTTTTGTTTTCGCTTTGGCCTTTGGCTTCTTTTTGGGCGCCGGCTTACCCGACCCTTCGGCCACCCAAGCGCCGTTGTTAAAAAACGCCTTCCAGCCCGTCGCCTTGCCATCGATCTCGGTCATGACGTACTGCTCTTTGGTCTTTCTGCTGAACCGAATCTGACTGCGATTAGCCGCATCATCCGCGACAGGTGCATCCAGTAAAAACTGATATTTTGGATCAAGTTCCGCCTGGTGAGGAATGACCTCGTCAACGAACGGAGCACGCGTTTCTCGGTGCTTGGGGAATTGACTGGCCGCCAAAAAGAGGCCTGCGGCTCCGTCACGCAAAATGTAATGGTCTTCTACCTTTACACACCGCAGTTCCGGCATAGGAATTGGATCCATTTTGGGGGGCGCGGCTTCACCGCTACGGAGTAACTTGCGGGTATTTTTGCACTCGCTGTTAGTGCACCCAAAGTACTTACCAAACCGTCCCGTTCTGAGCTGCATCTCAGAACTGCACTTGTCACATTCAAGCGTTGGCCCGTCATAGCCTTTGATCTTAAAGCTGCCCGTTTCGACGCGATATCCATCACAGTCAGGGTTATTTCCGCAAACATGCAATTTCTGTGTTTCATCGATAAGGTAGCTGTCCATAGCCGCATTGCATTTATGGCAGCGCTCTTTTGTTAAAAGCAATCTCGATTCGGCCTCATCGTCCGCATCAATCGACACGACCTCGTCACCCGAAATAAGATTGATCGTCGTCTTGCAGCGCTCCTTAGGCGGCAAGTTGTACCCGGAGCACCCCAAAAAAACACCGGTGCTCGCCGTCCTGACCTGCATGGGACGCTCACAGGTACTGCACGCAATCCCCGTAGGTGTCGGCTCATTGGCCTGCATACCACCCTCACCGGGCTGCTCTGCAAGCTCTAACTTGGAACGGAAGTCGTTGTAGAAATTGTCGAGGACTTCACGCCAGTCCTTGCGACCCTCCGCAACCTCGTCAAGGTTCTCTTCCATCGAAGCGGTAAAGCCGTAATCGAGAAGATCCTCGAAACTGTCCTGCAACCGCTGAGTCACAATATCGCCCATTTTTTCCGCATAAAAGCGGCGATTCTCAAGCTTGACGTAGCCTCGATCTTGAATAGTAGAAATAATTGCGGCATACGTTGATGGACGCCCTATTCCGCGCTTTTCAAGCTCTCTCACTAAACTGGCTTCACCGTAACGAGCAGGCGGTTTTGTGAAGTGTTGTGCCGGATGCAATGCCGACATCGCAAGTACATCGCTCACCTTAAAGTCAGGTAATAACGCGTCATCGCCCTTCTTCGCCATCGGTCGCTGCACACGCGTGTAGCCGTCAAACTCGACAACACGCCCCTTTGCGGTCATACCGTACTCGTCGGCACTCACCGTAACCGTCGTACTTAAATAGCGAGCGGGCGTCATCTGGCACGCCACAAACTGTCGCCATATCAACTCGTAGAGCCGCTGAGCGTCACGCTCGGCATCTTTGAGAGATTCGGCACTCACATTAACGTTCGACGGGCGAATCGCCTCGTGTGCCTCCTGAGCGCCCTCGCGCGCGCCGTATCGGTTTGGAGAATCAGGCAGGTAGCTCGAACTGAATGCGTCACTAATGTAACTGCGACAGGCCTCAACAGACTCACCACTTAAATTAGTGGAGTCAGTCCGCATATAGGTAATGTGCCCTGCCTCGTAAAGTCGCTGCGCAAGCGTCATTGTTTTCTTGACGCTAAATCCTAGGCGAGTACTCGCGGCTTGCTGCAACGTTGACGTGATAAACGGTGCTGAAGGCCGAGAGCTGGTCTTTCGTGCTTCAAGGTCCGAGACTTCGAAGCGGGCGTTCTGAAGCGCAGAAACAGCCGTCGTCGTCTCTTGTTCGGTTTTAGGGGCAAACGTTTTCCCTTTAAACTTAACCACCTCGAAGCGAACTGTCTCATCGCCGCCGGCGGCCAAATCGGCGTGAAGTTGCCAATACTCTTCAGGAATAAACGCCCGTATTTCACGCTCGCGTTCCACGATTAAACGAACCGCGACTGACTGTACTCGTCCTGCCGACAAACCCCTGGCAATTTTCGCCCAAAGCAGCGGAGACACTTCAAAACCAACAACACGGTCTAAAAAGCGGCGTGCTTGCTGCGCGTGAACGCGATTCGTATCGAGCTGTGTTGGAGCTGCAAACGAATTCTGAATCGCTCGTTTCGTGATTTCGTTAAATACGACACGTTGATAGCGAGATTCGTCGCCCCCAATAATCTCCTTGAGGTGCCAGGCTATGGCCTCACCTTCTCTGTCGAGATCGGTAGCCAGATAGATTGCATCGGCATTTTTAGCGAGCTTCTTGAGCTCATCAACAACCTTCTCTTTACCCGGCAGGACTTCGTAGCGTGCGGTCCAGCCGTTCTTTGGATCGACCCCCATACGCCGAATCAACTGATCGCGCTTCTTCTTTGCCTGGTAGCGCACCTTTTCATCGGGCGCCATCTTCCGAGTTATAGCGGCCTGTGCTGCTCGTTCCTTGGGGTCTGTAGCCGGCGCACTCCCTGCAGTAGGAAGATCACGAACATGCCCGACGCTCGACTTCACAATAAAGTCGGACCCAAGATATTTATTGATCGTCTTTGCCTTAGCCGGTGACTCGACGATAACCAGTGACTTACCCATTTGCGAATTTAATACCCAAGTCGTGTGTTAACTCATGACACCGGTGCGGTGTAGAGCGCGGAGTGTACGGGACAATAATAGGCTCAGGTCAAGCGAATAATGTTAATTCTCTTTGAGAGATACTATTCAAAACCAGACACCACCAACATTTGTGTCAGTGTTTCATCCACCGCGCTCACCGCGTCCTCACCGCCCTTCTCATTCCAATAGACCGAGACGTAGTATTCGGCTAACTCCATAATTTGAACCCCTTCTGGCAACGTCTCGAAACACTGATTAATCGGTTGCTCTAACGGAATACTGGCCCAAACACCATTTACTCTTACCGCCAACTTCGGCTCAACACACGCCAAACAGGACTCCGAGCGCCGTTTTTTATAGGCAACGACATGTGAGCTAGCGCGATATCCAAACCGTGCAGGAATCTCAGGAGAGGGTTCGAGCTTTATCGTAATACCACACTGCGACGCATAACCACGAATCCTTGCCTCATAGCGTTGTGCTTTCGAGGGAAGGGCCGACATTAAAGGCGCGGCCGCAACTGCGATAATAAGTAAAATCAAAACGATCGACAAAACGGGCACCACTGGTTCACACAAGAGCACAAAGGTATGCTCATACACTTATAAGTCAATGCTGGACGGATCAATGGCCTACAAACGCTTACTCGTTGCAATCGATTTAGGAGCGGCTTCTGACAAGATCGCCATCAAGGCGGCCACAATGGCGCGGACCCAGCAAGCCGAGATCCACATCCTTCATATTGTAGAGCCTTTATCGCTCACGTATGGCGCCGACCTGCATGTGGATACCTCCTCTCTGCAAGAGGAAATTAATGAACAGGCAGAGATTCACCTTAAGGACCTTGCAACGCAACTGAGCATTCCTAGCCAGCATTGCCACCTCGCAAGCGGACGCCCGGAAAAAGAAATACCCGCAGTGGCAAGTCGCATCGCAGCAGACCTTATCGTCCTTGGCAGCCACGGACGTTGGGGACTCGAATTACTCTTGGGGACAACAACCGACGGCGTGGTTAGCGCAGCGGAGTGCGACGTGCTTGCCATCCGCGTGGAACGAGATAAGTAAGCAAACCTCAGGCGGTAAAGCGCTCAACATCGAGCGTGTCAAAAGGCCAACCCAATTCCGAACCGTCGGAGCGTTTCAATACTGGTATGCGAACACCGTATAATCGAATGAGGTCAATCTGCGACGAAATATCGACTAAGTTGCATTGGATGCCCAAGTAATCCAGCATCTCCTCTGCTTGTTCGCACAGGTGACAACCGGGACTCGTGAACAGCGTTAATGGCATACTCTACCTTCTCTTTCACTGAGACATTTCTCTCTCGAGAACACCGCTAAAAATGGACCTATCACAGACCCTCACCATCTACGGCCGAAAACCTGTGCTTGAGGCGCTTTCTGACGCGTCACTGACGCCTAGGAAACTGCACCTTGCTCATAGTAACAAGCCGGTAGAAATTGTAAGGCAGATTCAGAGCGCGGCCAAAATTCGAGGTGTGGATATTCAAACACACGACCGCGGTTCGCTCTCGCGCATTTCACGCAACGGCAAGCAAGATCAGGGCGTGGCGTTGGACTTGTTTTGCCCCCAGTTTAATTCGTTAGCGTCGTTTTTAAGCACGCTTGAAACTAGAAATACGGCTGACTTTAGAGGTGTCCTTCTCGACGGCGTTACTAACCCGCAAAACGTCGGCATGACAATCAGGTCGTGTTGCGCAGCGGGCGTGGATGCAATTTTCTATCCAAAAAAATCAGTCGCCGCATTGGGCCCATTGGTCATTAAAGCCTCAGCGGGCACTGTATTTAGCGCCCCAATCATTCAATGTGATGACGCATTAAGCTGTGTCACCAACCTTCAAGGTCGAGGATTCCAAATTGCCGTTATGGACGGCCACGCAAAGACGTCGTTATTCGACTACCACCCCGATTCCGCGACGGTTTACGTACTGGGTGGGGAGACGGACGGCGCGAGCACTCAAACAAAGCGTGCGGCGAATCTATCGTTGCATGTCCCCATGAAAAATGGCGTTGAATCACTCAATGTGGCAGTTACAGCGGCGCTCGTCGCGTTTTACAGGCATTAGACGAGCGCCTTTGGAACGGACGACCTATTATTGATCTCCGACAGCCGCCACTTCGGGCGCATCTGCCGTCCCATTCTCAACAGCCAACCAAGCCTGTCGCAGCACGTAGTGTCGAATCGCCTCAATCTCTGTGTCATCGATAATGTCTGAGAATCCAACCATACCAGTGTCGGTCAGCGCGCCATCCCGAACAATGGCAGCCCACGAGTCTTCGTTGGCCGATATACCAGACCACCGCAAATCAGGTATGACACCAGAGCTAATGGCATAAGCGCCGTGACAGAACTGACAGTTCTCAGCAAAGCGCTGCATACCCAGCTGCCATGTCTCGGCATCGCCGATCAGCGGGGCCTTTGGACTTTCGACAACCAGATAGTCTAGTGGTGATGGAAGCACGGCCTTACCGCCGAGTTTCATGGTAACAATACGGCCGGGCTCCGGAGTCACGGGCTTCTCCAACGCCGCACCGTAAATCATCATGGACACATTACCCCATCCCGACAACACTGATACGTATTGTTCACCGTCGAGTTCGTAAGTCATCGGTGCTGCTGCTGCGTCACCCACTAATCGCTGAGTCCACATGCGTTCACCTGTTTCAGCGTCGTAGGCGACAAACTCACCCCGCTTATTTCCCTGAAAAACCAGCCCTCCATCGGTACTCAAAGTGCCGCCGTTGAAGGCCTGAGGAAAAGGCACTATCCAAGCAGGCTCGCCTGCCACCGGATCCCAGGCGACAAGGCTTCCACCATCGAGCGTTTGCGTATAAGCGATCGTCCCTTTCGGGAACTCGTACGCCCAGGCTGAAGCTGAGTCATAACCCGTATTCCAGTGGCTCTTGGCACTGCGGGCAGCGTCGTTATCAACATAAACATAAGGCAATGCGAGATTGGTGGGGATGTAGACGAGACCCGTATCGGGATTAAATGACATGGGGTGCCAGTTGTGAGCCCCTGTAGGGCCTGGCACAACCACCATATTATCCAGCTCGATCGCCTCTTTGGTGATCACAGGCCGACCATTCTCGTCGATCTCGCCAGTGGTCCAATTCTGCTCGGAGAACGGTGTCGCCGACAGAAGCTCTCCGTCTTGAGCATCAAGCACGTAAAAGAAACCGTTCTTCGGCGCCTGCATGACGACTCGACGACTCGCGCCATTTTCTCCAAGCGGCAGATCTGCAAGAATCATTTGTTGCGTGGCCGTAAAGTCCCACTGATCACGAGGTGTTGTCTGGTAATGCCACCGATAAGCACCAGTGTCCGCGTCGAGCGCGAGTACGGAGGATAAGAATAGGTTGTCATACGCACCACCAAAATCACCCTCGGGGTCGCGTATTGAGGCATTCCAGGGCGAGCCATTTCCAACGCCCACCAGCACTTGGTCATTCACTGTATCGTAGACGATAGAGTCCCAGGCAGTGCCACCGCCACCGTCGGAAATGGCT
>CAYVQI010000084.1:0-9021 GCA_964454155.1 uncultured Alteromonadaceae bacterium | reverse complement strand
TCCAAAATTCATTGGGGAATATAATTGGTTCACCTTTAACATTTTTAATTCAAACTAGTACGTTGGTCCTTGCGCGGCAGATTAGATTCTTTTTTCCTTGCGTGTGTGGACCGATTTAGCCACAATTTCGTCGCTCTCTTGAGAGAGAGCTTTGTGGTGGCTCGGACGGTCCCCTCGCAGCGATAGATAGTGAACTCCGCCAGGCCCGGAAGGGAGCAACGGTAGTTATCGACTCGGGTGCCGAGGTGTGGCTGTCCGGGGCACCTCCATTTTAAACGCGGGCTTAAGACACGTTCGGTATGAATGCGCTCGAATGACATGTCCTTTCAAACGCTCGCCATCATCACTGTTAAACTTGTGTAGAATGTAGCGCTGTGTCGAAAGCGTCGGTGTTAACAGTGTCAATCGGAATCTACAGTCTGCCTCATGCCGGCAGCGTCGCTGGCCCAACCGGGGACCTGTAGCGATGGGTTATCAAGTACTCGCGCGAAAGTGGCGCCCGTCTTCTTTCTCAGAAATGGTGGGGCAAGAACACGTTGTTCGTGCCCTGACGACTGCATTAGATTCTGATCGTTTGCACCACGCCTATTTGTTTACCGGCACCCGAGGGGTGGGAAAAACAACGTTAGCGCGCTTAATAGCTAAAAGTCTTAATTGTGATACTGGTGTTACATCAATGCCCTGCGGTGTTTGTGCCAGCTGTGTTGAGATTGCTGAAGGCCGAAGCGTTGACGTGCTTGAAGTCGACGCGGCGTCGAGAACGAAGGTCGAAGATACGCGTGAACTTTTGGACAATGTCCAGTATGCGCCGACGCGCTCGCGTTTTAAGATCTACTTAATCGACGAAGTTCATATGCTCTCCAACCATAGCTTCAATGCGTTGCTAAAAACGCTTGAGGAACCACCAGAGCATGTCAAATTTATACTCGCCACAACCGACCCACAAAAGCTGCCGGCGACGGTCTTGTCTCGCTGTTTACAATTTAACCTAAAAAACATGGTTCCCGAGCAAATTGTGGGGCACCTGAAGCATGTCCTCAGTGAAGAGAGCGTCCCGTTTGATAACGAGTCACTAGCCTTACTCGCGCGAGGTGCGGAGGGTTCGATGCGCGATGCACTGTCGCTGTCTGACCAGGCGATTGCACATGGTTCCGGAAAGCTAGAGTCAGGCGACGTCCGTCAAATGCTCGGGACGGTGTCGAGAACTAAAGTGTTGGATTTGCTCGATGCACTTATTAGCGATGATGCCCGGCAAGCGCTTGCGGAACTCGATGGTATTGCTAGCCACTCGCCGGATTACAGCGGAACATTGGATGAACTGGCGTCGGTGCTGCATCAGATCGCTCTTGCGCAGGCCGTTCCAGGATCAATTGATACGACGCAGCCTGAGTTCGCGCGTTTAGAGTCGCTCGCGTCAGCGCTGACGCCTGACATCGCGCACCTCTGGTGGCAAATGTCAGTGGCTGCAAAAAAAGAGTTGGTGCTCGCCTCAGATCCGCGAAGTGGTCTGGACATGGCCATTCTCCGATTGTTGGCGTTTAAGCCCGGAATTATTTTAGCTCAGTCGCACGAGGCACCCCCGGCAAAAAAGTCTGAGCCACCGGCGGCGCCGGTGGCTGCACCGACGCAGATTAATACGATCGTCGAAACTGCGTCCACCTCGCCGTTACGCCATACGCCACTAACAGGTGCGGCAGTGCGGGAGCCGGCGCCTGCCGAAACAGAGTTCGTGCCCAAGGGGCCGGAAATCCAAGCGGCTGTTATTGACGAGGCCGCTGTCGTGACACGACCTCCGAGTGTTAACAAGCAGAGCCCGGTCGTTGGGGTTGAGGTCGCGGGTGGTGACGTGCCTACAGCGCCCAAAGTTGCTGAAGAGGATTTGCCAACCAACGGTTCATGGCCTGACTTTTTTGAAGGGCTGGGGCTCAGAGGGGTAATACACACGGTCGCATCGCATTTCGAATTGGTCGAGACGTACGAGCGTACGCTTCATTTTCAGATTGCATCGACAAATGCGGCTCTTTTTAATGAGCGTCATCAATCGGGACTGGCCAGTGCAATTGAGCAGGTCCTCGAGGCACCCGTAACGGTCCTGGTCGCGGTGGGCGACACGTCGGATAATACACCGGCGCGTCAACGCGAAATCTTCGAGCGACGGCGAGTGGACGCGGCAACGGACGCCTTGGAAAAAGATGACTGCCTCAACGCCCTGGTGACTGACTTCGATGCGGCTATTGTCCCGAGCTCTATTCGGCCGCCCCTGACGGAGCTCTAACGCTATGAAGTTAAGCCCTGCCATTCAAGACCTGATTGAGGCACTTCGCCACTTGCCCGGTGTGGGTCCCAAGTCCGCACAGCGTATGACCCTGCATTTATTAGAGCGTGACAGAGAGGCGGCGCAGATTTTAGGTGATGCGTTGGTCAGCGCACTGGCCAAGGTGGGACGTTGCCAGCGGTGCCGTAATTTTACAGAACTGAGCGTTTGCGAACTGTGCGGTGATCCCAAGCGTGACGACACTCTGCTGTGCGTGGTCGAGGCGCCGGCAGACGTATTGGCCATAGAGCAGACCGGAAGTTACCGGGGACTGTATTTCGTGTTAATGGGTCACTTATCACCGCTGGACGGAATAGGCCCAAAACAGCTTGGCCTGGACAGTCTCGATCTTTTGCTGGCTCCGGCGTCGATCGCAGAGGTCATTTTGGCGACAAACCCGACGGTTGAGGGTGAGGCGACGGGGCACTATATCGCCGAAATTGCGTCACGGTACGATATTACAGTGACGCGTATTGCGCATGGCGTGCCCCTGGGAGGCGAGCTTGAGTTTATCGATCCCACAACACTTGCTCATGCTTTGGGGGGTAGAAAAGTGGTGGGTGGCTCATGATTTACGAGTTAGTCGAGAGCGATACGCGTCTTGAGCAGCTGTTAGCGCTGCACCAGCAACACCGGTTCGTCGCGATCGATACTGAGTTTAGGCGACGTGACACGTTTTACCCGCAAGTGGCGCTCCTGCAGCTGTGTTGGGATAAAACGGCCTACCTGGTCGACCCACTGAAGATTTCATCGACCGCGGCTTTGTCACAACTATTTTCAAATTCGGCGGTCGTGAAGCTCTTACACAGTCCCAGTGAGGACTTAGAAGTATTTCAGCATTGGTTGGGTGTCGTGCCTACGCCGTTGTTTGATACGCAGAGGGCTTTGGCCCTGTTAGGGCACGGATTTGGTCTGGGTTATCGCGCGATGGTGGAAGTGTTTACTGGGGATGTAATCTCCAAGGCTGAGACAACGTCCGACTGGCTCAAACGGCCGCTGTCTGACCGTCAACTGCACTACGCCGCTGTGGATGTCACTTACCTGCGAGATATTGGTCAAACACTGCACGAAAAATGTGTGAGCGACGGTCGTTTAGACTGGCTCCTAGAGGATACGCAGGCGCTGAAAATTGGTGGAAGAGGGCCGTCTGCTAAGTTTAAGTCGGCCTGGAAGCTCAGTCCGAAGGAGCAGGGCGTGCTCCAAGCCCTCATTGCATGGCGTGAAGGTGAGGCAAGACGCTTAGATCGTCCGCGCAGCTGGATTCTGCCCGATGCCGTGATGACCCTACTGGCTCGAAAGGCACCGAGACACATCGCTGAGTTAACGCAGATTGAAGGACTTCACCAGACGGTTATTCGTAAGCGAGGCTCTGCAATATTGGGCGTTATTGACAATACACGTTCCTTGGCGCCACCCGCGACAAATCTCTGGGAAGCTCCCGCAAAATCGCGCGAAAAAGAGTGGATGATCAAGCTGGGTTCCGCAGTCAAGGTGCGAGCCGATGTGTTGGGTGTGGCGCCCGAAATTTTACTGGCCAATAAAGACATAGAACGTCTCGTTCAGTGCTACTTTCAAAAAAGATCATTGCCTTCCGATCTATTAGGATGGCGTTACGGCGCTGTGGTTGAGGTGCTTTTAAATACGCTCTCGGAGTCAACGCCCCCGACGCAAGTGCAACAGTAAGCGCAATCAGTGGAGCTCAAGCCGACTCACCTAAGTTACCGTCACTTACTCTCAATGGCGTGGCCGTTTATCGTGGCCAATGCGTCCGTACCCTTGCTGGGTATTGTTGATACCGCGGTCATTGGAAATACCGGCTCGGTTGTCGACTTGGGAGCGATTGCCTTGGGTGCACTTATTTTTTCATTCGTTTATTGGAGCTTCGGCTTTTTACGCATGGGCACCACGGGCTTTATTGCTCGGGCCGATGGCGCAGGTGACAAAACTGAGGTGCGCGCGATTTTCGGCCGGTCATGCCTTATTGCTTTGGCGGTCGGTTCGCTCTTGCTGAGTTTACAATGGCCTATTGGGGTGCTGAGTTTTCAGCTGTTATCGGGTGATGAGTCAGTGGAGGCTGTCGCACAGTCGTACTTTTACACCCGAATCTGGGGCGCTCCTGCGACCTTGATGATATTTGTGATCATGGGCGTTTGGATCGGTCTGGGGCAGGCACGAGAACTGCTTAAGCTCCAGTTATTCATGAACGGCTTAAACATGGTGCTCGATATTTTAGCCGCGGGCGTGCTCGGACTGGGCGCAGTGGGGATTGCGGGTGGGACTGTCGTGGCAGAGGTCATCACCTGCGGATTGGGTTTTTATCGACTAAAACGATTCCTTGTGGAAAACCACGCTGTGGCGCCCGAGTGGCGGACATTCTGGCCCCGAAAGCGACTGCGGCAGTACTCACAACTGCTTGCCCTTTTAAGTGCAAACACTGACATTATGGTGCGCACCTTACTACTGGTTTTTGCCTTTTCCTTTTTCACGAATGAAGCGGCGAAATTTGGCGTCGTTGCTTTGGCTGCAACGCACATTGTGCTGCAAATTATGGCGTTCACGGCGTTCTTTTTGGATGGCTTCGCTTACGTCGCTGAGTCACTGTCGGGACGCAGTTATGGTGCCAAGGACAAAGCGACGTTTAGTATGGTGTTACGTCGAACCACGCGGCTAGCCGCGCTTGCCGCCATTGGATTGGCCGGGCTGGTACTGTGGGCTGGAGAAGCCTTGATAAGCACACTGACCAACCTCGAACAGGTCGTTGCCCTGTCTACGACACTGCTACCGGTTTGTGCAGCCTATGTATTGGCATCGTTTCCTGCGTTTCAGTTGGATGGGCTTTTTATTGGGACGTCGAGAACACGCGAAATGCGCAACGCATCGCTGGGCTCAACGGTGGTATTTCTGTGTGCAATCGCGTGGTTGGGTAGCTACTTTGGGCTGATAGGGCTGTGGTGGGCGATGGTTGTTTTTGTGCTCGTGAGAGCCGTCTCCCTGTGGCTTTATTTTCCAGCTGTTATGAAACATTTTACGAGTGAGGGGGAGAGGAAATCATGAGCGTTACTACTAGCCGATCGATAACCGTTTTTGGCGGTGCGAGAAAAGCAGGCACCTATCTTTACGTGCCCTCAGACATGCCCACTGACGAATTGCCTGAAGCATTACTGCAGTTGCTGGGTGAGTTACGTGTGATTTTAGAGATCGAGGTGTCACCCGATAAGCAGTTGGCCCGCTGTACCGGCGCCGAAGTGCTCGAGGGGATATCTGATAAAGGGTATTATCTTCAAATACCGCCGTCTGAGTATACGCCCAATGATGACCCCCACTAGCTACCTCATCGCTCTCGTTGTCTATGCCCTAGCGGCTATTGTGGGTTGTCGCATGCTCTACGTGCTGTGGTTCAGCCGGCTATCGCCGATGGTGGCACGCGTTGGTACAGGCCTCGTGACGGGGGTTTTGCTTGCGCCAAGCTACGCAGCATCAGAGATGACAACGCTTGCACCTGCGTTGGTGACGGGGCTCTTCAATCTCCTCTTTGCTGGCGGCATGGCAGCCGCGATGCCGGCCTTTATTATGCTTTTTATCGGTGGCATCTTAGGTGTGGGTGGGGCTCTGCTGGCTGGACGGTTGTCCACATCTCGTCCCGACTCAGCGTAGGGTGGTGACCGCGCGACCTAAGTAAAACGACTCGTAAACCTCTGAATCATCCGTTAACCTCTCGCCTCGACTGTATGGAGCTGTACTATGAAATTTACGGGCACTGACAATTATGTAGCCACCGACGACCTCAGAATGGCGGTTGACGCCGCGGTCGCCCTACAACGGCCACTGCTAATTAAGGGAGAGCCAGGAACGGGCAAAACCATGCTGGCCGAGGAGGTCGCATCGGGTTTGGGAATGAGGCTTATACAATGGCACATTAAGTCGACCACCAAGGCGCAGCAAGGCCTCTATGAGTATGACGCGGTCTCGCGCCTCAGAGACTCTCAGCTGGGAGGCGAGGGTGTTCACGATATTGCCAACTACATTAAGCGCGGCAAACTTTGGGAGGCATTCGATGCGGACGAGCAGGTCGTGCTACTCATCGATGAGGTGGACAAGGCCGACATCGAATTCCCGAATGACTTGCTGGTCGAGCTGGACCGGATGGAGTTTTTTGTTTACGAGACGGGTGAGACGATCAAAGCACGCCATCGTCCCGTGATTATCATCACGTCAAACAACGAGAAGGAATTGCCAGACGCGTTCCTGCGTCGCTGTTTCTTTCACTTCATCAACTTTCCAGATCGCGAGACCATGCGTCAAATCATTGATGTCCATTACCCGACGATCAAGCAAGACCTCGTGCAAGAAGCCCTTGAGGTGTTCTTTGAACTCAGAGGCATCCCTGGGCTGAAAAAGAAGCCATCGACCTCTGAGCTGATCGATTGGCTCAAGCTGCTTATGGCGGACGATATTCCGGATGAAGTCCTCAAGAATCGTGATCAGACAAAAGCCATACCGCCTTTGTACGGCGCGTTGGTTAAGAACGAGCAGGACGTGCAGTTACTCGAACGACTGGCGTTTATGCATCGACGCGAGAGCAATCAGTAAGGAGCTCTCTGATGCTGGTAAATTTTTTCCAGGCGCTCAAAGACGGTGGGGTTCCGGTAACGCCGAGGGAGCTATTGGACCTATTGGCTGCGATGAATCAGCAGCTGGTGTTTGGCAATATCGACGACTTTTATAACTTGTCCCGCGCAATAATGGTAAAGGATGAGAAGTATTACGATCGTTTCGACCGTGCGTTCGGCCTTCATTTCAGAGACTTGGAAGGTGTGGATGATGTTATTGAAGCACTGATTCCTGACGATTGGCTCCGATCCGAGTTCGTCAAACAGCTCTCGGAGGAAGACAAAGCTAAAATCGAATCCTTGGGCGGCTTAGAGAAGCTTATTGACGAGTTTAAGAAGCGTCTAGAGGAGCAAGAAAAGCGTCACGAAGGCGGTAACAAATGGGTCGGTACCGGCGGCACCTCACCGTTTGGGAACGACGGCTTTCATCCCGAGGGTATTCGTGTCGGAGGACAAGGTAAGAATAAAAAAGCCGTTAAAGTCTGGGATCGCCGAGATTTTAAAAATCTAGACGACGGCGTTGAAATCGGCACAAGAAATATCAAGGTTGCCTTGCGACGACTGCGTAAATTCGCAAGAACTGGATCAGCGGATGAGCTCGATTTGGACGATACCATCAGCTCGACCGCTCGTAACGCCGGCCTGCTGGACATTAAAATGGTGCCTGAGCGCCATAACGCCGTTAAGGTCCTATTGTTTCTCGATGTTGGTGGCTCGATGGATCCGCACGTCAAGGTGTGTGAAGAGCTGTTTTCAGCAGCGAGAACCGAGTTTAAACATCTCAAACATTTTTATTTCCATAACTTCCTGTACGACAACGTTTGGGAAAACAATATTCGGCGCCATAACCAACGGACGGCATTGCACGATGTGCTGCATAAGTTTGGGCACGACTACAAAGTTGTGATTGTGGGCGATGCTTCAATGTCACCTTATGAGATTGTTCAACCCGGTGGCAGTGTGGAGCACTGGAACGAAGAGCCGGGTGCACTGTGGCTTGAGCGCTTACGTTCTACTTACGAAAAGTGCGTATGGCTAAACCCTGTCCCTGAGGACGAGTGGCAATACACGCAGTCTATTGCGATTACGAATCAGCTGATGGAAGAGAAAATGTATCCCCTGACGTTAGGCGGGTTAGAGGATGCAATGGGGTTTCTTAGCAAATAACAGTGGTTCCACAAGACGGACACATTGGCTAGACTCAGAGATATAATAATGACAGCTCTGAGGTTGAAACAATGTCCTATAAGAATGTAATCACCGCGTTATTCGTCACGAGCCTGGTTGCCGCCTGCGGTGACGCTGACACTCCACAGACGCCAGCCACTCCGAAAGTTGGAGACGCTTCCGCAAGCATCGCCGCCGTCGACACTCAGAGAATTATGAATGCCGCTCAAGAGCCGGAGATGTGGTTGAGCTACGGCGGTTCGTACGACGAGACCCGTCACTCATCGTTGGCGTCTATTAACGGCGACACGATTCAAGATCTCGGCGTCGACTGGGTTTACGAAATGGATAAACCGCGGGGGGCAGAAGCCACCCCGATCGTGGTCGATGGAGTCATGTATGTGACGGGCTCTTGGTCTGTTGTTTACGCCATCGATGCGAGAACGGGTAAAGAGTTGTGGACGTACGACCCAGAGGTTTCTGGTGAAGATGCGGCAAAAGGCTGCTGTGATGTTGTCAATAGAGGAGTTGCTGTGCATAACGGCAAGGTCTTCGTTGGCGTATTTGATGGGCGATTAGAAGCGCTCGATGCTGCATCTGGAGAGGTGCTGTGGAGTAACGTCACAGTCGACCAATCAAAGCCTTACACCATTACGGGCGCGCCGAGAGTGTTCAAGAACAAGGTGATCATCGGAAACTCGGGCGCGGAGTTGGGTGTCCGAGGTTACGTCACAGCTTACAACGTCGAGAGCGGTGACCTCGAATGGCGTTTTTACACTGTCCCCAACCCAAATAAGGAGCCTGATGGCGCTGCGTCTGATGCGATTTTTGCTGAGCTGGCGAATGACAGCTGGGGTGACACTGGTGCTTGGACAACCGACGGTGGCGGTGGCACTGCCTGGGACTCTATCGTCTACGATACAGTGAATG
>CAYVQI010000083.1:0-9085 GCA_964454155.1 uncultured Alteromonadaceae bacterium | reverse complement strand
CAGAGACTTAGGGCGCAGCTTAAGCAAATTCAATTCATTCAACTACCTTTATAGGTTTTTATTACCTTATTAATAGGGTAAATTTTACCGTAATAGAGTATTTTTAACCCTCATAAGGTTTCTCATGGATTCGATGCAACCCGTCATTGGTGAAAGCCCGCTGCTTAATGAGGCCTTAGATCACCTGTCCAGTCTGGCCACTATTGACCGACCCGTACTCGTGACTGGCGAGCGCGGAACGGGCAAAGAGATTGCGGCCAGTCGCTTGCACTTTCTGTCGTCACGCTGGCAAGCGCCCTTCATAAAACTGAACTGCGCCTCACTGCCTGAGTCGCTGTTAGACAGCGAACTGTTCGGGTATGAGCCCGGTGCGTTTACGGGCGCACGCAAAAGTCACGCCGGACGATTCGAACGCGCCCATAACGGGACACTCTTCCTGGATGAGGTGGGTACCATGCCCACTGCCTTGCAAGAAAAATTATTACGTGTCATTGAATACGGTGAGCTTGAGCGCATTGGGGGCAACGAAACACTCTCTGTTGACGTTCGTATTGTCGCCGCAACGAACGCGAACCTTCCAGAGCTGGCAAGCCGCGGAGCGTTTAGATGGGACCTCTTAGACCGGCTGACGTTCGATGTTGTCACGATGCCTGCTCTACGCAGTCGGGGGAGTGATTTACAACTGCTCGCCGAACACTTTGCGATGAAATTTGCGGCAGAATCAGGTTGGAACCACTTCCCTGGATTTACCACCGAAGCGCTTCAGCATCTCTTTGAGCATGCCTGGCCCGGCAACGTGAGAGAGCTTAAAAATGCGATCGAACGCTCGTTACATCGGCAAGGCGACGACAGCGAACCGCTTGCCAGGCTCATTATTGACCCCTTTAACGACCACGCGCCCTCCAGCGCACTACCAGGGGCAGCGCCTGAGCCCGAAACTGCCCGCGCGTCGAGCGACGTGAGCATTCCAAATGACCTGCGTGCGGCACTTGATCTACAGGAAAGGCAATGGCTTCGTCTCGCACTCGAACAGACCGGACACCGTCAAAAACAGGCCGCAGAGCGTCTTGGGCTGAGTTACGACCAAATTCGAGGGCTTATGAAAAAACACGGACTTCGAACAAGGGGTACGCGAGACTAGCGACGAAGCAGCTCTTGGTACGCCTGGTAGTTACCTTCAACCATGGCCTCAATCGAGAACTCGTTGCACGCGAGCAACCTGCCGCCCTTTCCTAACTGATCTCGCAGCTCGCGATCAGACAACAGCTGCTCAAGCTGAGCCTTGAGCGCTGCACTATCCCCCACCTCAAACGTCAATCCATTGCTGCCGTCTCTCACAATTTCTGGAATACCGCCCGCCTTCGCAGCGATCACCGGTACCGAGCTGGCCGAGGCTTGTAAGAGCGCCACGCCAAGCCCCTCACGCTCAGCCGGATGCACAATGGCATAGAGATTTGGAAGTACCCGCCTCAAATCATCGCGAAACCCCACCATCTGAACCCGCCCACCAAACTCCACACCCGCAACACGCGCTTCAAGTGCCTCACTCAAGGGCCCTTGTCCAAAAATAAGGACGTTGAGTCTTGGGAACCGCGTGAGAAGATCCGGCAGGACGTCCAGCAGATAGCGGTGGCCTTTTCGCGGAATCAGTTGCGCAATAACGCCGAGCGTCATCTCATCGGACGGCAATTTAAACTCGCCCTGAAACCAGTCGTTATCAGCTGGATAATCATAAAACGTCGCATCAACCGCGCTGCGTACTGAAATTAATTTTTCAGCGGGTACGCCGCACGAGCGCAACACGTGGCCGATTGCCTCAGAAATGACGATCACCTTGTCGTACAGCCGGTACTTAAGAGGCACACTCCACCGCGGCTCTCGGTTGTCGACCCGTCGCGATAAAATACACGGTACGCCCGTCCACGACGCGGCGATTCCGCCGAAAACATCGGCACCGCGACGACTGTGTATGTGAATCAGATCGGGCTTTTCTTCTCTGATGATTTTCGTGAGACGGCTCACCAGTCGGAGATCCAGGTCCCCTTTCATTGTGAGCGTTCTCACACGAACGGTGTCTGCGGCAGCGCCCGCTATTTCCGATCCGTTGGGACAAACGAGGACGTTCTGCACACCACGCAGCGCCAACCCTCGGGTGAGCCAGACGACTTGCTGTGCGCCACCGTAGAGGTAACGCCCCGCCTCGATATGAAGTATTTTCACGGTGGCTATAAACCCAACTAAACCAGCAAATTCTCTCGCTTGGCAAAATCCAAGGTGGCGTCTACGGCGATCGTGAGCTTGTCGATAAGCTCGTCAACATGCTCTCGCTGGAGTATCAATGGCGGACACAGGGCCACTCGATTACCGCCAAGCGGTCGAATAATGAGCCCCGCGGCTTCGGCCGCTTTGGCACAATAGGCCCCAACGGTCATGCCCTCAAAAGGCTGTCCCGTGCTCTTATTGGCCACAAGTTCTAGCGCCGCAATCATCCCCTTCCCGGAGACTTCACCCACTAAAGGATGATCCACAAAGCGAGACAGGCACTGCTGCAAATAGTCACCCACACTCGCGGCATGATCAAACACCTGATCACGCTGATAAATCTCCAGCACCTTGTGCGCAACAGCGCAGCCCAACGGGTGGCCACTGTACGTATAACCGTGACCAAAGACGCCCATATCAGACGCCGCACTCTCGACGGCTTCAGCAAAGTCTCCGCTAATAACAGCCGCGCTGACGGGCACATAAGCCGAGCTCAGCGCCTTAGCAAACACCATCATCTCAGGCTGCATTCCCATTGCATTAGCGCCGAAATCCTTACCCAGGCGGCCAAATCCACAAATAACCTCGTCATCCCACAAGGCGATACCGTACTTGTCCAAGACCGCTTGAATCGCTGCGTAATAACCCGGCGGCGGGATCAGCACACCGCCGGCACCGGACACTGGTTCGGCGATCATTGCCGCAATAGTCTCGGGCCCCGCTTCCAGGATTTGTGCCTCCAACTCCTGAGCACGTCGCGACACAAAATCGGCCTCGCTTTCGCCAGGCGCTGCTGAACGATAGAAATGGGGTGAGCCTGCTCGAATCACACCGAGCGCGTCGAACGGCAACTGAAAGTGGTTATGGTTCGCAGGCAGGCCGGTCAACGAGGCGGAAGCCACCGTGACACCGTGGTAGCCCTTGTCGCGGGCAATGATTTTGGTGCGCTCTGGCTGACCCATTGCTGTCGCCCGGTACCTAATGAGCTTCACCAAAGTGTCGTTGGCGTCCGAACCACTGTTACCCAGAAACACCCGTGCATTTTTTAACGGCACCATGGACGCAAGCTTGTCCGCCAGCATCATCGCACTGTCATGCGTCTTACCACCAAACATGTGGCTGAAACTGAGCTCGCGCATTTGTCGCGTCGCCACCTCAATAATTTCTTCGTTCCCGTAACCTAAAGAGGTGCACCACAGACCCGCCATACCCTCCAGGTAACGCTTGCCCGCGCGATCGAAAATATAAGGCCCTTCTGCGCGCGCAACCACCATTTGTTCCGCTGCCGATGGGTTGGTTGTCGGGTATAACATGGATGTCATGGCGATCCCCCTAGCTTATTAATCAGTCACTCAATGACGATAATTCTCGCGCACTTTGTCATCAACAAAATAGTACACGGTGGGGTTGGTTTTGTCCTTGGAGATCAAGCCAAACTGAGGCCACAGTATTGGGTGAGGCGCGGGGTAGCGTCAGCTAACGCCTCTATTAACGTGCCTTATTGCGCGTTTTACCGCAACGCTCGCAACGTTGGCGCACGACACACTCTCCACGCAGCAGCGCGAGGCTGTCAGGCTTTTCTTGGCGCCACCGATGTCGCCCACGAAGGCACGAGGCGGGCACGTTAGAGCTGCTCAACACGAGGGCCTGCACTATTGATGAAGTGTCTTTGCAACCGCACTGCGCCAAAGCGCTCGTCGATGTTGACGCGCCTCGTCGGGCAACGTCACCGAAAACTCCCTGTCTGAACGCCAGACCTGCGAAACGTCACTGAGACTCGCCCACACGCCCTCACCAAGACCGGCAAGGAAGCAGGCACCGGCGACCGTTGTCTCAATAACTTCAGGTCGCATGATTGGACGATCCAAATAATCAGCTTGCAGCTGCATGAGCAGATTGTTGATCGCGGCACCACCGTCGACACGTAATGACGTCATCGCGCGACCAATATCCGCCTCCATGGCCACCAAAATATCGACATTCTGTAACGCCATTGCGTCCAAGGTGGCTCGCGCAATTTCACCTCTACCGGATCCTCGCGTGAGTCCAGTGAGTGTGCCACGCGCGTCGGGCGCCCAGTAAGGCGCTCCCAACCCCGTTAAGGCCGGCACAAATTCGACACCACCGGCGTCCTCGACGCTGGCAGCGAGTGCTTCGATGTCCGCCGCATGGTCAATAATACCGAGCTGATCACGCAGCCACTGCACCGCGGCCCCGCAGACAAATGCACCGCCTTCGAGCGCATACACAGGTGACTGACCCTCTAACTGCCAAGCAAGCGTACTGAGCAAACCGCTACCAGAGCGTACCGGCGAACCCCCTGCGTTCATGAGAATAAACGACCCCGTTCCAAACGTGCATTTGGCGTCGCCAGGCGAAAAACAAGCCTGTCCAAATAGCGCCGACTGCTGATCACCGGCGACACCTGAGACAGGAAGACCATCCGGCAGGCCCGGGACAGCTTCAGTGACGGCGAGTCGACCACTCGAAGGACAAATTTCAGGAAGAATCTCACGCGGCACGCCAAAAATAGACAGCAACTCATCGTCCCAATCCAGCGTATTGAGGGCCATTAGGGACGTACGCGATGCGTTCGAAACGTCGGTCTTGTGAACTTTGCCATTGCTTAAACGCCACATCAAATACGCGTCGATTGTCCCGGCACGAAGTCTCCCCTGTGCCAGTAATTGCTGCGCGTTGGGGGCGTTATCTAAAAGCCATTTGAACTTTGTTGCCGAAAAATAGGGATCAAGGACCAACCCACTCCGCTCTCGAATGAACGCCTCATGGCCGGCGACCTTCAGGTCCTCACACGCACCCGTGGTCCGTCGGCACTGCCAAACGATGGCGTTGTGCAGAGACTCTCCCGTCTGGGAGTCCCACAGGACCGCCGTCTCGCGCTGATTAGTAATGCCAATGGCCGCCACGTCGCTCGGCTTATATGCGCCATCAGCAAAGATCGCCCCTATGCCCTTGAGAATCGACTGCCAAATACTGTCGGTATTGTGCTCAACCCAGCCTGGCTCGGGAAAAATCTGAGGAAACTCATGGTTCACAGAGGCCACGAGGTGGCCTCTTGTGTCCATAAGTGCGATCGTAGAGCCGGTGGTGCCCTGATCAATGGCTAAAATAACATCAGTCACACCACACCCTCCAGGATCACTCAGTGCGTTAGTTTACGCCGCCGAGTAGCCTTCGATAGCCTTGATCTCCAGGTAATCAGTAAACCCGTGAGAACCCCACTCGCGCCCGTTGCCTGACTGCTTGTAGCCACCGAAAGGAATATCGGCACCACCACTTGCACCGTTAATGTGGATGTTACCTGCGCGGATCTTTGCAGCCACGAGCCGCGCATGATCCATGTCGCCACTTTGAACATAGCCGGCAAGACCATAGGGCGTATCGTTGGCGATACGAATGGCCTCCTCCTCACTGTCGTAGGGGATCATTGTCAACACAGGACCAAAAATCTCCTCACGTGAAATAACCATGTCGTTATTCGCTTCAGAGAACACGGTTGGCCGCACGTAGTGCCCCGTCTCTACGCCGTCCGGAAGCCCGGTGCCGCCGCAAACCAGCTTCGCACCTTCGTCAATGCCTTGCTGTATCAGCCCTTGAATTTTGTCCCACTGCACTTTGGAGACGACGGGTCCCATGTTGGTGTCCTGACTGGCCGTATCACCCACGACGATGGACTCAGAGACTGCGGCCGCAATTTGCTCAGCCTCGGCCAAGCGATCACGCGGAACCAACATCCGAGACGGTGCGTTACATGACTGCCCGGTGTTGTTGTACATGTGTAATACACCACGCGTTACAGCCGCTTCGAGATCGGCGTCATTCAAGATGATATTCGGAGACTTCCCGCCCAGTTCTTGCGTCACGCGCTTCACGGTCGGTGCCGCGTTCTGTGCCACCAAAGACCCCGCCCGAGTCGATCCCGTAAACGACATCATATCGACGTCAGGATGCTTGGATAATGCGGTCCCGACACCCGGACCGTCGCCATTGACCATGTTGAAAACGCCTGCAGGAACACCGGCTTCGTGCATGATTTCAGCAAAAATATACGACGACAGTGGCGCGACTTCGCTCGGCTTCAGTACCATTGTGCAACCGACAGCAAGCGCCGGTGCGACTTTACACGTCACCTGATTCATCGGCCAATTCCACGGTGTAATCAAACCGCACACGCCAATCGGCTCTTTTACCACTCGGTGTGCGCCCAGATCCTCGGAGAATGCAAAGTTGCGGAGAATCTTTGCCGCCTCAGTGATGTGCGCAAGCCCAGCATACGCCTGGGCCGTCGATGCCAAAGAGATGGGCGCACCCATTTCTTCTCGAATAGCCTCTGCAATGTCACCAATGCGAGCAACGTAGCATTCAGCAATTTTATCCAGTAACGCCGCGCGCTCCTCTACCGAGGTCTGGCTAAACGTTTCAAAGGCTGCCTTGGCCGCGGCCACTGCGGTGTCGACATCGGCCTCGTTGCCAATCGAAATTGTGGCACACGACTCCAGTATCGCGGGGTTTTCAACCGCAAGTGTGTTGGTGGTCTCAGGCTCAACCCAAGCACCATTGATATAAAACTTAGTGTAATCACGCATTATTGTTCTCCAGTCTTAAAACGATTTTGACGTTACTCCGTATTCACAGCTGAACTCTACTTCAGAACACGGCTCGGATGCATCCCATCGACATAACCCATAAATGGTGTGTGAATTGAATAACCCAGCAACTCTTGGGTTCTCTTGGGCAACGAGCGCGCACGCTCAGCAGGAACCGCCAGCAACATATTTTCTAGCTGCCGCGCCCATCCTGCACAGTACTGGGGGGTGACAATGAGACGATCAGCCTCACTCCTGTTGGCACCACCGCGGTGCCACACATCGCTTCTCATGATCATAATAGACCCCGCAGGCATTGCGGTGTGTACTGAATCGCGCACGCACAGACTGTCTTCGCCTACCATCTCAGTCTGTGTGAAGTGTTCGTCTTGCAGCGCCCCCTGCAGCTCAACATCTGCCCAACGGTGACTGTAGGGTAGTACTTCCGTTGCACCGTTCAACACAGTCGTCTCATCGAGCACCCAAAACACGGAAATACCGAAAATACCGTGCGGGCGCGGGACGCCAATGTGCGCGTCATCGGTGTGCCAAGGCTGGACCGATTCTCCAGGATGAAGATTGATTGATAGACAGGCGGAGAGCAGACAGCTCTGCCCTAAAAAGTGCTCGGCAAAGGCCAGCGCCAGCGGGTGCTCAACCATCGCAGCGAACCTTTCTGACTTGGCAAGCAGT
This sequence comes from uncultured Alteromonadaceae bacterium, assembly GCA_964454155.1. Taxonomy (GTDB): domain Bacteria; phylum Pseudomonadota; class Gammaproteobacteria; order Pseudomonadales; family Halieaceae; genus Luminiphilus. Next base: position 1,523 of record CAYVQI010000083.1, on the reverse strand, counting down.
GCGTAAAGCCTGTGACTACTGGTCCCCTCAAACACGTTGCGACCGCGAGGCGACTGCGCCATGTGATGCTCAAGCTCATCGCGGTACTGCCGACAATCCTCGGGTGACATTACGTTTTCAATAATCACGTAGCCACGGTCATGGACCGCATTGAGCGAGGACACAAAGGCCGACCCTGACAGCCAGGGTGATGCCATTGATGCATGCGTCGTGGTTGGCTCAGCCTCGTACATGACCGACATTCTCCTGTCTCCAGTTGGTACCACGTCCAGCTTTGATTCATACTTAGGACAAACGAACATACTGAGGCTTCTAGCGTGAATCAAGCAGTGGATTTAGACGAACTGACACTCTTTCGTGATATGGCGCGACGCGCCTTCGAAAAAGAAATTTCACCGTTCTACGAAGAGTGGGAAAACAATCACATGGTGCCGCGTGAGCTGTGGAACACGCTCGGGCAGGCGGGGCTGCTCTGCCCGGACGTTGATGAGGCCTATGGCGGCGCGGGAACTGTCCCGCACGTGACGCTGGCAATGATCGAGGAGCTCTCGCGTATGGGCTTTGGCGGATTTGCCTCAGGTTATGGCATTCACTCCAACATTATTGCGCCCTATTTGAGCCGCCATGGCACCGAAACGCAGAAGACTCATTGGTTACCGCGCATGGTGACGGGTGAGGTAGTTGGCGCACTCGCGATGACGGAGCCCGGTGCTGGCTCAAACGTTCAGGGCATTCGAACCAGCGCAGTGCGTGACGGCGACGAATGGGTTTTGAATGGCTCAAAAATCTTCATCACCAATGGAATACACGCCGACCTAGTCATCGTCGCGGCGATTACTGATCCCGGGAAAGGGGCGAAAGGAACTTCACTGTTTTTAGTCGATGCACACGCACCCGGCTTTGAAAAGTCCAAGAAGATCGAGAAAATTGGTCAACACACATCGGACACAGCGCTTTTGTTTTTTACCGATGTTCGACTGCCAGCGGATGCATTACTGGGCGAGGTGAATAAAGGGTTTGCCATCCTGATGGATGAGCTGCCGCGAGAACGATTGGGCATTGCCGCACAGGCGGTCGCCGCGTCTGAGGGGGCACTGGACATCACGATCGCGTACGTCAAAGAACGCGAGGCCTTTGGCAAAAAGGTCGGACAGTTCCAAAACACTCGCTTTAAGCTTGCTGACGTCAAAACCCAAGTAGCTGTCAATCGCGCCTTTTACGAGCAATGTGCCAACAAATACGCGACCGACGAGCTCAGCACTGAGGAAGCCGCAATGCTCAAGCTTGCCAGTTGCGAAATGCAGTGCGATGTGGCGGATCAGTGTCTTCAACTTTTCGGCGGCTATGGCTACACCACCGAGTACCCAATTTCCCGCTTTTACGTCGACGCACGAATTCAAACCATTTACGGCGGCACGTCAGAGATTATGCGAGAGCTGGTTGCCCGTTCGATCTTGGGCCGCGAATAAGCGTGATTAAGGTAACTTTTATGACACTCTTTCGAATAAGCCGGCTCGTTTTGC
>CAYVQI010000082.1:0-9278 GCA_964454155.1 uncultured Alteromonadaceae bacterium | reverse complement strand
ATGGTGTCTTGGATCGCAATTTGCCAGTTTTCGACTCGTGAATCGACAATTTCAAAGCAGGGGATAATGCATTCGGTCGCCGCCAAAACATCGTCTTCTGTATTCGCGGTGCCACAGAGCGTTGATTTCAGTCGAAAGGCGATTTCTCCCTCGGCGCGCGGTGAAATCATTTGCCCTGCAATGCGAATATCTGATTTGTTGACGAAGGTCATGGTGTTGGTTAAGAAACCAAAGTCGGGTTGAAACACGCCGAGCATGCTTTGGACCGCATCTGATGTGACGCCAATCTTCTTGCCGACCACGACTTCACGGTCACGCTCAAGACGGTGTGACAACATCGCCCGCGATATTTGATATGCATCTTCGACGGTGATCGTTGGGTGGGTTTGGGTCAACGGTTGAATCGGTGTGTTCGCGCGCATCGCGTCGTAAAGTGTCCGACCCAGCTGGGCGTGATCAGTGCCAGAGAGACTCATGGTCACCCCGCATCGCTCAAAAACGATAAGCAACGCTCATTGAATAAGCCAGGGTACTCCGACATGACCCAGTGGCCACACTGATTTAAGATCTCGGCTTGCACAGGCCCCTTCATTTGCAGCACTTTCCAGCATCCCGAGGCTGGGCAAAATCGGTCTTCGCTGCCCCAAAAGACCAATGTGCCAATGTCAATCTCTCGCAGTCTGTCGGTCATGTCGGGAATATTCATGGTGGCTAAAACGTGCGGGTTTTGCGTCTCGAGCGTCGCCCAGCGTTCGTCGACCAACGCGGCGTCGACCGCTGAAGGATCGTAGACGAGTTGCGTCAGTAAGGCAGCGAGCACGTCTTTGGTGAAGTCGGGTGATCCCATAGGGTGTTTAACCATGGCTTGAATGCCAGGCATAGCGAAGTAGACTTCACGCGACTCAATGCCACCGGGCGCCATTAAAATGAGCTTCTCAACGCGATCTGGATTGCGAAGTGAGAGACCAAGTGCCACGGCACCGCCGAGCGAGTTGCCCACAAGCGTCACGCGGTCTAAACGCAAAGAATCCAGCAGTGAAACTAAACCGTCGACAAAGAAATCAAGCGTGTGATCGACATCCTGTGGTTTTGACGTCTTTCCGTAGCCCCACTGATCGAACACGATACAGCGGTATCCACCGTCCTGAAACGCGCCGACGTTATGCTTAAAGTTGCTCCAGCCACTTGCCCCTGGGCCACTGCCGTGAATAAACACCACCGCCCCTTTTTCGACTGCGGTTGCAGCATGATCGGTGTAGTGAATCGATCGTCCGCTGCTGACCTCGTGATAGAGCGACGCTTCGGCGTAGGCGTGCATTAGATAAAGACGTCCTTGTTCTCCATGCCGAGCGCCACACTACCCAGATTGCGTGCAAACGCGGTGGGGTTGTTGGCGACATGGCAGCGTGCAATGTGAATGTCATGCCACAGCTGCTGAAGTGGGTGCCCATTAAAGACAGATCGTCCACCGGCGACCTCAAAGAGCGTATCAATGGCTTCAATGGCTTTGTCGATCACAATCGATGCCTGGTATCGGTACATAATCCGATCTTCCAACGTTGGCTTCCAGGAGGCGGCCTCCATCTTGTCAAAGTTGTGGTACATGACTGCTTCAAGCTCGCCAATGGTGTTGAGCACCTTGGCCAGCCGCTCCTGCGTTTCAACGTCGCCGGCAAATTTCGTCATGTCGGTCGTTGAATTGCCTTGCTTGGATTCGACGAAGACCTTCACCGCTTTTTTCAAGGCGCCAATGGCTGCTGAATTTACGACGCGCACGAACGTTTGCGCCCATGACAGGTCATACATTGGATTATCTTGATCATTCACACAGTTAAAGCCGTCCATTTGCTTATGTGTTCGGTGATCTGGGACAAAAATAGGATCGGAAATGACCACGTCGTTCGAACCCGTCCCCTGAAGACCCATAACATCCCAAGTGTCTTCAATGTCGTATTGGTTTCGTGGCACTAAAAATGTTCGGTAGCCGTCACCGGGTATCACACCGCCCAACAGCGCCCAGGTGCAGTGGTCAGAACCTGAACTCCAACCCCAGCGACCGTGCAACATAAACCCGCCTTCGCACATTTCGGCCCGTGCTCCAACGGGATTATAGGAACTGCTGATCAGTGTGTTTGGGTCCGCCTCGTAGACTTCGCGTTGTGCCTCTTCGGACATCAGCGCGAGCTGAAAGGCATGGACCGCTATGATGCCGCCGGCCCAGGCTGTGCTCATGTCGGCCTCGGCTATGCGCACTTGCTCTGCAAAAAACTCCTGTGGCTTTCGCTCGAGCCCGCCCCACTGTTTGGGCAGTAGCATCGTGAAGAAACCGCACTCCTTGAGGGCGTCGACCACCTCTTTGGACATTTTGCGGGCCTCACGTTGGTCCGCGGACTTGCTGGCAATTAGATCGAGAATTTGCTGTGTTACAACAGGTTCGTACGTGCTCATGGCAATAATCCTATAGCTGTGTCCGTCTTCGAGCGGTTTTAAGGCATTGCACACATCGTTGCAAAGCAGAGGAGTCTCGACATACCTCGTATGTACTAACTGAGGAATTACCTCTAATCCTGCTGGCCTACGGAAAAGTCGTGACCCCAGAAGCTGGGTACGGTGCTCTCGAAGACTTCGTAACGAGACCAATCGTCGACAGTGCGCCCCTCTGCGCCATATTCAATATCGAATCCAGCAGGACTTTGCATGTAAAAACTCACCATGTGGTCGTTGGCATGGCGCCCCAGCGTCCCTGAGAGCTTAATATTTGCTGCAATTCTTCGATCATTGCAGCGGCCTACTTCGTCGATGGCGTTGACTTCGGTCATGAGGTGAATACACCCCGCTGGATGAGGAATTTCAAGCAGCCCCAAGCTGTGGTGGCGTCGGTTGCAATGCATAAACCACAGCCGTTTTATGGGCTCTTCAGGGTCTGGCGTAAATCGGAGTTTCATAAGATCTGAGAGGCCAAAACCCAGTACTTCGTTAAAAAACTGGGCGGTTTCACTAAAATTGGGCGCAGGGAGAACCACGTGGCCCAGTCCTTGATCAGCGGTCACAAAACCGGGCACACCTTGGGGGGAGTTGAATGCTTTGAAGTCTGACACGACACCCCAGTAGGCCTCATGCTGGTTGCCGGCAGGGTCGGTGAAAGACAGGAGGTTTTGAACCCGTCGTTGGGCAATAAGCACTTGATCGGCCCACTCAAAGGGGACGTCGGCCTCGGTCAATGCTGCGGCGACTTCATCAAGCCCTTTTTGATTGTTGGTTTCCCAGCCACACACCGCCAGGCTGTCGTGCGCTGAGTGTTGAACGAATAGACGGTAGGGGTGATAGTCCATTTTGTAAAACTGGGTGTGCGCGTCGCCGAGGTCACTGGAGACATCTTGCAGGCCCATAACGTCGCAGGCGAAGTCGCGCCACTGATCGAGTTGGGTCGAATTAACGCCGATGTATCCAAGGCTCTGAATCGTCATAGTGTGTTCCTTCTTGTTCTTCTTTTGATAAGTAAACTGACCGCCGTAAAGCGCGTGCTTAAAGTTGCTGTCTCAAGACAGTTTTTAGTACTTTTCCTGAGGCGTTCATGGGTAATGCGTCCAGAAATATGATTTTCCTTGGGACTTTGTAATTGGCCATAGTATCGCGGCACCACGCAATCAGTGCGTCTTCGGAGACACGGGTGCCGGGCGTGTTAACCACGAAGGCCGCACCCACTTCTCCCATGCGCTCATCGCTCATTCCAACCACGGCGACCTGAGCGATTGCGTCATGATGCAGCAGTTGATTTTCGATCTCTGCCGGATAGCAGTTAAACCCCCCTGAAATAAACATGTCTTTCAGGCGGTCTGTAATTCTAATATTGCCAGACTCGTCGAGAGTGCCGATATCCCCGGTGTGCAGCCAGCCTTCCGAGTCGATCGTCTCGCGCGTCGCGCGTTCGTCATTAAAATAGCATTGCATGACATTGAAGCCCCGGACAACAATCTCACCCGCCTCATGAGGTGCGGCCAGGGTGCCATCTGGGCGCATGATGCCGACTTCAACGTCTGGAATCGCGCGCCCCGACGTTTGAGCAATCACCTCTGCGGGGTCACCTTGACGGCACATCGTGACCAGCCCACAGGTCTCGGAAAGGCCGTACGCGGTAATCACGGTGTCGATCCCGAGCGTTTCACGCATGTCAATGATCAGTTGTGTTGGGATAATCGCCGCACCGGTGGTGGCCTTTTTTAGTGAGGACAGGTCACTGTGTGCAAGATCGGCGTGCACCAGAATACTCTGAAAGAGCGTCGGAGGCCCTGGCATGACCGTGATTTCATGTGCTTTGATCGCATTGAGAACCTGCGAGACATCGAAGGTCGCCATGGGGTACACGGTTGCTCCGCGCAGTAGTGCAGCCAACCAACCTGCCTTGTAGCCAAAACTGTGGAAAAACGGATTAATAATCAGGTAGCGATCGTCGCTATCAATACCAAGGATGGATGCGAACGTGCTGAATGCCTTCAAGTTCTGGCCGTGCGTCGTCACAACCCCCTTTGCGCGTCCCGTCGTGCCAGAGGTAAACAAAATGTCAGAGACGGTATTTTCATCCACCTGGCGTCGCAGCGCGTCTCTGCGAGCACAGATCTCAGGCGTTGCGACTGTGCCCTCTGATATCCAGTTCTGGATGTCATCCGGGGATGCAGAGCCGGGTGCTCGTATAGTCACGATGTGGTGCAGGTCGTCTATGTTTTGAGCCGCCAAGTCGTCGGCATAATCGTTCCCCAAAAATTGATCGACTACAAACGCCACTGAACTTCCACTGTCGCGGATGATCTGACTGGCCTCGGTTGCTTTATAGCGTGTATTGACGGTGACGAGTGTGCCGCCCACGTATTGGATCGCCAGCGCTGCAATAATCCATTCGGCGCAGTTGGGCGCCCAAATGGCGGCTCTGCTCCCCCATTGAAAGTCTCGTGCTGCGAGTGCTGATGCCAGCGCGCGAACACGGGTTGCGACATCGGTGAAGGAGAGCGCGTGGGCTCCGTCGACGATAAATACCCGATCGCCATAGACCTGAGCGGCATGCTCGACGAGCGCGGCCGTTGAGTTGTAGGTGCTGACTGACAAAGTGATACCCTTTTTGAGACGTCATTAGTCTTTTTGTGCACGCTAAGTGGCTTCGCCCGAGTTGTCATAGTCTCTATGGGGGATGCTGGTGCAGAGGTCGACTTTGATACTGGTTTTAATCTAACTGGAACGATAGGAAATGCGCGCATGAATAAGTGCGTCAGCGCCGCGGATGCGGTGTCTGTTATTGAGAGTGGTATGACCATCGGTATCGGTGGTTGGGGTCCGCGGCGGAAACCCATGGCGCTGGTGCGTGAGCTTCTGCGGTCCGACGTCAGTGATCTGACGGTTGTCGCCTATGGCGGAGCAGATGTCGGATTGCTTTGTGCGGCTGGAAAAGTCCGAAAAGTGGTGTATGCGTTCGTCTCTTTGGACTTTATGCCCTTAGAGCCCGGGTTTCGAAAGGCTCGGGAGACGGGCAGTGTGGACGTTCGTGAGATCGACGAAGGCATGATGTTGCTCGGGTTGCGAGCCGCGGCTTGGGGGAGTCCCTATATTCCGACTCGGATTGGCTTAGGAACCGACGTGATCACACGCAACCCCGACTTGCAGCTGGTAGACAGCCCCTATGACGATAAAGAGTGGGTGGCGATGCCTGCTTTAAATCTCGACGTGTCGTTGCTGCATGCAACGCGCGGAGATGTCCGCGGCGTGTGTGAGATCGCCGGTCCTGATCACTACATGGATGACTGGTTCGCCCGCGCTGCGAAAAAAACAGTGGTTTCCGTCGATGAGCTCGTACCCTCGGATTATTTTCATAATGCTGACGTGGCGCGACGCGTTTACTGGGAGCGAAATCTGACGTCGCACATTGTTCACATTTCGGGTGGTGCACATCCGTCGTCTTCTGACCCGTTGTACGGGTACGACATGAAGCACTATAAAGAATATGCAGCCGCATTGGCTGAGGGCGGCTATGACCGGTGGTCGGAAGCTTATTTAGGTGATTCTGAGCCGAGTTACCAAAGCAACGTGGGTGGCTTAGAGGCCATTCAGACCTTGCCACTGCCCGTTTACTAGGAGAGCCTCACGATGACATTTTCGCTCGCTGAGCTCATGGTCTGCGCCGCCAGTCGCAGTTTCGAAAACGAGGGGGAAGTCCTTGCCACGGGTATTGGCTTGCTACCGCGTCTGGCTGCAAGTCTTGCGATGCGCACCTTCAACCCCGATATGATGATGACAGACAGTCAGTCGTTCATGCTTTCAACCCCAAATCCCGTCAGCGGAATGGCCTCGCACAGCGGTCAGGCTAATGAAAATTGGATGGGATTTGCGCGTATTTTCGATAACGTCTGGAGCGGGGCTCGCCACGCGCTTGTAGGCCCCAGTCAAATTGATCGCTTTGGACAAACAAATATTGCTGCGCTGGGCGGAAGTTACGAGGCGCCGAAAGTGCAGCTGCTGGGTGTCAGGGGGTTTCCCGGCAACTCGATCAGTCACGCGAACTCTTTTTTTGTGCCCAAGCATTCGACACGTGTGTTCGTAACCGGTGAATGTGATGTGGTGTGCTCGATTGGCTATAACCCAGACCGCTTGCCTCGGGGCTATACATTTGACGACATTGATATCAGGCGGGTGATTACCGATTTGTGCGTCATGGATTTTAACGGACCCGATAAACAGATGCGGGTAGTGAGCCTTCACCCAGGGGTGTCGCTCGCTGAAGTGCTGGAGAATACTGGATTTGAGGTGGCGGTGGCCCCCAATGTGGCTGAAACGCCGGCACCATCGGCAGAGCAGCTGGCGCTCATTGCTGAGCTTGATCCATTGAACCTGCGGTCCAAGCAGCTCAAGGACAATCCCCCTGGTGTGCGCAACCCCAATGAGGAGTAATGGATATGACTGAGACCACAGAGCCAATGGAAGAGAACAACATCGTGACCTACGAGGTAGTGGGCGGTGTGGCTTGGGTGTCGATGAATCGACCCAAGTATAATAACGCGCAAAATGGTCAGATGACCTATGAGCTTGATGCGGCGTTTATGAAGGCAGTGGCTAACGATGACGTCAAAGTGATCGTTTTGCGTGGACAGGGGAAGCATTTTTCTGCAGGACACGATATCGGCACCCCGGGGCGCGATGTTCATTTGAGTCAAGAGCGTGTAACGAGTTGGTACGATCACGCGAACAAGCCGGGCGGTGAGTTCCTGTACGTTCGAGAGGCTGAGGCGTATCTGGGTATGTGTCGTCGTTGGCGAGACATGCCCAAGCCGACAATTGCAGCCGTTCAAGGCGCCTGTATTGCAGGTGGTCTAATGCTTGCTTGGATTTGTGATCTGATTGTTGCGACCGATGACGCCTATTTTTCCGATCCTGTGGTTCGGATGGGTATTCCTGGCGTCGAATATTTTGCCCACCCCTACGAGCTCAATCCCCGAATTGCAAAAGAATTTCTCTTTACGGGCAATAAAATGGGCGCGGAGCGCGCCTATCAGATGGGTATGGTCAATCAGATCAGCACACGTGACACCTTACTGGATGACGTGACCGTGCTGGCGAATAAAATTGCTGCAATGCCGCGGCTGGGCCTGGCCTTAACAAAGCAAGCGATCAATAACGTTGAAGACCTGCAAGGGAAGCGTCAGGGCATGGAGGCCGCCTTTGCCTGGCATCACTTCGCACACGCGCACAATGATGTGGTCTCGGGCGATAAGTTAGGTGGCTTTGACGCTAAAGCAATGGCCAAGGCGAATAAGTCACAGGACAGTTAATTCGATGGATTTAGTGTACACACAAGAGCAACAGACGTTTCGTGCAGAGGTCAGGAAATGGCTGGTCGCTCACGTGCCGAGCGAGCGATTGCCTTCTTTTGATACTGCGGAAGGTTTCGAGGCGCACCGTCAGTGGGAGCGTACCCTCGCGAAAGGTAATTGGGGGATGGTCACTTGGCCGACTGAGTTTGGAGGGCGGGGCTGCAATCTCATCGAGTGGCTGATTTTTGAGGAAGAATATTATCGGGCAGGTGCACCTCTACGCGTTAATCAAAATGGCATTTTCTTGCTCGGTCCGACCTTGATGGAGTACGGAACGCCCGAGCAAAAAGCGCGCTTCATTCCAGCCATGGCCAGTGGCGATGAAATTTGGGCGCAGGGTTGGTCTGAGCCGAATGCGGGTTCTGATATGGCAGCGATACGTTGTCGCGCAGACCGCGACGGTGATGAGTTCGTTATTAATGGCCAAAAAATTTGGTCAACACGCGCCGTTTACGCAGACTGGGTGTTCGGTTTATTTCGAACCGACCCTGAGTCTTCGCGACACCACGGCCTGTCGAAACTGTTAGTGCCGCTCAATTCTGAAGGCGTCACGGTAAGACCCATTGAGCAGCTCAATGGACTTCCTGGCTTTGCCGAGATTTTCTTTGACGACGTTCGCGTCCCCGCCTTTAATTTACTCGGCGGCGAAGGCGAGGGGTGGCGCATTGCCATGGCGACTGCGGGTTTCGAGCGAGGCTTGATGCTCAGAAGTCCGGCTAGATTTCAGCAGGCGTGTAAACGATTGGTGCAGCTATATCGGGAGAACGGCTCTGATGTGATCAATCCGCAGATCGAATCAGCCGTGGTGCGGTGCTACATGGACGCTGAAGCGTACGCGTTGTCGACGTATCAAACGGCGTCGAAGTTGTGCTCGGGTGGGACAATTGGCGCGGAGGCGAGCTGTAACAAAATATTTTGGTCCGAAATGGACCTGTTGATCCATGAAACAGCAATGGACTTACTGGGTGCTCGTGCCGAAATAGAGCCACAAACTGCGGCTGAATTTGCCGAGCTTGGCTCGTGGCTCGACGGGTTTATGTTCGCGCAGTCGGGCCCAATTTACGCCGGCACGAACGAAATTCAACGTAATATTATTGCCGAGCGCGTGCTCGGTATGCCGCGAAAGTGAGGGCAGAGGTATGAACTTTACGTTCACCCAGGATCAGCTTGATTTTCAGGACGCCATCGTCAGCATGCTTCGCAGTGAGGTGACGGCTGACGCGGTGCGCAGCCGGTGGGTGACGACGGCCGGTGCCGACGAGCATTTCCTCTCGCAAGTGCATGAGCTAGGTCTTAACAGCATGCTTGTGCCTGAAGCGCTCGGTGGGCTGGGCCTTGGTGTCACCGATTTCATTTTGTTAGCGGAGGCCTGTGGCGAGGTCGCATTACCGGAGCCCGTGGTGGAATCTGTGATGGTGAGTACGC
>CAYVQI010000081.1:0-9311 GCA_964454155.1 uncultured Alteromonadaceae bacterium | reverse complement strand
TATTGGCAGTCGGGACAGACGATCGAGCGGGTCACCGGCCAAGAGTTCGCTTCCCCCTTCAAGACCTGCAATCGCCGCAACTGCGGCCTCTTTGCCGCTCTGCATAGCGACGGACAGCATACGATCGCGAGCACGTGCTACGGCAACTTCAACGCGCTCTGCCTCAAAGGGTTTGAGTAGGTAGTCGACCGCATTGGCTTCAAATGCTCGCACGGCGTATTCATCGTAGGCCGTTGCAAAGATGACCACTGGCATAGTGTCTCCCTGGCATCGTTTGACAACTTCAAATCCGTTCAAACCGGGCATTTGCACGTCAAGGAACATTAAGTCCACCGACTGTTTCTGGAGCGCTATCAATGCTTCTCGACCACTGCGACATCGGCTCACAACCGACACCCCCGGCACTGACCTAAGCAAGGTCTCCATATAGTCGAGCGCCAAAGGTTCGTCATCGACAATCAAAATTCGAAGTTTTTCTGGCATTACCGTTTACCCCTAGTCGGCAAGTGTAACGCAAGTTTTAATCCTCCAAGCGATGATCTTGAGGCATTAAAACTGAACATGTCGCCATAGAGATTTTCCAACCGTTCCGCGGTGCTTCGCAGTCCGAAACCCGGGCTATCAAATAAGTCCGCCAAGTTCGGGTCTTTCATGCCTTCACTTGACCCACTGTCCTCAACGCTGAGAACGAGCGATTTAGTCTCACGACGGGCTGTCACTCGAATGCACCCCCCCTCCTCTGCACGGCCAATGGCATGCTTGATCGCGTTTTCCACCAAAGGCTGCAGCACCAAACTCGGAACTTGGATGGCGAGCGCGCTGGGATCGATGTCTTGCTCTACAACCAACCGATCTGAAAATCGCACCTGCTCAATTCTCAAGTAATGGTCCAGCGCCTCGATTTCATCGCGCAAAGGGATCGTAATATTACTATCGGACTCCAATGAAAACCGAAGAAACGTCGAGAGCTCGGTAATCATACTCTGTGCGTCCTGACTTCGTTGCGTGCCGACCAGCGATGCAATTGAGTTAAGCGTATTGAATAAGAAATGTGGATTAAGCTGATAACGCAACAACTTCAGTTGCGCCTCTTTTGCTGCCGACTCCGCAGATACGAGCTTAAAGGCTTCTTTTCGGCGACCGGCCTCGATCACCAGTAGAGACTCCTTCTCGCTTTGAAGTAGTTGAGCAAACTTAACCAGGTGATACAGCGATACCCACGCAAGGAACACAAACAAAGAGGCGAAGAACCAACCTCCAAAGTCGCCCCATAATCCTGTCTCATAGGTAATGGTCATCATGAGCTGAAGACGCAATCCGGTCCACACGGTGGCGCTCAGAACAATCAGCCCAATCGCAACAGAAACGCGATGCCACGGCGTCCAGTTCCACGTGTGTTTAATGGCCGTTCGCAAGGGGACGCTTAACATGAACCCAATAATAGATTGGATAATGTTGTGCGCAATGTAAGCAAACTGCAATTGGTCGTAGGGCAGCGACAAACTCACCAAGGTCACGAGCGAGAGACCGATCCAGCCACCCGCGTTCAGCAGCCAAAACAGCCTGTCCGAGTCATAGACCGTGCGAGAAAAGAACTGCGTAAACGAGCCACTTTGTGTCAGCAACCGATTCATCCAGAGCTATTGTTCAGCGACTGAAATGCGCTCAAACCTTGAGTCCACCGGTGTCTATATCCACAAACCGACCCCCCGTGCGCACCAACTCTTCAAGTAGCGGTGACACACGAATCGAGTTGTCAGATGCCGCAAGATCAGTCATGACCGCAAGCACCTTGTCAGCGCCAATGGTGTCCGCATAATACATCACACCGCCCTTATCCAGCGGCCAGCCATAACCGTTAATCCAGACGACATCGATATCACTCGGGCGCTGCGTTTTATTTTCTTCCAGAATCGCCAAAGCCTCATTGACCATGGGTATGACGCAGCGATCGACGATGTCTGCGGCCAATAACGTGGCATCGGTCGCACCGGTAATGTCTCGAATAATACCGGCCGTCACATCCGAGGGAATATTCTTCCGACTTTCGTCATAGTCGTAATATCCCGCCCCTGTCTTTTGACCTCGTCGGTCGAGCTCACACAGTGCATCGCGGATGGGGTTCGTAGTCTTCGCGCCCTTTTTCCAACCGATATCAAGGCCCGCAAGGTCCGCCATTTGAAACGGACCCATCTTAAATCCAAACTCATTAAAGGCAGCGTCGATGTCCCACGGCATAATTCCCTCGTAGACCAACTTGTTCGCCTGGTACTGCCGAGCGAATAAAATTCGGTTGCCCACAAACCCCGGACAGACACCGACAAGCGTTGCCACTTTACCAATGTGCTTAGCTAGGTCGACGGAGGTTGCCACGACATCGTCCGCCGTATGCTCTGCACGAACAATCTCAAGCAGGCGCATGACATTAGCGGGCGAGAAAAAGTGAAGGCCAATGACATCTTCTGGCCTAGACGTCACCGCGGCGATTTCGTCAATATTAAGCGCCGAGGTATTGGTTGCGAGAATTGCACCGGGCTTCGCTATCTTATCGAGCTGACTAAACACGGACTTTTTAATGTCCATGTCTTCAAACACCGCTTCAATAATCAGGTCGCAGTCTGCCAGTGCGGAGAGGTCCAGTGCTGGCGAATAGCAATTCATGCAAATGTCGACCTCCTCTTGCGGAAACCGGCCTCTGTCTGCGCTGCGCTGATAGTTCTTGCGAATGGTGCTCAAGCCACGATCCAGCGCTTCTTGCTTCGTTTCGACCAGTGTGACTGGAATTCCCACCGACGCAAAATTCATGGAAATTCCGCCACCCATCGTCCCCGCGCCAATAATGCCCACACGCTCAATATTACGGCGCGGCAAATCATCGGCAATGCCGTCAACGTTCCAGGCTTGGTGGGCGGCATGACGCAAATAGTCAGCGACTTTTGAGTCAGAGTGGGGATTTGTCATCGGTTTACCTCTATTTAATTAGGTGTGGTGTTTGTATCTGCACAGAGTTTAGTGCCTAAGACTCGTCAGGTAAAAGCCCCAACAATATCTCAGCACTTTCTTCAAAATTATTTTTATATTTCTACAGCAGACACCGGGACAGTCACTTGAGCGCGCAAACGTTCTCTAACCGGCTTCCCGATCGACCATTACTTATTTGAGGCGTCCTCTCAGGCGAGACCACCCATTAAGACGTACTTAATCTCTAAGTAGTCCTCGATGCCGTATTTCGACCCCTCGCGACCCGATCCGGATTCTTTAACACCACCAAAAGGAGCCATCTCGTTAGAGATAATACCTTCGTTAACACCGACGATGCCGTATTCGAGCGCCTCGCTAACACGCCACACGCGACCAATATCACGCGTATAAAAATAGCTCGCCAATCCGAACTCGGTATCGTTCGCCAGTGCGATCGCCTCGGCTTCAGTGTCAAAGACGGTAATCGGTGCAACCGGACCAAAAATTTCATTGCGAAACACAGCCATATCCGGCGTCACGCCCGTCAGTATGGTCGGTGCGTAGAAATTACCGCCACGTTCGCTCGGAGATCCGCCCAGCGCCACTTGGGCACCTGCATTTACCGTGTCCTGTACCAACGCATCCACGTCGTGTACCGCGCGGCTGTTGACCAATGGACCCAGGTCAACACCGTCCTCAAGACCGTCACCCAGAGTCAGCTTTGACGTTTCAGCGATGAGTTTTTGGGTGAACTCCTCGGCCACCGACGCTTGAACCAGCAAACGGTTTGAACAGACGCACGTTTGACCACTGTTTCGATACTTCGACACCAAGGCGCCCTGCACGGCTGAATCAATGTCAGCATCGTTGAACACAATAAATGGCGCATTACCGCCAAGCTCCATCGATGTTTTCTTCAGTGTGGGAATGCATTGGGACTCCAGTAGTTTTCCAATTTCCGTGGAGCCTGTAAATGACAGTTTACGAACCACAGGGTTACTGGTTAATTCATTGCCAATATCGGCAGAGCTCCCAACCACAACATTAAGCACGCCATCTGGAATCCCTGCACGGTGAGCAAGCTCGGCCAGGGCTAGCGCTGAAAGGGGCGTCTCGCTGGCGGGCTTGATCACAATCGAGCACCCTGCCGCAAGGGCTGGTGCCGCCTTGCGGGTGATCATTGCATTGGGGAAATTCCATGGCGTGATGGCCGCACACACCCCGACCGGCTGTTTTATACAGACAATACGTTTATCCGGTGATGGGCTGGGTATAACGTCACCGTCCACTCGTTTGGCCTGCTCGGCAAACCATTCAATATACGAGGCGCCGTAGGCCACCTCGCCGCGGCTTTCAGCGATCACCTTGCCCTGCTCTAGTGTCATAATGCGCGCAAGGTCTTCTTGGTTTGCCATGATGATGTTAAACCAATCGCGAAGAATATTTGACCGAGCCTTTGCCGGGAGTTCACGCCAGCTTTTCATCGCCTCAGACGCTGCCGCAATTGCCGCCCGCGTCTCTTGTGCACCCAACTTGGCAACACGTGCAATAACGTCACCATTAACCGGGTTCAAGACGTCAATGGTCGAACCATCGTTGGCATCGACCCAGGCACCGTTGATAAACGATTGCGTTTTAAAAAGGCCTTGATCGTTGAGTTGGTTTATCACGCTCTACTCCCCCGCGCGTTAATGACAAATGAAGCTTATCTAGTGATCTTACCCATTGAGTTTTGCGAGTGTCTCAGAATCGAGGCCCAATGAACCCAACACCTCAGCGGTATTTGCACCGGCCACAGGGACCTCACCGGCGTCGCCCGGAGTTCGACTGAGCTTTGGCGCTGGCGAAGGCTGGGAAATTCCGTCCCGGGTAAAGAATGTCTCTCGTGCCACGTTATGCGGGTGCTCAAGCGCCTCCGAGAAATTAAGCACCGGTGCAAAACAAACATCGGTCCCCTCGAACTGATCACACCACTGCTGACGCGTCTTCGCTGCGAAAATATCGCGGAATCTTGCCTTACCGGCTGGCCACTGTGCCTTGTCCCATTGATCGGCGAACACTGGGTCTTCAGTCAGCTCAAGCGCTCGAATGAGTAACGCGTAAAACTGTGGCTCAAGTGCGCACACGGTCACATACTCGCCGTCGGAACATTGATACGTGTCGTGCCACGGCGATCCAAAGTCGGCCCAGCCTGAGCCAGGGACGTCGGTCATCTGACCCGAATTGTGCATACCCCACAGCAGCGTCGAAATATAAGCCGATCCGTCGGTGATTGCCGCATCGACAATTTGACCCTCGCCTGACTGTTTGGCATGAATGATGGCGCTTAAAATGCCAAACACGAGCATCATGGTGCCCCCACCCAAGTCACCGATAAGAGTCAAGGGTGCGGTCGGCCGCTGTTCATGGCTCCCGCCCGCCCAAAGCGCGCCGGTGAGCGCAATATAATTCGGGTCGTGGCCTGCCGCATGCGACAAGGGGCCTGTTTGCCCCCAACCGGTCATGCGACCGTACACAAGCTTTGGGTTTCGAGCACAACACACCTCTGGGCCCAACCCTAGGCGCTCCATGACACCGGGCCTAAAGCCCTCAATAAGCACATCGGCACCGTCAATGATTCGTAAAAGCGCCTCGACGGCATCGGGATCTTTCAAATTCAAAGCAACGGACTTCTTACCGCGGTTGAAGATGGCGTACTTTGCAAATACCGCCGCGGCCTCTTTGTCTGGTACAGGTCGGTCTATGACGGTCACCTGCGCACCCATGTCCGCTAACATCATGCCGGCACAAGGTCCCGGCCCAATCCCTGCAAGCTCTACCACTTTGATCCCGTTTAACGCACCTGCTGCCATGATGTACCCCTCAAATCGAAGGCAACGATGCTCGCACCAAGCGTCAGTCGATGCAATGTGTCGTCGCCAGTGAGTGAGCAATCTGCTACTCGGCTGAACGCCCCATTAAACTCAGCGGTTTATCCATGGAGTAACTTACCGGTTAGCACTTGGCCAACCGGCCCGCACGCGATATGTTCTGTCTAGTGCTTAAGCAAAACGCGCGTCCACCGTCTCGCAACGTGGGTTTTGCGACGTCAATTTTAAAAATAAATAATAACGAGGAAGCCTGATGACACCGACTGCCAGATCACTGAAAACAACCCTCTTTCTTCTGACGTGTGCCGCATCCATGGGAGCCGCGGCTGATGAATGCATGCCCTCCCCTTGGGGGACTGATGATCAAATTGGTGCGGCTAACCGAATCACTACGGAGCGTACAGCCACAGCCGCTCAGCTGGTGAAAAAAGGGGAAAGTCACCCACTGGGTATTGTGATCGAGCCCGGCATGCCCGCCTATCCGCCACGTTACACGCAACTTCAAGTGGTTCAGCCGCTCCAACAATTCAATGCCGACCTTGGTGTGGGCTGGGATGCAAGCTCTAACGATGATGTGCTTCAGATGTGGCTGGGGACCGGACCACAGATCGATGGACTGGGTCATATGGGTGAAGCGGGCGAGTTCTATAACTGCAACCAAGGCAAAGACTTCTCAGTCATTACGGGTCTGACGAAACTCGACATCAGCGGCATTCCCCCCCTTGTCGGAAGAGGTGTTTTGATCGACATCGCTAAACAGATGGGTGTCACCCACTTGGCCGCGGGAGAGCCTATTACGTCAGACGACATTAAGGCCGCAATGAAAGCCCAAAATACCGTCATTGGTGAAGGCGACATCGTGCTTCTGCACACGGGCTATACCGACGCGAAACTGAAGACCGAGCCGCAACTTTGGGCCGCGAGCATTCCCGGCATTACCAATGAGGCCGCTGTGTTTCTTGCGAGCTTGAAACCCACAGCCGTAGGAGCAGACACCTGGGGGCTAGGCGCCGTTCCTCCGCGCCCCGGGGACAAGATATTCTATGACCACGTCGTACTGCTGAAGCACAACGGCATTTACATTCTTGAGACGATGAATACCGGTCGACTGGCTCAAGAGTCGGTGCACGAGTTTATGTTTGTTTTAGGGCAAGCGCGTCTTAAAGGCGCTGTTCAAATGATCATTAACCCAGTAGCTATGTGGTAAGTCATACAAAACAAATCCAAGTTTTTATTAAAAAAAAGGGCAGCCTTCGCTGCCCTTCTCCAGCACAGAGTGCGCTCAGTCTGCGAGTAAATCTCTTCCTATTATGAGTTTCATGACCTCGCTGGTCCCGCCATAAATTCGCTGAACGCGCGCATCAGCGTATGCTCGCGCCACCGGATACTCCCACATGTACCCATAGCCTCCGTGCATTTGCACGCACTGGTCTGTCACCTTCCCTTGAAGCTCGGTCGCCAGTAGTTTCGCCTTTGACGCCTCGACCGTGGACAGTTCTTTTTTGACTAACAGCTCGGCACACCGGTCAATAAATACGCGCATCACCGTCACCTCTGCTTCAAGTTCTGCAAGCTTGAACTGCGTGTGCTGAAAATCCGCAATGGTCTTGCCAAAGGCCGTACGCTGCTTTACGTACTTCACGGTTTCCTGAATAACAGCTTCACAGGCAGCGACAGCAGATACTGCAATCGACAAACGCTCCTGCGGAAGCTCTCGCATGAGGTAGATAAACCCCATTCCGGCCTCACCTAAAAGGTTGCCTTTGGGAACCTTGACGTCGTTAAAGAACAATTCAGAGGTGTCCTGGGCTTTCATGCCCATTTTTTCTAGGTTCCGACCCCGCTCAAAGCCCGCCATACCGTCTTCAACAATTAATATACTAAAAGCCTTGGCGCCCGCTTTCGGGTCCGTGTCAGTTCGGCAAACGACGAGCACAATATCCGCCTGTTGCCCACACGTGATAAACGTCTTAGAGCCATTGAGCAGATAGTGATCGCCCTTGTCGACGGCGTTTGTTCTGATGCCTTGAAGATCTGACCCCGTTCCAGGTTCGGTCATGGCGATGGCCACGATGCACTCACCGGAAACACACTTAGGCAAAAATTTTTGCTTCTGAGCTTCGCTTCCCACGTTCTCAAGATAAGGCACCGTCACATCGTTGTGTAAGATAAAGCCCACACCCGAGAGGCCCAACCGCGACGCTTCTTCGCTCACCACCATGTTGTAACGAAAATCGGCTCCAACGCCGCCGTAAGCCTCCGATACCCCGGGACACAACATGCCTTGCTCACCGGCTTTATTCCACAGTGCGCGGTCGATCTGCCCGTCCTTCTCCCACTGGACGTGTTGCTCGTACGCCTCTTCCAGAAAAAACTTCCGGACAGCGTCTCTAAATACCTCGTGATCTGAGTCAAAAATGTGTCGTGGAATCATCCGCGTGTCCTGCCCTCTTATGGTCTTGCCCGCCCGGAAGAATTCCCTAAGCGAGTCCCTCGATCGAGCGGGGAAGTCTAGCGACTGCGACCTCAAGAGGCCACTATGAAAAAACAGCGCCCTTCAGAAGATCCCGGTGGACAGATCAATTCGACACCAAGACTATGCGACCGCGCGTTTTTGTTATCAGACGCCCACGCTACCCGTCGAGCAAGCGCACGCGATAAGCGAAGATCGGCATACACAGGAGATAGACCACACTCATGACAGTGAGTGTTTCCCACGGGTAGATCAGCAGGCTCGCCATGTGTGTGATCATCAGCGGCACGACGATGAACATATAGGCAGATGGAATTTTAAATGACTTGAGTGAAACCGTGGGCACTTGGGAGACCGCCAAAAAGCCACAAAATATAAGATAGGCAGAAACGAGACCCGGCACTTCGGTCACCATTTCAAATTCTAAGAGATGCAAATAGACCGGCAGAAGCGTCAGCAAGGCAAGCGTTGGCGCAGGTACGCCTTCAAACGTTTTTGTAACTTCCGTGTCATCGTGCGCATTAAATCGCGCCAAACGGTAGGCACAACACGCCGCCACAACCATGATCGCCACCCAGGTAAAATCAACCCGCGTTGACTCGCTAAATAGCGCTAAGTGCACGATCAAGCCAGGTGCAATGCCAAAGTTAAAAAAATCGGCTAGGGTGTCTAACTCTTTACCGATTCGAGACGTCGAGTTGAGTGCGCGGGCGACTCGACCGTCCAAACCATCTAAAATCATGGCCAGTACCAAGGCGATCACTGCGAGATCGACGCGTCCGTCGAGCGCAAATCGGACCGAGGTAAGTCCGACACACACTGCACCCAGCGTCATAAAATTAGGCAGCAACATCAGCGGTCGAATTCGACCTTTTGACTGAGTGAGATCGCGATCAAGCGGTTCGGTCACTTGGATATTCCTGTACGAGCATCAGCTTGATCTAAGTGTGCGAGGATCGTTTCACCTGCGACCATCTTTTGGCCTAGACAGACCGCAGGACCCACGT
>CAYVQI010000080.1:0-9320 GCA_964454155.1 uncultured Alteromonadaceae bacterium | reverse complement strand
CTGCGTCAGCACACGCTGCAAGTGCATCAGGCTGGTTTGTCCGCATAGCAGACATTGGGGTCTACTGCAGCGAATGGCAGCTGAGAGCCCATTGCGAGAGTGCCAAAACCCCACTGCACGCGCTTGCAGCACGAAATATGCTGCCAGCGCATTGGGCGGCGTCTGCATTTGGGGATTCCCAAATCATCCTTTGTCTGATTCCAGATCAAAAACAGGGAGGTGATCTTGAGCAGGCGGGTTTTGACGGATAGGCAGTGGGCCATTATCGCGCCTTTGGTTCCAGGCAAGAAAGGGGGTCGCGGGCGCACTGGAACAGACAACCGCTTGTCCCAGGACCCAATCCTTTGGCTAGCGCGAGGCTTTAGACAAGGCGATACTGCGCGGCTTTGTTACGCAAGAAGGGCAATCCTTTGTCCATCACGGCCTGGAAGTCGGGAGCGACGGGTCGCCATACGGACAATCCATGCGCAAGTTCCGGCGGCATATTGATGAAGCTTTCCATCGCCAGACCACCTGTGAAATTAATTGCAGCCAATGTGGCAAAAATCTCGTCCCAATCGCAACAGCCCTCACCGGGTGTCCCACGATCACTTTCGGAGAGGTGTATGTATTTGAGATGCTCACGTGCATCGAGAATGCCGCTAGCAGCGCCCTTTTCCTCGATGTTCATGTGGTATGTATCGAGATGAATAAAGATGTTGTCTGATCCGATACGCTCGATCATGTCACGGGCTTGCCAACCGGTATTGAGGAGATGCGTTTCGTACCTGTTGACAGGCTCAATGCCGAACCGGAGGCCCAGTGATTTTGCGTAGCTGGCACAGGCTTCCAGAGCGCGCGCTACGTTTGATAGTTCGGCTTCAGTCGGAGGCATGTCAGTGCGTTCCCCGATCCCGCCATAGGTCACGCCAGAGACAGCCTCTGCGCCCATTTCGTTGGCTTTGTCGAAGACCCCTTTCATGAATGCGATTGCGCTTTCGGGATCTCTCGATGGCCAAACGGCCTCCGGCAATCCGAGCGAACAGACCGCCCTCATATCATTGTCTTCTAGAAGCTTTCGCGTGTGCGCTGCGTCTACTGACGGCGCATCGAGCAGTGCGATTTCCAGAAAATCCATTTTGTAGTCGACAGCAGCTTGCACCGCTCGCTCGGTACCTTCGCGGTCCCATTTCATGGTCCACATGCTGGTATGAACACCAAATCCCTCCAATTTAATTCCTCCTGTTATTGGTTAGGTAGAGACGTGCTGCAGCCCAGCGAAGGGCCATGACGCCGATTAAAAACAGACCCCAGACGGCTGTGGCCAAGTGTTGGTTTGCACCGATTAGGTTCAAACCAGACGAAAGAGCTTGTAGGGTGCAAAGAGCGAGAACGACCGGGGCAACACGTCCGAAGCCGCCGAAGGGATCGAGGCCTCCAAGGAAGCAGGCCAAGACAGTCACCAGAAGAAGCGCTTCGCCGTGCCCAACCCGGACCGAGTTGAAGCGTGCGGCCATCAAGATGCCTGCGATTGCGCAGACGACGCCCGAAAGTGTGTAGATCATCATTAATGTGCGGCGTGTGTTGATGCCGGAATACTCTGATGCCTCGATGTTTGAGCCGATCATGTAGACAGAGAAACCATGCTTTGAGTGGCTTAAAATGATGTGCCATAAAAGCGCAACGCCCAAGAAAATCAGCAACGGGATTGGTACGCCGAGGATAGATCCGTGACCCATAGTTTCCATGAACGGTGGGAACCCCGAGATGTCGCCCCCCTTCGTAAGAAACTCTCCCAACCCACGAAGAAATATCATCATCGCAAGCGATGCCAAAATAGGATGGGCTCCCAAATAAGCAACGACTAGCCCCATCAAGAAGCCAGACAACGCACCAACGATAAGGGCTGCCAAAACACCAAGTGCGAAAGCCCCATAACCTGCCTCGGCACCACCAAACTTGATGAGAACAGACGCCAGCGCCAGACCCGCAATATTGGCTTGGAAGATAATGGCGAGGTTCAATCCTCCTGATAGAATGGGCACCATCATCGCCAAAGTCAGAAGTCCTAGAACCGGCAGCTGGAAGGCCATTGACCCAAAGTTTGAGCCTGTCAAAAAGAGTGGCGTGGACGACGAGAAGCCGATAATGACTACCGCGAGGCCTCCAAGAAGAAACAAGTTCTCGGTCCCTATTGCGGTTTGAGCACGTTTAAGTAGCGTCATTGTTCGACCCTCTTTTCAGTTTTTTTTGGGGTCGCTTCAAGAGAGAGGACATGTCGATCTTCACGTTCGACGTTGAGATGGCGATCAAGATCGTCGCACCGATAATCATTTGGAATGCAAAAGGTGAGACCCCAAGCAGATTGAGGCCGTTCTGAGTGATGGCAACAAAGAACACACCTAAGACACATCCAATGACGGTTCCTCGACCACCACCAAGTCGTGCGCCGCCAAGCACGACAGCAGCGAGAACATCTAGTTCCCGGCCGTAAAGTGCGTTTGGAACCACCTCCTTTGCTATGTTCACCTGCATCAGGCCACCAATACCGGCCATCATGCCACACCATCCAAAGGCAATAGCCTGCATGAGCGCAATGTTGACACCTGCGCGACGCGCTCCTTCTGGATTATCCCCGAAGGCATAGAGTTGGCGGCCAATATTCGTGCGGCGGATGAGGATCGCAGTCGCAATCAAGCATACGGCCATAATAGCTACTGAAAGATGCAGTTCAGACCAAACGCCCGATGCCGATTGGTACTCAAACAAGAATATTCTATCGACCCACCAGTCAGGCAACGTATAGATACTGCGGCCTTTGGTGAAAAACATCAGTAACCCGAAGAACGCATTGAATGTGGCGATCGTGATAACGATCGAAACGATGCGAAACCCGTGGATCAAAGCCGCATTGATCAAGCCTAAACCAAGCCCCAACGACCCTGCTGTAAGAATACCGAATGCCCAATTGCCGCCTCCGATGACGCCAAATATCTGCGCTGCGAGATACTGAACCATCGATGCAGCAACGGCGAATGAGATGTCGATGCCGCCCGCTACGAGAACGACCAGTAGCCCAACGGCCCAAATCAGATTGATTGAGTTATTGTTCAAGAGCGACGTAAGGTTCGCGACGGTTAAGAACGTATCTGTCGTCAGACCGAGGCCGATGATCATAATCATCAAGACGACGAAAAGGCGGATTTCAACTATATTTGCGGAGAGAGCTTTACGCATAGATTTGCTCCTCCAGATCAGGCACGGAAACGGATCGGGGGTCATACTCAGCTTGGACCCGACCATCCGCCATGTGGAGAATGCGGTCAGAGTTAAAGTAGGCTTCTGTGATCTCGTCCGTGATCAATAGGATCGCCAGTCCTTTGTCCGCAAGTTCGCGCACAATCCTAAATATCCCGGCACGCGCCCCGACATCCACACCAACAGTTGGGCTGTCGAGAATGAGTAGCTTGGGTTCTGTCGCGAGCCATTTGGCCAGGACTACACGCTGTTGATTGCCACCTGACAAAGTGGAAACAGCGTCGCTTGGCGTCCCAATTTTTACCGCAAGTTGTTCTATCCAGCTGTCGACCAAGTTGGTCTTTTTTCGGCCTGAGATAAGGCCTGTCGTGGCAAGAATACGGTCTAAGACAGAGGTGACCGTGTTGTCTGCAATTGACTGAGGTTGAACGAGGCCAAGCGTCAAACGGTCTTCTGAAACATAAGCGATGCCATGGCCAATTGCTTCGCGGATTGAACGCGGTTTTATTGGGCTGCCATCCAGATGAATGGTTCCTTCATCGAGCCGCGACATCCCAATTAGCGCATGAGCCAACTCCGTCCGCCCAGCCCCGATCAAGCCAGTCATACCCAACACTTCGCCTTGCCGGATGGAAAACGAGACGTCTTCAAATTCTCCGTTCCGATGCAAGTTCTGTACTTCCAACATTTTGCTGGCGTCAGACTTGTCTCGTGCGTGGATTTCAGTCTCCAGCGTGTGACCGGTCATCAACTCGCCTAGACGGCTTTGGGACATACCTTTAGTCGGATAGACACCGACCAGCTTGCCATCTCGGACAACAGTTACACGTTCGGCAATGTCTAGAACTTCCGCCAATCTGTGGCTTACGAAGACAACCGCCACGCCTTCAGCAGAGAGGTTACGGACAATTTCCAGAAGTACATCGGTTTCACTCTGAGTGAGCGACGCTGTTGGTTCATCCATGAAAACGAGTTTGGCATTGCTCATCAATGCCCGAGCAATCGCTACGACTTGGCGTTGTGCAATCGGCAAAGCGTTCAAAGGCATATCTAGGTCGAGTGAAACCCCGAGCCGGTCCATAACAGCGTGCGCGCGGGACCGGATGCTCTTGAGGTCAGCCAATTTCGGGCGGCCACCCACAAGCTCATCAAAGCCGATGTTTTCGGCAACGGTCATGTGCGAGAACAATGCGAGATCTTGCCAAATTACGGCGATCCCGTTGACGCGCGCGCGTATTGGACTGTTTGTCGTTATCTTTTGACCGAATACTTCGATCTGCGTTCCGTCATCTGGCTGATAAACACCCGTCACAATCTTGATCAGGGTGCTCTTTCCACAACCATTCTCCCCTGCCAAACAATGGACTTCGCCAACTCGTACATCGAGAGCTACTTTATCCAGGGCTTGGACGCCTCCAAAGCGTTTGGAAACATGCTGCATTCGCAATGCATAAGGTTCTTCTGATCTGCTCATAGCGCCAATACCTCTTAAACCGGTGGGTCCGCATCGGTATCATTTTGGGGAAATTTAGAAAAATGCGCGCCGCCTTGGGAGCCGGCGGCGCGCAAATCAGGCAATAGAACTTAGAGGCCTTTTTCGGCCAGTACGTCCACAGTTTCAGCGTTAATCTCAAGGAGATTATCAGTGATGATGTTGCGTGTTGCCGCATCAGGGCTGACTGCGCCAAGACCCTCTATCGTGGTACCTTCAGTAATCTCAGCACCTTCCACGAGCATATTGCCAAGCGTCACGAAAACGCGTCCAGCTTCGGCCGGATTCCACATGTAACCACCAGCAATTACGCCATCTTTGACAAGCTGACGACCCTGACCTGGTGAGAAAGGACCCATAACGTGAACCTGTCCTGCAAGACGACGCTCTTCGATCGCACGACCGGCACCGATCGGTCCTTGGCTACCAAAAGCCAGAATACCTCGCAGATCATCGTTTGCAGCCATCAGATCAAGGGCGGTTGAACGGCTGTCGTCAACGCTCTCAGCTACGCCGTAACGATCACCGACTTTGGTCAGACCCTCACAGTTCCCATCCAACCAAGAGACAGCAGCGTCGGCCCAAGCATTGTGCAGTGGCACGGTCAGAGACCCAACATACACAGCGTAGCTGCCTGGCTTCTCTGCACTTTCACAGAGGAGCTGCGCGTGTGCCTCACCGAAACCAACTGCTGATGCCAGCTCAAAATTCCAGTCGACGTTGTTCAGGCCAGGGCCTTCATGTGCGATAACTGTGATGCCGGCTTCGCGTGCTTTTGTCAGAACCGGCTCAAGAGCGGCTTCGTCGTTCGGGACAACCCCAATGACATCCACGCCTTTTGCGATAAGATCTTCGATCGCACGAACCTGCAACGCAGGGTCAGCAGAAGTTGGCCCAATCATCTCGGCGGAAACGCCAAGCTCTTCGGCGCGCTCTAAGATACCCTGCTCCATGGCGTTGAACCAAGGGATACCGCCGATTTTAACTACGATGCCCATTTGGACATCTTCAGCCATGGCTGAGGTACCCAGTACGGTGGCCAGAGCAAGTCCAGACAAAAGTGTATTACGGAAATTCATGATATTCCTCCCTGATGGGCCTTGATTGGCCCGTCTCCAAATTAACTGCCAGCATGTCCGCCCTCCTCTTGAAGACTGATCAAGTTAGCTCCGCACTATCGATGGTGCATTTACTTGTTAGAGTCAAGCACTATCGATAGTGCATCTAGTTAATATTACGCCAAGAACAGACTCAAGAGCATTTGCGCTATCGATAGCGTCAAGCTATAGTTTGACAGAAATACTTAAAGAAAAGTGGCAAACTAACGTGACAACAGGCAGCAAACAGACGATATACGATATCGCAAAAAAGGCCGGTGTCTCGGCGTCTACAGTTGGGTCAGCGCTCAACGGATCATGGAAATCTCGCCGAATCAGCGAGACTACAGTCCAGCGCATTCAAGCGATCGCCGACGAGATGAATTACTCCGTAAATTTGCAGGCGCGCGCACTACGAAGTGCAAAGTCTGGTCTTGTTGGGATGATCCTCCCTCAGCACGACAACAGGTTTTTCTCATCAGTAGGACAGTGCTTTTCTAACGAAACCCGTTCACGACACGCCCTACCCGTCATAGTCTCAACACGAAGAGAACGAGACCAAGAACTCGAAGCCGTACAGGGCCTCATTAACGCCTCAGTCGATGCACTTATGCTTGTTGGAACCTCACACCCTGAAATACTTAGTGAGGTGTGCCAGAAGGCAAAGGTCCCGCACGTATTTCTGGACCAGCCATGCAGCAATGCACCATCCGTCGTGTCCGAGAATAAGGGTGGCGCACGTAAACTCACAGAAGTCTTGCTAGCCGAGAATAATCCCGACTATTCTGAGGAGGTTGTCTTTCTTGGTGGCAATGCCAAACTACCCGCGACAGCTCAACGCGTAGTTGGCTTCAAAGAAGCGCTGTTGGAGCATGGTCATGAACCAACCAACTACAGAATATTGGCTTGTGGTTATCAACGGTCTGCTGCGAGAGAGGCTCTGGCAACACTCTATAAAGAGCGGCAGAAGCTACCGTCTGTCATGCTCATCAATTCTATCGGGTGTTTTGAAGGCGCTCTCCAGTTTCTGAGTCAGTTGTCAAATTCTGAAGTGGACGCTTGCGCAATCGGTGCGTTTGACTTCGATCCCTTCGGAGGCCTTCTACGACACCCGGTGCCAATGATGCGCCAGAGAGCCGAAATGATGGTTAAACGCGCGTACCAGCATCTTGACGATAAGGATTCCGCGCCACAAATCACATATATCGAACCGGAATTAATACTGCCGAACCACTTGCACGCGAGTTGACGGCTTGGAAACAAACTGAGGCACAGCCCGATTCAGCGCACCCTTCCCTTCGCTGAAGTCAGCGTTAGAGATCAAAGCGCTACCTAATGTCAATCGGCATTGAACTTTGACCCCGTATCGGCGTCCAATATTGACCCTTTTTGTGCTCAGCAGGCCCGGCGCTGCATAGTCTTCATATAGAGCAGCTGCGGCGGGTCTGCGGTGTTTCGGATTTGCGCTATGCGCGGTTCCTGAAGCGCCAGCTTTCGTTGCCGGTCTGGAAGATCTCGCAATTCTTGAAGCCGGCTACGATGTAATAATTATTTCTGCAGACCTGTCCAGTCGCGACGCGGCGGGCGAGCTAATGCTAAAGTGATCGAGCAAGCAGGCCAGATCGAACAAAGTTAGGTAGAAAACCGGCATGCAGAAATGCACCGTCGTTCGTTTTCTTTTCTCCCTGTGATTTTTATACGCAGTAAGATCATTGGACCGCTTTAGCGTACAACGGCACGTGCCGTTTGGATGACCGCTTCGGTAACGCTAGCAGCTTCAAGGTAATAGGCGCGCCGCACATGCGAACATTTTCTGCGTCAGTACACGCTGCAAGTGCATCAGGCTGGTTTGTCCGCATAGCAGTCGTAAAATGATCACGCAGCGAATGGCAGCTGAGAGCCCAAAGCAGAAGCTGAACTCATGTTGCAAGCTAGAAGTTACTTGCGACGGTGCGGATTTGTTTATGGCCTAAAAATTTGAGTATTTGCGAAATTAATAGATTTCGCCAATGAGGACTAACCGAATTCAAAAACTCAAAACCCAATCCTCATCTGCGGTTTAGCTTTGGAACTCAACTTGAAGCTTTACTTTGGTCTCAGAGTTAGGTGATATGCTTTGCATACGCATGCAGAGAAATTGCCCGAGCCCGTAACTTTTCACTTACAGTATCCAGTGCGATTGGGCGTCGGACTTAAATTATGACCCATAAGCTCTTTAAATATAATTTAATTTGAAAGCAGGATCTATGAATTCAAGAATAAGACGTCCGGAGATGGGCATCGCGACCCAGCAAAGCCATCAGAACAAGCTGCTCTATTTGCAGTTTTTAAAGAGTTTTGATCCAACAGACCAGTTTGCAATTGCACGGGCAGCTAGAGAAATTTTCTCCGATGGCGCAAAAATCAATGCAAGCCACCCCATCAATGAGGCCGAGGATGGCGTTGGATACTCGACCGGAATAGTTGAGCCAATTATGACAGCATTTGAAGGATGTATGCGGCAAAACTACATCGTGTTGGCTGGCGAATACCTTGGCACCGAGTGGGTCACATCTACCGGATACTTTTATGGCCATTTTCAAAATTCACTTTTTGGCATTCCGCCTAGCGGGAAGTTGGCTTTCCTGCGGTTTGGCGAGTTTCATCGAATTGAAGATGGTAAGATTATTGAATCCCATGTTTATCTCGGATTCGCCGAACTGATTATCGCCTTGGGACTCTGGCCATTGGCTCCGAGCCAGGGCTATGAAGGTGTGGTTCCCGGTCCGGCGACACATGATGGTATTGTTACAGATTTTTCCGATCCTGAACGATCTCGAACCTCCGCAGACTTGGTTGAAGGAATGCTTAAAGGTCTTGCGTCAGAAAACGAGGCCTGGCGCCCCTATTGGGACAATCGCATGGTCTGGTACGGCCCCGGCGGCCTGGGGTCATACGCGACCGTTGACGGTTTTGCTCAGTTTCAAAGACCATTTGAATTAGTGTTTGACGGCTGGGGTGACGGCCAGGAGCAGGGCATCACAGGCGTTGGGTCCAACTGTAAAGCCGGTGACGGTGACTACGCATTTCT
Organism: uncultured Alteromonadaceae bacterium; assembly: GCA_964454155.1. GTDB lineage: Bacteria > Pseudomonadota > Gammaproteobacteria > Pseudomonadales > Halieaceae > Luminiphilus. The sequence goes on along the minus strand of CAYVQI010000080.1, from coordinate 424 downwards.
ACATGGTTGGCGTCAGATTACGGGCGTTCACGTTCGGCCTTTTTTGGGCCTAGAACCTACCCATAGGCGCGTCTACATGCGGGACTGCGATTGGTGGCGCTGCGAGAACGGTAAGATCTTAGAAAATTGGTGCATGTTAGATATCCCTCATTTGCTTCTCCAATTGGGGTATGATCTGTTCGCAGAGATAGAGAAAAGAAACTTATGAACCAATGATTGATTGGCACTTTTTACCGACTTTGAGAAGTAACAGTACTTGGCGAATCCCGATCATGCCGGTGTTGTTGCGGGACGATAGAAAGGCTCGGTTTGAAAGGGAGCTTTGTCCGCATAGTAGCCGTTAGATGATCACGCAGCGAATGGCAGCTGAGAGCCCAACCTGTGAGTTCTTTTTTTTTGCCGCGTGCGCTCGCAGCGGAAAAAC
>CAYVQI010000079.1:0-9361 GCA_964454155.1 uncultured Alteromonadaceae bacterium | reverse complement strand
CCGCCTTGTTCACGCGCTCCGCTTGGTACCGGCTGGTCGAAATGGCCGATGATACCGGAGGCATTATGAGCGGTGGCGAGCGCTATTCCCTGCTTTAGTGCGACCGAGCAGGCAGGGAATAGGCTTTTTTACATATTGGGGTAAGTCGGCCCGCCCAGTCCTTCCGGTGTTACCCATCGAATATTCTGTGAGGGGTCTTTAATGTCACATGTCTTACAGTGGACGCAGTTCTGAGCGTTGATCTGAAACCTGGGCTCATCGCCATCTGTCACCACCTCATAAACTCCAGCAGGGCAGTAGCGCTGTGCCGGTTCATCGTACATGGGCAGATTGACTTGAATGGGGATCGACGAATCCACTAGCTTAAGATGGCAGGGCTGGTCTTCCTCGTGGTTTGTGTTGGAGAGAAACACAGACGACAACCTGTCGAACGTCAGCACATTATCGGGCTTTGGGTAGTCGAGCTTTTTTGACGAGGCAGCAGGCTTCAGACACGCGTGATCAGGCGTCTTATCCCGAAGCGTGAACGGCATGTTACCGCGCATAATCGTTTGATCAAACCATACCGCGGCCGAGCCGAGTAGAGCGCCAAAGGTGTGCATGTATCCGGCGAAATTACGGCTCGACTTCAACTCCTTTCCGAGCCACGATGCGTCGACTCGCGCATTAAAGTTTTCCAAGTTGATTGGAGGAGTCTCAGCCATTAACGCGGCAGCGACCTCTTCAGCAGCCAGCATGCCACTCTTCATCGCCGTATGATTGCCTTTAATCTTGACCGCATTCAGCGTTCCCGCATCGCAGCCAATAATGAGTCCGCCTGGAAAGTTGAGCTTGGGCAGCGAGTTTTGCCCACCTTTGGCCAGCGCTCGCGCACCATAAGCCAGTCGGGTGGCTCCTTCTAGGTAGTGGGCGGTTTTAGGATGTGTTTTCCAGCGCTGGAACTCTTCAAAAGGACTCAAATGCGGATTTGAGTAATTAAGGTCGGTGATTAATCCCAGATACACCTCGTTGTTTTCAGCGTGGTACATGAATGCACCACCTGAAGAGCCGCTCTCGGACAATGGCCAACCCAGACCGTGAATGACCTTACCTTCCTCGTGAAGCTCAGGTTTAATCTGCCAAACCTCTTTAATGCCAATACCGTAGTGTTGCGGGTCTTTGCCTTCATCAAGCCCAAAGTGTGCAATGAGCTCTTTCCCCAAATGTCCGCGACAACCCTCAGCAAACAGGGTGTATTTAGCATGCAGCTCCATTCCCGGCATGAAAGAATCTTTTTGTTCTCCCGTGGCGCTAATGCCCATGTCACCCGTCGCGATCCCTTTTACCGAACCGTCGTCGTTAAAAAGCACTTCAGAGGCCGCAAAGCCTGGGTAAACCTCAACACCATTATTTTCCGCCTGCTCTGCAAGCCAACGACAGACGTTGCCCATCGAGACTATGTAGTTCCCATGGTTGTGAACCGGAGGGGGCAACAACAAATTAGGAATTTTTGCCGCCGACTTACCTGACGTGTAGTAGTAAAATACGTCTTCTGTCACAGCGGTATTGAGCGGTGCACTCATTGAGCGCCAGTCGGGCAATAGTTCATCGAGTGCGGTAGTCTCAAGGACGGCACCTGAAAGAATATGAGCGCCAACCTCGGACCCTTTTTCCACGACGCACACACTGATTTCACGCTCTTGTTCTTGAGCCAACTGACTGAGTTTGATAGCTGCCGACAACCCTGCAGGGCCTGCGCCGACGACTACCACGTCAAATTCCATCGATTCGCGTTCCAAAACACACCTCCAATTAACAAGCGCAATAGGCTCTATCCACGTAAAATATGCACAGCCGATCACTTTTTTGAACTTGCAGTATGTTAAAGTATCGCGCCTCGCAGGTGTAGTAATGCGAGCAACAATTTGATCTATGATCACTAAGAATTTTTAACACGTTAACTTTCAGTGGAGATGCTATGAAAGTACTCGTCGCAGTGAAGCGCGTTGTGGACTACAACGTAAAGGTGCGCGCCAAGTCCGATGGCTCGGATGTGGAGCTCAATAACGTTAAAATGGCGATTAACCCATTCTGTGAAATCGCAGTTGAAGAAGCGGTGCGTCTGAAAGAGGCAGGTACCGCTACTGAAGTTGTTGTCGCGTCAATCGGGGACAAGAGTTGTCAAGAACAGATCCGTACCGCGCTCGCACTGGGCGCCGATCGCGGCATTCACGTCGAGGCCGAAGGCCGGCCTGAGCCGCTTGAGGTCGCCAAGCTGCTCAAGGGGGTGATTGCAGCTGAGTCGCCCGACTTGATTATTTTGGGCAAGCAGTCGATCGACGGAGACAACAACCAGACTGGCCAAATGCTAGGCGCCTTAACTGGGATGGGGCAGGGCACCTTTGCGTCAGAGGTTAGTGTGGGAGACGGCACTGTTCAGGTCATCCGCGAGGTCGATGGCGGACTGCAAACCGTCGAGTTGACACTGCCCGCAATCGTCACAACAGACTTACGTCTGAATGAACCACGATACGCGTCCCTGCCAAACATCATGAAGGCCAAGAAAAAGCCTCTTGAAACATTTTCGCCTTCAGATTTGGGCGTAGATGTGCAGTCGCACGTCACATTGGTCAGTGTCAAGCCGCCAGCAGAACGATCCGCCGGCATCAAGGTGGAATCGGTTGAGCAGCTGGTCGATAAGCTCAAGAACGAAGCGAAGGTGATTTAATGAAAACGCTAATTGTTGCAGAACACGATAACGAGTCGCTGAAGCCCGCGACGTTAAATGCTGTAGCCGCTGCGCAACAGCTGGGTGGCGACGTGGATATCCTTGTCGTCGGCAGTGGTTGCCAGGGTGTAGCCGAGGCAGCTGCGTCTGTCGCTGGTGTCGCAGCTGTGCTGAGTGCCGATAACGTGGTCTACGAGCATCAGCTGGCAGAAAATGTCAGTCTTGCGATTGCAGATCAGGCCGAGGGTTACGATTGCGTCATGGCCGCTGCTACAGCGAATGGTAAGAACTTTATGCCACGCGTCGCTGCGTTGCTCGATGTCGCGCAGATTTCAGACATCACGGGAATCATAGATGCAGACACGTTTGAACGCCCGATTTATGCGGGAAATGTCATGGCGACAGTAAAAAGCTCTGACGTTAAGAAAGTGATCACTGTGCGTACAACCGCGTTTGATGCTGTTGCTACCGAAGGCGGTACTGCGGTTGTACAGCAAGTCGATGGTGCGCATGATGCTGGCGTTTCGCGCTTTGTGGGTGAGGAGGTTGCGGTATCTGATCGACCAGAGCTCACGGCAGCGTCGGTAGTCGTTTCCGGCGGACGGGGTATGCAGAACGGCGATAATTTCTCCATGCTTGAAGGCATTGCTGATAAGTTAAATGCGGCGATTGGTGCTTCGCGCGCTGCCGTTGATGCAGGGTTTGTACCTAACGATTATCAAGTGGGTCAAACCGGTAAAATTGTCGCGCCGGACCTGTACATTGCGGTAGGAATTTCAGGGGCCATCCAACATTTGGCTGGAATGAAAGACAGTAAAGTCATTGTGGCGATTAATAAGGACGAGGACGCACCGATTTTTCAGGTGGCGGACTACGGTCTTGTTGCTGATCTGTTCTCGGCGCTTCCTGAACTCGAAGCGGCGCTTTAACGCCGCTTTTGCTCATTATCTGGGGGATACATGTCAAAAAGTAATATGGACGACAGCACGGCGGACGCCGTAGTGGCCGTAGTTGTTCTGGCCGTTGCCATACTCGGCGTTGTCGAGTGGCTGTCGGGACTGCCCGCTTAAGGCGTTACGGCGCTGACCACAACGACAATCGTGGCGACAAAAAGCACTGTAAATAGGACGCCGGCAACAATAAAAGTGCCGGCATTTCCTTCCTCGAAATCGCGCTCCCTATTTTCCTTACTTTGAACACCGATTGCGGCGGCGAGCGTGCTTTGCACGACCCGAAGTAACTTCGACACGTTCTCATATCTCGCTGATTCGAAGTGGGCAGTGTAGTTTGTGGCATAAATTATACAAGACAGACATTTAAGTACTGAAAGTTCTGGTAATCTGCAGGCCTGTCTCGGAGGACGCTATGGTAACGATCACTGAATCTGCTCGCTTCTATCTTAAAGAACTGCTCGAAAAACAAGCCGATGCATTGGGGGTCAGGGTCTTCATTAATAGTCCCGGAACACCCAAAGCCGAAACGTGCATCGCCTACTGTCGAGAAGGTGACATGCAGGAGACCGATGAAGAGCACGATTTTACGCCCATTACCGCCTGGATAGAGGCGAGAAGCATTCCATTTTTGGAGGATGCGGTTGTTGATTATGCGACCGACAAAATGGGTGGGCAGCTGACCATTAAGGCTCCCAACGCGAAGATGCCAAGAGTCGATGTCGATAGCCCCATAGAAGACCGTATAAATTATCTCCTGTACAACGAGGTCAATCCATCACTGGCAGCGCACGGTGGTGACGTCTCGCTCGTGGAGGTCACTGACGACCAAATTGCCATTCTTCGCTTTGGCGGCGGCTGCCAGGGCTGTAGTGCGGTGAGCATTACGCTCAAGGACGGTGTGGAAAAGACGTTGACTGAGCAAATCCCTGAGCTTGCCGGCGTCCGTGATATGACGGATCACACGGATCGATCAAACTCCTACTATTAAACCCGCTCTGGGAGCCTGTCCCTTAACGCATCGGCGAGTTCTATTAAGGTCGTCTCGGTCATTTCCCAGCTCATGCAGGCGTCGGTGACGGACACTCCGTATGCCAGATTGTTGAGGTCCATTGGAATATCTTGCCTGCCCTCATTGATGTGGCTTTCCAGCATTAATCCAATGATCGACCGGTTACCTTTGCGTATTTGATCGCAAACGTCTTGTGTTACCTGCGATTGTTTGTTGTGATCTTTGCTTGAATTTGCGTGGCTACAATCCACCATAATATTTTCAGGCAAGCCTGCTTGTGCAAGGGCCTGCTCACAAAGGTCTATTTGAGCGCTCTGATAGTTCGGACCGCTCGACCCGCCGCGCAAGACCACATGGCCGTAGCTGTTCCCTCGAGTCTCAAACACTGACACAACACCCTCAGAGTTAATACCCAAAAAGCGGTGCGGGTGCTGAACTGACTTTAGGGCGTTAATGGCCACGTTGAGACTGCCATCCGTCCCGTTCTTGAATCCGACCGCCGAGGAAAGGCCGCTGGCCATTTCCCGGTGCGTTTGAGATTCAGTTGTGCGAGCTCCAATGGCTGACCAACTGATTAGGTCCTGCAGGTATTGCGGCGTAATGGGGTCTAACGCTTCCGTGGCAGTCGGCAGTCCCATCCGCAACAGATCGCGAAGCAGGGTCCGCCCAATCTTCAAACCCGCTTCAATATCAAATGAGTCATCCAAGTGCGGGTCATTGATCAAGCCTTTCCAACCCGTTGTTGTGCGTGGCTTCTCGAAGTAGACGCGCATGACAATATAAAGCGTGTCTTTAACACGCTCAGAAAGCGCCTTGAGATTCTTTGCGTACGCGATGGCCGCTTCACAGTCGTGGATAGAGCAGGGCCCAACAACGACAACTAAACGGGGATCTTTGCGATCTAAAATATCACTAATGACCGCTCGCGACTGGGTGACAAAGTCGAACGTCGCATCATCGACGGGTACCGAAGAACGCAGTATCGAAGGCGCTATTAGTGCCTCTTGCGACGCGACATTGACATTATGGACAGCGGATTTACTCATCGAGGTTTTAGCACATAGTTTTTGAAGTCGCGGAGCATACCGTGATCGGCGCGCTGAGTCATGGCCGACGCGGTCGGTGCGCTCGAATTTAATCGTTAACCTTGTTCCTGTATAACGGACAGATGAATAATTGCGACGCTTCACCATTACCGACCCCAGCCGATTTCCAACGCGCTTTCGCCGACGGTGTCACGATTGTGACGGCGACTCAGCGGTTGGCGCGTCAGCTGAAGAGAACGTACGGATCAGACCGCCAGAGGGTCGCGACGACGCCTCGCGTCTTTTCGGTAGAACGTTGGTTGACGAGCACCTGGGGGGTTATCGCTGAAGGTGATGAACAGCCGAAGCGACTGTTGTCAATCGTCGAGGCAGAGACCCTGTGGCATCAGGTCGTGGAAGCCCAAATAGCGGGTAGTGCGGACTTTAGTCTTATCCAGCCTGAAACTGCGAGCACGCTAGCGGCTCGGTGTCGCTCGATCTTAAAAGCACATAGGGTGCCCCTGTCTTCGGACTCCGTCAGAACAACCTTTGAGATCGAGTCGGATACGTCATGCTTCCTGAGCTGGGTCGATCACATTGACATGCGCCTCAAAGCCGAGGGCTGGTTAATGATCGAAGACATTGCTGACGTCATCGGCCAGGTGAGCCACCCCAAAGAAGCGGAGTTGTGGTTCTTGTCGGAGGAGCCAATGACTCCGGCACTGAGGCACGCCTTTACAGGACGATTTCAGCAGGTTCGCTGGTTTCGCTCTGAGGTTCTAGCGTCCCCCTTGCCAACACTAGTCTTTGAAACTCGAGCAATTGAGATCAAAGAGGCTGCGCGGTGGGGTAAGGAGCAGCATGATGAGAATCGACAAGCCGTCATTGTCCTGTCTGATTATCAGCGTGATCGTGCGCTTCTTGAACATCACTTACGATCTTTTTTTGGTGTAAGCGATCGTGTCTTTACTGACCTTCCAGTGAACTTCAGCCGCGGCATTGAGCTCAGTAAAGTCCCGATGTTTCGTGACGCTGTGCTACTGATCAAGCTCATTACACATGGGCTTGATCGTCACGAAATATCAGCACTCGTGAGGTCACCGTTTTTTGCTTGGAACGATCAGGGACTCAATGACAAAGGTCAAACCCTGACCGAACTTTTTCGCACGAAGCGAGGCGAGTTTGATCTCAATTCGGTGTTATGGGAGCTCGCTAGGGCCTCGGAGGACTCGCCACTGACAAGGGGTTTATCAAAAGCACGAGTCGATCGCCTCGCCAGTCTGAGGCTGGAGGCACAAGAGTGGCGTGTTAGGATCACGCAGCTCCTTCAGGATGTGGGCTGGCCGAATGCGTCGGGCTTGGATTCACTTGAGTACCAGCAGCTAGACCTCTACGACGGCGTCTTTGATGCACTTGAAGTCAGTCCCGTTGATACCGGATCTTTTGGACTCTCGATTTTGCTGAGTCGATTACAATCAGTTCTAAACAAGCGATTATTTCAACCCCAGACCGACCGGTCTTTGCTCCAAGTCATGTCGTTAGGCGACACATTAGGACTGTCATTTGGTGCCGCTCGAGTTGTCGGCAGTACCGCCGAAAGCGTGCCGGAAAAGCCTTCTGCATTGAGCTTTTTGCCCTGGAAAATCGTACGCGACTTCGACATCGCGGTGGCTAACGAAGATTTCTCGCATCACACCACAGCGCGCTTGCTTGCGAACCTCGCCAGTGCTGCCCCAACCGTTATGACGTACCATCAGGTGTCCGACGGAATGATCAACCTGCCCAGTCGTTATTGCGATAGTGCTGAATTAGGCGTGCTTCCCCCCGGTACGTTAGAAGATCGCACTTCTCCTGACGATTTAGAGTGGGTTAGTGACGGCATTGGACTGCCTGTGGCGCTTCCCAAAAAGCAGGCCGGCGGGGTCGGATTACTTGAGGCTCAGTCCGTGTGTCCTATGAAGGCGCACCTAAGATACAGACTCGGACTGGCGGCTCTAGAGCCTGCAAGTCGCGGACTGACCGCCGGAGAGCGCGGTGGTATTTTGCATCAGGCGCTTCAATTTCTTTTTAACAGAATCCGTAGCAGTGATGCACTGACCGCACTCGGTTCGGGTGCGGCGCACAGTGCGGCAAATGACGCCGCCAACGCGGCCGTCAAGGACATAAGAGACGCAGTCCGCGATCGTGTGGGTCTGCCGGCGCTGGACTTAGAAATTGCGCGACTGACTCGAGCGTTGGTCGATTGGTTAACGATTGAACGCGAGCGCACAGTCCCTTTTGAGGTCGAACTCACCGAACAGCCACTCGACTGGCACTGTGAAGAGCTGACCCTGAGTTTGAAGGCAGATCGCGTCGACAGACTCGCTTCCGGTCACCGGGTGGTGATTGACTATAAGTCAGGCGGTTCAAGTCGGGTATCGGATTGGTCTGAGATCCCGCTAAAGGCGCCGCAGTTGCCGTGTTATAGCCAGGCCCTTTCGGATGTCGTGACTATTGCAATCGCTAAAGTAGGAGGGGAAGACGCTGGGTTTAATGCGCTTGGAGACAACATTGGGGTCCTGGTCACAGACCGTAAAAGTCAAAAAGTACTCATGAGTGCTGATGTTTCGTCGTTGAGCGAGCTTAACAACCAGTGGGCGGAAGCACTGACGTCGCTGGTGCAATCATTTGTAGCGGGCGAGGCAGTCCCCACCCCTTCAGCCAGCGCCTGTCGCTACTGCGATTACGCACCTGTGTGCCGCGCCCATCTGCTTGAGTCCGTCGCTCAAACCGGGAGCGCCTCCGATGAGTGACGAACACATCCGCAGGGAGGTCTTGGATACTGCAAAAAGCTTTTGTATTACCGCGCCAGCGGGATCTGGGAAAACCAGCCTCCTAACCCAGCGTATCTTAGCGCTCTTACCGACGGTTGAACGTCCAGAGCAGGTGCTTGCGATTACGTTTACACGTAAAGCGTCCGCAGAAATGCGATCACGAGTGGTTGAGGCACTGCAGTTAGCACGTGAAGGCTGTGAGCCCAAAGACGACCACGAAGAGAGGACCTATCGACTCGCCTTAAGCGCACTCAGACACGCAGAGCTCCTCGGCTGGTCGTTGTCAGCAGAGAGCTTCAACATCCGAACAATTGACGGTCTGTCTGCGCAGCTGAATCGGGCAATGCCCATAATAAGCGGCCTTGGCGGCGGTGTGACGGTTACTGATGACGTCGTACCTCTTTACGAGCAGGCGACCAACGAGCTCTACGAACTCCTCGGAGACACGTCTGAACGTGGCGATGCGCTGCGACAATTACTGCTGTCAATGGATAACAATTGGCAGCGATGCTCCGAACTTCTCGTCACCTTGCTGGGTCGACGAGCAGACTGGATAAAAGAGCTCGGCCAACACGAAAATCCGGATCGGGCTGCAGGTCAACTTTCAGTCACCTTGGAAAGAGTCATCCAAGAACGTTTATCTGAGGCGTTGAAGGTGGTCGACACCGGCTGGCTCTGTGATGTCCAAAAACAAGCACAGAGTGCACACCAACGGCTCATTCGCTACGTGCAAGGCAGTATCGTCGACGCAAGCAAAGTGACTCTGCTCGACGATGACGACGTCTCGCTGACGAGTAACGCCTCAGACATTGCTAACTGGCAATGGCTGGTCCGCTGGCTGCTCACCGCAGACA
>CAYVQI010000078.1:0-9572 GCA_964454155.1 uncultured Alteromonadaceae bacterium | reverse complement strand
AGGTGCTCAGGTGCAGAGGCTCCCGCGGTGACACCGACTTTGTCATCTGAACTCATCCACTTCGGATCGATCATATCGGCAGACTCAATCAAATAAGCGCTGGCGCCACAGCGCTCAGCAAGCTCCTTGAGTCTGTTGGAATTAGAACTATTGGGCGAACCCACCACAAGCACGACATTAGATTTTTCTGCGAGCGTACGAACCGCGTCCTGACGATTCTGAGTCGCGTAGCAAATATCGTCTTTACGAGGTCCCTGAATATTCGGAAAGCGAGCGCGAAGCGCCTCAATGACCTTGGCTGTATCGTCTACTGACAGCGTTGTCTGAGTCACAAAGGCCAGGTTATCAGGATCCCGAACAGCCAAATTAGCGGCCTGCTCTTCGTCCTCAACCAAATACATTTCACCGCCCTTGGAGGTGTCGTACTGACCCATGGTGCCTTCAACTTCCGGATGTCCCTCATGACCAATCAAAATACATTCTCGCCCGGCGCGACTAAATGCGGTCACTTCCACATGGACTTTTGTCACTAACGGGCAGGTCGCATCGAAAACCTGTAAACCTCGATCGGAGGCTTCATCCTGCACTGCTTTTGATACGCCATGCGCACTGAAGATCACGATGGCGTCGTCAGGGACTTCATGCAGCTCCTCAACGAAGACCGCCCCGCGCTGACTTAAGTCATCGACCACCGTTTTGTTGTGAACCACTTCGTGTCGCACGTAAATTGGGCGACCAAAGACTTCGAGCGCACGGTCAACAATATCGATCGCACGATCAACACCGGCACAAAAGCCGCGTGGGTTGGCAAGCATCACGGTCATCAGTGCACCTCCGCTGGTTCCACGCGATCGATTTTCACCTCAAATTTGAGGGTGCGTCCCGCGAGTGGGTGATTAAAATTAACACGGACTGTCTCTTCGTCAAAAAAATCGACAACGCCAGGAAGCTCTCCGCCGGCCGCATCCGCAAACGAGAACACCATACCCACTTCCAACTCGCTGTCATTGCTGAAGGTACGCCGCGGCATGTCCTGAAAGTTAGCGTCTTGAGGCTCACCAAAGCCCTGCTCGGGTTCAATTATAAAAGACGCCTGCTCCCCGGCCTTTAAGCCAAGGAGGCACGATTCAAAGCTGTGTAACAGTGAGCCATCACCCATAACAAAGCCAACGGGCGGACGGTCAAAGTTACTGTCCACAACCTCCCCAGTCTCCAACGTGATCGAAAAGTTCAAGGACACCTTGGTGTTTGATGAAATAGCTATCTCGTTTGTCATTCGCTCTTACTCGATTCGCCAAAAACACTGTCCCAAAGTAACAAGACGGCACCCAGGCAGATGGCCGCATCAGCAATATTAAAAGCGGGCCAGTACCACTCTCCGTAATGCCAGGAAATGAAATCCACCACGTAACCCAGACTGACACGGTCAATTAAATTACCAAGGCCACCCCCCAAGATGAGTCCCAAAGCGACGCCCAAAACACGCTGCTGTGAAGACAGTCGCGTCAGCCAAACCGCAACAACACTGCTGACCCCAAGGGCTACAACCGTTAAAAACCATCGTTGCCAACCCCCCGCTGTTGCCAAAAAACTGAAAGCAGCGCCTGAGTTGTGCGCCAGGGTCAGATCAAACCACGACGTGATCTCAACGGGCACGCGGTATATCAGCTGCCGACTTGCCAGGTCTTTAGTGTACTGATCGAGACCGATGACGATACTCGCCAAGGCGAATCCAGCCCATGGGTTACTGAGTATTCGTAAGCTCATTGGGGCACTGGCAACTCTTTGGTCGCTAGGCATAGTAGCGAATCTCACCGTCACCGACGATATTGGTCACACAACGTCCGCAAAGCGTAGGGTGGTCGGCGAAAGTCCCAATGTCATCGCGCCGATGCCAGCATCGCTCGCATTTCTCTGCAGTGCTCGCAGACACAACCACTTTTAAGCCTTCAACTTCACCCTCAAGGGCACCTTCAGGCGCCTCATTCAGAGGTGCAAGATCCACCGCCGATGTGATCAAAACAAAGCGCAACTCATCCTCAAGGGAAGCAAGCAGAGCCGTCAGTTCGCTCGAAACATAGAGTGTTACATTGGCATCAAGTGAACCTCGGAGGTGCCCGACTGCACGCGCAGCCTCCATCGCTTTGTTGACGTCTTGTCTTACCGCAAGACACAAAGACCAAAAGGCATCACCCATCTCCTCGCGGTCGTGAACACCTTCTAAGTCGTACCATTCACTTAAAAACACAGACTCCGTGCGCTCACCGGGTAGGTTTTCCCAAATCTCCTCTGCGGTAAAACTGAGAATGGGGGAAATCCAACGGCTTATCGCTTCAGCCAGGTGATAGAGCGCGGTTTGGCAAGACCGCCGCGCCAGTGAATTCGTCGGTGTGGTGTACTGTCGATCCTTAATGACGTCGAGGTAAAATCCGCCGAGTTCGCCACTGCAAAAGTTATGAACCTTGTGATAAACGTGATGGAACTGATAGGTGTCGTAGGCCTCTAAAAGCTCAGCCTGCAGGTCTCTTGCCTTACTCACGATCCAGTGGTCCAGTGGTAAAAGCTGTGCACTGTCGACAAGGTCGCGCGCAGGCTCAAAGCCCGCCAAATTAGCGAGTAAAAATCGCGACGTGTTTCGAATACGTCGATAGGTGTCCGCCGTCCGCTTGAAAATCTCATCGCTTGCGGCAATCTCATTGCGGTAGTCTGCTGACGAGACCCACAGGCGCAAAATGTCAGCGCCCATATCATTCATTGCTTTCTTGGCCGGTATGATATTGCCAATCGACTTCGACATCTTGCGCCCGTCGCCGTCAACGGTAAAACCGTGGGTCAGTACTTGGCGATAGGGAGACTCATTAAACGCGCCTATGCCCGTGAGCAATGAAGATTGGAACCACCCACGGTGCTGGTCGGAGCCCTCCAGGTAGAGGTCTGCCGGCGCCGACAAGCCCTCGCGCTCTCGGAGCACGCAAGCGTGAGTTACGCCCGAGTCGAACCATACGTCGAGGGTGTCCACGACCTTTTCGTACGCATCGGCCTCTTCGCCTAATAAATCCACGACCTCCAAATCAAACCAAGCGTCGATCCCTTTCTCTTCAATGCGCTGAGCAACATCCTCAATCAGCTCAATCGTCCTGGGGTGCAGGGCACCGTCGACTTTATTGACCAATAAGGCAATGGGCACACCCCACGTCCGTTGGCGTGAGACACACCAATCGGGGCGACCATCAAGCATTGCCTCAATCCGCGCGCGACCCCATTCAGGAATCCATTTCACAGTGTCTACAGCCGCCTGTGCTTGCGACAAGATCCCTTCTTTGTCCATTGACACAAACCACTGCGGCGTCGCGCGGAAAATGATGGGGGTTTTATGCCGCCAGCAATGCGGGTATGAGTGCGTGAAGGGACGATGGCACAAGAGAATCTCACGCGCCGCGAGTGCTTCAACAATCTCGTCGTTGGCTTTAAATATGTGCTTCCCTTCAAACACGGGCGTGCCCGGCAAATACACGCCGTTCGCACCGACCGGGTTGTAAACCTCCAAGTCATACGCTTGACCAATCTGGAAGTCCTCTTGCCCGTGTGCAGGTGCTGTGTGAACACAGCCGGTACCAGCGTCAGTGGTCACGTGATCACCCAGCATTAAAGGCACAGGGATCGCGGAAAATGGTGGTATGACCTCCACACGATCGAGCTCAGCCCCCTTAATACGCGCAAGAACATTGACCTCTTCTTCGCCAAACCGCGCCGCACAATCATCCGCAAGGGCCTCGGCCACAAGAACACCACGCCCGGCAACGCGAATAAGAACATAGTCTAAATCGGGCGCAAGACTCACCCCACGGTTTGCCGCCAACGTCCAGGGCGTTGTCGTCCAAATCGCGACTGACAGCTCTTCTGCACCTTGCACACCCAGAAGGGCCGCGGCCTCGCTCTGGTTAGCAAACGGGAACGCCACATCAATCGCTGATGACACCTTGTCCTGATACTCCACTTCTGCTTCGGCGAGCGCCGAACCACAATCAAGACACCAGTGGACTGGCTTAAACCCCTGCTTCAGGTGGCCGTTATCAATAATCTTGCCAAGGGTGCGAACAATATTGGCCTCAAACGAAAAGTCCATGGTGAGGTAAGGGTTTTCCCAGTCACCGAGCACACCCATCCGTTCAAAATCTTCGCGCTGATTACTGACTTGTTTAGCCGCGTAATCGCGACACTTTTGGCGAAACTCACTGGCCGAGACCTTGTGCCCGGGCTTGCCTACCTTTTTCTCAACATTCAGCTCAATCGGAAGACCGTGACAGTCCCAACCCGGTACGTAGGGCGCGTCAAAACCTGACAAGGCCTTGGACTTCACAATGATGTCCTTGAGAATTTTATTAACCGCGTGACCTACATGAAGCTCACCGTTGGCGTAAGGAGGGCCGTCATGAAGGATAAACGTGGGCTTGCCCGCGCCGGCGTCGCGCATCTTCTGATAAAGCGACATCTCCCCCCACTGCTTTAGCCGTTGCGGCTCACGCTGAGTCAGGTTGGCCTTCATCGGAAAACCCGTCTCGGGAAGATTTAAAGTGCTTTTATAATCGCTCATTGTACGTCTGAATTCTCAAAATATTAGGCTGGGTGGGCTCTGTGCCAAACTTGCGCGGCTTCTTGGTCCAACGCAATTGCGGCTTTGAGCGCATCCAGCGAATCAAATTTTTTCTCGTCACGGAGTTTCGTCATGAACTCCACTTCAAGGCGCTCCCCATAAATATCGCGAGCAAAGTCGAATAAATGCACTTCTAGGTTTGCGAACATCCCATCGTTTACGGTGGGTCTCACACCGACATTGGCCACGCCCGGCGCATTTTTAAGACCGGCACCTGTCACTCGAACCGCGTAAACCCCGTGCAATGGCGACTTTACACGCTTCAGGGCAATATTGGCGGTTGGCGCTCCAATTTGCCGCCCCAACTGCTTGCCTTTGAGGACTTTTCCCGAAAGCTTAAACGGCCGCCCTAAGAGATGGGCCGCCTGCACAAAATCGGCGTCTAACAGTGCAGACCGGATGCGCGTACTGCTGACTCGCTCGCCATCGAGGTCAAACGTTGACGTTGGAACCACCTCATACCCAAGCTCGTCCGCCAGCCGCTGAGTAAACGCAAAATCGCCTGCCCGCTGTTTTCCAAACCGAAAATCATCGCCGAACGCGATGTAACGCGCACTTAATCCGTCGATAAAAATGCGTTCTACAAACTCGCGCGGGGACATCGCCCGTAATGCGTCGTTAAATTTAAGACACATTAAGTTGTCGATACCTAGGCTTTTAAGGGCTCGAAATTTCTCTCTAAAGGTCATGAGTCTCGGCGGTGCTTTGTCTGGAAACAAAAACTCACCCGGTAGCGGCTCAAAGGTCACAACCGTGGTCGAGAGTCCACGCAGGTCCGCCTCACGTTTCAAATGAGCTAAGACCTCTCGGTGCCCTCGGTGCACGCCATCAAACGAACCAATGGTTACTGCGCTGCCCGCCGGAGAGGATCCCGAAAAATTATGCTGTCCTCGAATGAGTTTCATGGTGCCTTGCGCAATCAGGTGACAAACGAAAGTATACAGAACCGGAGCCCGACTATCGCCTCTTTAGCGTCCACGGGGATCCTTAAGCGCTTTGAGTTTTAAACCAAAAACCGCTAATACAAGGACAAAGCTTGCAAGTCCTGCAGTCACAACCATCGTCATGCGCGCGACGCGCCAACCCACATCCGCTTCGAGCCACACCGGATAATCTGGCGTCAGCGCACTGATAATAAAGCCCATGAGGACGACGGCCGCAAGCATACGAAGCACAAACTTAGGCGCAAGGATCTCCACGAGCGATAAGCCCTCGCGGCGAAGGCCCAAATACAAAAGTCCCGCATTAATCCATGCGGACACGCTGGTTGCCAAAGCGAGCCCCACGTGGCCCATGTCGAAGTACCACATCAGTGGAAACACAAAAACGACGTTCAGTACCATGTTACTGACCATCGCGATGATACCGATCTTCACCGGCGTCTTCATGTCCTGGCGCGCGTAATAACCGGGCGCCAGAACTTTGATGAGCATAAAGCCACCTAAGCCGAGGGTGTAGGCTCGTAAGCTTGCTGAGGCCATTAAAACGTCGTCGCTTGTGAACGCCCCATACTGGAACAAAGTCGCCAATATGGGTTCCGCCAGTAGCCACAATGCAACAGTTGCTGGCACTGCAATGAGTAAGACATTTCGAGCTGCCCAGGCAAGGGTTCGCGCGAACGCGTCTGATTCAGCACGTGTATTCAGCGCCGAAAGCGTGGGTAACATTACCGTGGCGATGGCAATGGCAAAGATGCCCAAGGGCAGCTCGGTTAATCGGTCAGAGTAATAAAGCCATGCCACGCTGCCATCGGTAAGCAAACTGGCCAAAACAGTGTCAAACAGCAAGTTAATCTGACTCACTGAGACGCCAAAGAGTGCGGGCACCATCAACGTCATTATTTTGCGAACACCCGGATCCTGCGTATCCCACACAGGCCTCGGTGTCAGTTCGAGCGAATGCAATGCAGGCCACTGAAATAACAACTGAACCACACCGGCGAGCATGACCCCCATCGCCAAGCCAAGCGCCGGTTCAGGCATGGCGGGAGCCCAGACGAGCGCTGCAGTAATCAACGATAGATTGAGCAACACCGGCGTGTAAGCAGGAACCGCAAAGCGACCGTAAGTGTTCAAAATCGCACCGCAAAAACCCGTCAAACTAATTAACAATAAATAGGGGAAGGTCCACACGATGAGGTCCGCTGTTAACGCAAGCTTCGCCGCGTCTCGGCTAAACCCGGGCGCAAATAACAGCGCCACCCAAGGCGCCATAATCATGGCCAGGGAAGTCAAAAGCAGCACCGATCCACCCAGTACACCCGCCACTCGGTTGACGAGTGCTTTCACTTCGTCGTGGGAGCCTTGCTCGCGGACCTCGGTGAGCACAGGAACAAACGCCTGCGAGAAGGCGCCCTCGGCAAAGAGGCGTCTTAAAAAATTAGGGATCTTAAAAGCAACAAAGAACGCATCCGCATTCGGTGCAGCACCCAGTAGGTTCGCCAGTACAACGTCACGGCAAAGACCGAGCACTCTCGACAACGTGGTGCCCAAACTGACCACAAAACTGGCGCCCAAGAGTCCACGCCGTTTACCCTCTGGCTCGCCCGCGACCTCCGTCACGTGACTAACCACTCGGCTCGCAGACGGTCGCCATGACGCGCTAGCCAATGTAGGGCGATGATTGTGAGGCCGTTATTGATCTTCCCCTCGTCTAGCAGCGAAATGGCCTCTGCTCGCGGTATCGAATGCACCAAAATATCTTCGTGTTCAGTATCGAGGCCTCTCACCTCGCCAACGGCCGCAGAGGTCACGCGCCCAAGAAACAACCGAATTTGCTCTGAACACGCGCCGGGGCTTGGGTAATAAGAGACCACGGGGAGAAGTGCATCCATGGTACATCCAGCCTCCTCCAGCGCTTCACGGTGTGCCACCGCGTCGTCAGACTCGCCCGATTCGACAATTCCAGCCACCGCCTCGAGCATCCAAGGTGATTCATCTTCTCGAATAGCACCGGGCCTAAACTGTTCAATTAAAATGACGTGGTCACGCTCGACATCCCACGGCAAGACCGCCACAGCGTCGCCGCGCTCAAACATTTCACGACGAATCCCCTCGGTCCAACTGCCGTCAAAACGACGATGCTTAAGCGTCATCGCGTCCATTCGGAAGGTCCCCTGGAACAGGGTCTCGCGACGTGTCACCTCGACGTCACGAGCGCCATAAACCAGCGCGACGTCGCTCAAAACCGCCGCTCCGTGCTCCAACTCACCGGACTTGAGTAGTCGTCCACCTGATCTGCCACACCCAGAATCAAGGCAAATAACGCCATTCGTACGAGGACGCCGTTGTCAGACTGCCGAAAGATCGCAAGGTTAGGGTCGTCATTGAGGTCGACGTCAAGTTCTTGTGCGCCCTCTCTCGAGTCACGCGGTAACGGGTGCATGATGACCGTATTCGGCTCACAAAACGCGGTGTAAATACTTTGATTGAGACGAAAGCGTCCGCGATAAAGGTCGGCATCCGCCTGAGACTCAAACCGCTCTTCCTGTATGCGTGTTGAGTAAACAATATCAACATTGGCGATACCGGCTTCGAGCTGATCGGTCTGAACCACCTCTATACCGTTAGCGCGCATCTCCTCCACCAACTCGCCTGGCATTTTTAGCTCCGAAGGCGCCACCAAACTGACACTGACATTGTTAAATCGTGTCAATAGTCTTGAAAGTGAATGCACGGTGCGACCGAATCGAAGATCGCCGACCATTGCGATTCTGAGCCCGTCGATACCGCGTTGGCGATCGGCAAGCTCGCTCCGAATCGTGTAGAGGTCGAGTAGCGCTTGGCTCGGATGCTCATTTGAGCCGTCACCCCCGTTAATCACGGGCACGCGACTTGCACTTGCGAACTCACGCACAGATCCTGCTGCAGGGTGGCGCATGACAATGGCGTCAGAGTAGCCACTGAGCACTCGGGCGGTGTCGTAAAGCGACTCACCTTTTGCAATCGCCGTGCTCTCAAAGCCCGTTGTCTCGCGGACATGCCCACCTAAAAGGTTAAACGCGCTACCAAAACTGATTCGGGTGCGCGTTGAAGGTTCGAAAAACATGGAACCAAGGATTGCGCCCTCGAGCACGCTTGTCTTGCGTTCTCGCTGTGCATACGGACGCATGCGGTCCGCAACCTCGAAAATTCGATCGACTTCTGCGCGATCAAACTGACTGATACCTAATATGTGGTGCCCAGCGAATTTCACAGCGCTCTTTTCTCCCTGCACGCGACGTAGCGCACTTGCGTCCCTAGTTTAAACAGAAGCGGTGCTGACATCTAAAATTTCCCACTGCTCTGATACCCAGCGCTTTAGATCATTGAGCGCAAAGCGCTGCTTCTCATTCAGGCCTTCCCGAGACAGTTCCTCTAAAAGCGCTTTTTGGAACATCTCAAGATTCAAGTGACTGCTGTTTAACCATTGTTCTCGGCAGTGATCACGCCAATGCTTGCGTTCCGACTCGGTCAAAATATCAGGCCAATTGCGTGCACGATAGCGAAACAAAAGCTCAGGCAAGCGCGGGTCGCTAAACCCAAACCGGCGATCTCTCAGTTCAGCAGGTGAGCAATCTCTGACCTCTTGAATGAGGCGTCGATCTGCACCAGGAACAAAGGAACCGTAAAGCGCGGCATCTGGATTACTCTCTGTTTTTTTGGTGTTGTCGCGGTAAACGTCCTGAAGGTGTTGCGTAAATTCACCCGGATGACGGGCCTTGGCTTCTCGAAGCTCGTCCAAATGTTGCCGGAGAACCGCACCGCTCAAAGCCAGTCGCTTGGCGCACTCGGGCGTCACATGACTCATGGGCAAAAGAACCGGCGCTTTATTCACCTTAATCGTCATGAGCCCCGGCCGCTCCTCTGGGGAGGCCAACTCGTGGGACTTGGCAAATAAACGCGCCCGAATAAGCTCAGGGGTCATTGTCAGGAACTCA
>CAYVQI010000077.1:0-9746 GCA_964454155.1 uncultured Alteromonadaceae bacterium | reverse complement strand
TACCCGCGTCTACGGCTTCTTTCTCAGAGGCTTTTCTTCGCTGTTCCTGTGTCTGGAAGCTATCCGCAAGATAGTACGTAAAGACAGAGCCGAACGGCGGGTTCTCGGCGACATACAGAGAGTCGCCCTGGGATCCTTTTGGACGATAACCCAGGGGGCGCTTTTCAAAGTACCAATACGCGTCTCTTGGCGCGAAAAGATCAGCACTGCCCTTCGCATAATCCGTCTGAATGTCACGTAATGCAGAATAGTCATCAAGGACAAAGAAACCACGCCCGAAACTTGCAGCAACGAGGTCGTCTTCACGTGTCTGAATCTGAATGTCTCGAATCGAGATCGTGGGCATGCCACCGGTTAACGTCTGCCAATTTTTGCCGGCATCAAAGGTCACGTACACGCCGAATTCTGTGGCAGCAAACATAAGACTCGCTCGCTTGTGATCCTGCACCAAACGCCATACCAGATGCCGTTCGGGAATACCTTCGGTGATCATCCGCCAGCTGCGACCTCGATTTTTACTGACGAGGAGATAAGGTGAAAAGTCGCCGTATTTGTGATTATCAAGCGCCACATAGACAGTGTCGGGATCGTGTAAATCGGCGCGTATATCATTGACAAACGCACGGTCAGGAACACCTGGAAGTGATCCGACTTCTATCTTTCGCCAGTTTGCACCATCGTCCTGCGACACATGAATTAATCCATCGTCGGTCCCCGCGTAAAGCAAACCCGCTTCGAGTGGCGACTCCGACAGCGATGTAATCGAGTTGTAGTTGGACATGGCGTACATATCCCACGGCGAATCCCAACTTTGGGTGCCCCCCATGATAGGCAGTGCGAAGCGCTCCTCATCACGCGTCAAATCACCCGAAACTGCGGTCCAGCTGTCGCCACGATCTTCTGACTTCCAAATACGCTGAGACGCAAAATACAGTCGGGTTGCTTTGTGAGGACTGACTAATATGGGCGAATCCCAATTGTGACGTTCCGGTGCCTCTGCCGGCCCAGACTGAGGTTGAATATAAACAGTCTCGCCCGTGCTTCTGTCGACGCGTGTCAAATTTCCTTGCTGTGACTGCGCATAAACGATATCCGGATTTCCAGGCTCGGTGGCCGGTTGGTGCCCATCGCCGCCCAACACAACAAACCAATCTGACGTTCGGATTCCACTGACGTTGTCCGTGCGAGAAGGTCCACCCTGTGTGTTGTTGTCTTGTGTGCCGCCGTAAATGTTATAAAACGGCTCAGCGTCATCTAAGGCCAGTTTGTAATATTGCGTCAGCGGCAGGTTTTCCATGTAACGCCACTTTGACCCAAGGTCAAAGCTCTCGTAAACACCACCGTCAGTACCCATCATGATGTAATCTGGATCAGCAGGATCAAAGACTATCGCGTGCATGTCCCCATGCTGGTTAGGGTGCTCCATGTAACTAAACGTCTTTCCGCCGTCTGTCGACTTTTGAACCGTAGGGCCTACAAGGTATAACCAGTCAAAATGATGCGGACTAGTGAAGATTTCCTGATAATAGTGAGGTCCGGTACCGCCGCCCACTGCATCAGCGCCCTGCTCCCAACTCGCACCGGCGTCATCGGATCGCCAGACCCCCCCCTCGCGACGATTCAACTCTATCGCAGCGTAAAGCACATCAGTGTCCTGGTGTGAGATCGCCAGTCCAATTTTTCCCATGTTTCCTGAGGGCAAACCGGTCTTGAGTCGTTGCCAGGTTTCGCCACCGTCGGATGACTTGTGAATTCCACTCTCAGGTCCGCCGCCCATATAGGCCGCTACCGTTCGATGGTGCTGCCAAGTCGCCGCATACAAAACGTTCGGATCAGAGGGATCAAGCACGACGTCTGTGACGCCGGTCCACTCACCTTCAGCGAGAACGCGCTGCCATGATTCTCCGCCATCGCGGGTCTTATAGAGACCGCGCTCTCCCCCGGGCGTCCACAATGGACCTTGTACTGCCGCCCAAACAACATCGGAATTGTCAGGATGAACTAAAATCGTTGAGATGTGTTGAGACGCGTTTAGCCCCATGTTGCTCCAGGTCGCTCCGCCATCGTCGGATCGATAGATACCGTCACCAAACCCCACGTGTCGGCCACCCACATCCTCTCCGGTACCCACCCAAACGCGAGACGGATTAGAGGGGTCAACAGTCACATTTCCAATCGAGTAAGAGGCTTCGTTGTCAAAAATAGGCGTCCATGAAACACCCGCATTTTCGGTTTTCCACACCCCACCGGAACCCGCGGCAACATACCAAACGCTGGAATCTTCAGGATCCCAGTCAATATCCGAAATCCGGCCGGACATAAAAGCAGGTCCTAGGTTTCGCCATTTGAGACCGCTCAAATCAAGCCCGTCTCCATCCTTGGCTTGAACAGTTTGTGAGAGCGCAGTTAGCGCGATGATGGCCAATGTAAGCAAACGATGCATAGTCAAAACCCTCTCTATCGATGACACCAAGACTATCACCCGCAGTGCCTGTGACAAGCGCAGGCTTTAAATAAATAAGGCGCTTCTGAGGCTCACTTTGTCGCAAGGTAGACGCGGGATTATCAACGCAGGCGAGTGGGATAGCAGTCCTGAAGTGTGCGCTATTTTCACTACACGTTACTCTGCCGCACACACACTCACAGCCCTCGGCCCTCGCTCGGCATAATTTTACTGACTTTGCGACGGCACTCGTTTCGCGGCGACGCCAACACGTTCGCCACGCTGCCGATGCGTCACCATTTTTTCATGTAGGTCTGTAATCGCCGAGCGCCCCGTGGTCGTGAAGAGAAAGGGCAAAATCGCATGAACCGTGCACGCAAGCCCAGCAAGCATTAAGTGCAGCCCAAAGGAGGACGCACTGCTCATATGCTCAAGGTAGGTTTCACCGACAGACTCGGGATGTGACGTGAATAATCGATTAATCATAGCCCCTCCTATTGGAAGTGAAACGATATCAATAATTTAACGCATTTATTTTCTAAATTTTGGACTCAAACTCAGATAAAGTAGAATTACTTTCTAATTTTGGCGAATTCAGGCGAAAAAATGGACTCAATAGATCGAAAAATCCTTCAAGCACTGCAGGAAGACGCCTCGGGCTCCATTTCGGAGATTGCCGATCGCGCAGGTGTTTCTCAAACACCGTGCTGGCGGCGCATCAAGAAACTCGAGGACGCCGGATTTATTGATAAGCGCGTGGCGCTTTTAAACCAAAAGGCATTAAACCTGAGGATGACTGCGTTCGTGATGATCAAAACGTCTCAGCATGACGAAGCATGGCTCAAACAATTTTCTGACGGCGTTCGCCAAATTCCTGAAATCGTAGAAATTCATCGCATGGCGGGCGATGTCGACTATTTGCTCAAGCTTGTTGCCGGAGATGTTTCTGAATACGACGACATCTATAAACGATTGATCAAGGTTGCTGAATTCGCGGACGTCAGTGCAGGATTTTCAATGGAATGCATTAAGTCCTCGACGCAACTCCCCCTCGATCGGCTGTAGCACACAGACTGTCGGCGCGCGCGATGACCCTACAAATCACCGTATGCAACCCACCTGAGTCTGAGCGGAAATCGACCCACACTGCGACGCTTAAAATCACCGTGGACTGCCTGATTCGTCGTCGTTAACTTGTCCATCGATGCAGCGTTTGCTGCAGCATGCCGCACACGACCGCTGGCGGAGAAAATTTAAGTTTGCTCGATTCGATAAGCTAGGGTTCAATGGGCCATCGCATAAAAAAAATAAGGGTCGATAATGCGTAATACAGGTTTCAAAAGATTGCTGTTCCTTTTGAGCGGCGTGGCCTTTTTAGGGATCTGCTTGCTGGCTAACGTCACGGTGCATGAAACACTTGCGGGCCAGCTTAGCCAATGGGCCGGTGCTGTGAGCACACAGTGTGATTCGACTCGCGGGCTGGGTCCCTGCTACTGAGCTCGACAAATCTGCTTTCCTTTATCGCGCCGGAAGTCATAACCCTGAATCTCGGGCAAAAAGCGTGGAAAGTCGATGCTGCAACATCGGAAGAATCACGTTACGGCCCACTTTTGACCACTTAATAACCCCACGCTGGAAAGACTCTCTGGCGATGAGGCTGTCCGCGTATGGCGTTATTCTTGACTCGCCTTTCCATAACAGAGGCTCGAGCCCCAACCAGCGAAGCCGATAAAGAACAACGCCCCATTGAATATCGGCCAAACTCAACGCGTCGCTTGCGAGCCATCCTCCAGAACCGAACGGTCCCTCGTTTAACTGTTGCTCAAGATCACGAAGTTCCGCTTTCGTAGATTCAACGATTGCAGCAAGTTGGCTGGGCGTGACAATTGCCCCACGGGTTGCCTCTGTCACCGCACGCTTCTTTTCGTACGCAAGCTTGAGCGTTTCATCGTGTTGGTACTTCTCGATGAGCCTAGAAAGCAGCTCGATTTTATCTTCATGGTATCGACCATGCTCGGAGACATTACCTAATGGAAATGGCTTCTTAACGCCCTCGATATTGCCGTAGGTCAACGCTTCGATGAATAAAGACGCGGCCTTATCAATCCAATAATTGACGTCTTCTTTTTCATGATCAGGGGTATTGAAGCAGTTTTTTGCGACACCAAACCGATCGGCAAGGTGTGTCAGTATGTTAACCGTATCCGTCGTGACTCTTCCGTCGACAACAAGAGTGGGCACAACACACCGTGAATTTATGCGCGCGTAGTCGGGGGAGAATTGCTGCTGAGCAGGCAGTAAAATAACATGTGACTGCCAGACAAGACCGACCTCCTCTAGACCCTGCCTGACTTTTTGAGAGTCTAGCGACAGCGGGAAGTGGTAGAGGTGAATACCGTTCTTAGGCGCCCAGGGCGACGGGACGTCAGTCAATGGCTTATCCACCAACTCTGGGTCAGTCGCATAAACAGGCTTTAGTCGCATACGCCAATACCGTTAGAAAAGTCGTGCGGTGACGGTAACATTATCTGAAGGACCCGCCCTACTCGACCGAGCCTAAGGTAGAGCAATCGCTGAGTAGAAACGCGGTCAACTCAAACGCCGTCTGGGTTTTGGGTTGCACAGTGAACAACACGCAGGGCTGTCGCTTGACGATAAAAGGTGTGGCGGAGGGGGAGGGATTCGAACCCTCGATACGTTGCCGTATACACACTTTCCAGGCGTGCGCCTTCGACCACTCGGCCACCTCTCCGTGGCGCGTACTCTAACACACAGCTCATCCTTCTTGGGCGGATATTCTCCGCTCAGAGTCAAGTTAAGCCGCGTTTTGAACCGTCGTAAGCTCCACGACCGGACCGCCGCTTGCAAGGTATCGGCCTAACGGTTGTTGGCCCAACGTGTCGGTGGCGCCCAAGAGGCCATCCCATGCGTGCTGGCCGGCCACATAAACGGCCTCTACGATACCCTCAGGGCGATTCACCATTTGCTGATGCTCGAAAATTTCTCGGTACTCTAAAACACGAGTCTGATCAGGTTCCCAGCCATCGAGCGCATCAGGATTAATAATCACCATGTCCGCCCGCGCACCAATTTCAAGCGTTCCAGCATCAATTCCAAAGACTTCAGCGGGGTCTTTGGTTAGGCGGCGTACCACCTGCGCAACCACACCCTCCCCTTGCTCTCTCGCCAGTTTTAGCGACATTAAGTTACTGTCGAAAAATGCCATATTGGTAATGTGCGCGCCTGAATCGTTGAATCCAGGCAGCGTATTTTCGTGCAAAAGAAATTCAAGTGTTGCGCTATTTTCAGCATTAGCAACGTCTGCATAAAACCGAAAGCCTTTGTCATAGGTACGCAGCATATGCAACGCGAAATCAGCGTCGTCGCGCAACTCAAGCGCTATCCGATCAAAACAGTCTCGCTCATCTTCAGACCGTGCAGCACAGGTATCGCCAGACTTAAATCGCTGCGCTCGCGTCATGACGTCTGCGAAGCTCTCTCCGTCCCACTCTGAACAGGGAGCCCCATCGAAGATCAGCTTCTCGGGCTCTCGAATAACAAGACTGTCAGGCAATCCACGCTTGGCCTTCCAACTGGCAAAATCTCCGCCTGTGCGGCCGTGACGCCACTCCTTTCGGAAGCGCGCAACCCAATCTGCGTCGTTCATGAGGCGCTGTCGCCCTTCATAATCGTCGTACTCCAACGAGATGAGCTCAGCAGTCGAGCTTAACTCCTCGAACAACGGGCTCACAATTCCGTCGGACCACACCCGAAAATTTGTCCCCAGCGCCTGAAAATGAAGCCGCCCATCGAAGAACTTACTGTTCAGTAACTTCGCGACACCCAAGAACAGTTTTGAAGCATTGGGGGCAGCCGTCATTTGCATGGCTGACAACGCCGAGGTTTTTAGGGGTTTTCCAAACAGACGACCACTGGTCAGCGTGAAGTACAACAGTGCCTTTAATCGGTTTTCGATAATCGGCGTCGTTTGCCAAACGCGATCGTGTTTACGAACGACTTTTAAAAGTCGACGAAGCTCTTTAAACGAAGCAAATTGGGTCGGTATCCGCTTTTCGGTATGCGGGTCGTTTGACAAATAGTGGAACGGCAGCCCATCCGTACTCAAGCCCAAGTACCCCAGCTGCATCGCCCCCTCAAGAATTTGCTCCATTTTTTTCAATTCAAGTTCAGTGGGCGCTCGACTGATACTCGCATCCAGACCCATAACCTCAATACGCAACATAGAGTGTGGGACAAAAGCGGCAATATTGGGCCCTAGGTTCAGACCTTCAAAGTGTGTGAGGTAGTCTTCTGGATTGTCCCAGGTCATGGCTTTTGCGCACTTACGAAGCACGGCCTTTGGAATATTTTCGACACGCGTAAAGCAATCAACGATGGGCTCTTGTCCCTCTGTTTCTTGAGGGCCAAAGCACGTTCCCAAACTGCAGTTACCGACCACCACCGTCGTTGTACCGTGCCTAACCACCTCGTCAAGTGCGGGCGCCACCTCGACTTCAAGGTCTAAGTGCGTGTGTATGTCGAGCATCCCCGGAAGCAGCCACCGACCTGTGGCATCAACACAGCGAACGGCCGCGTTCCTCGGGAGGTCAGCGCCTCTGGCCACAACCCGATCGCCCGCAATGGCGATGTCTTCGATGCGCCCTGGCACACCCTCACCATCGAAAACTTGTGCACCTGTAATAAGAAGATCCCACTGCGCCATGCGTTTACCTTAGTGTTGTTTTTGTTAATTAGGATACCGTGTTTTCACTGAGCCTGACACGCGACGACGGCCTGCTTTACCCTACTGCTCGAACAGTCGCTCAAATCGTGGCTTGCAGGCCTGAGATGACCGCCAAGGTGTTATGTCGATGCCCCCGCGTCGCTGAAAAAACCCCACCACGTGAAGCTCATCAGGTGTCAGGGCGCGCTCGAGTCTGGTAAATAAATCTTCAATGCATTGCTCGTGGAATCCTTGATGGTTTCGCAACGCATCTACCGACTCACCGATAAGCCCAGCATTGAAGTGTGGTGATGACACATCGACGACCAAACTGGCCCAATCAGGCTGGGCAGTCACCGGACACAATGACCTGAATCCCGAGCACGAGAAGCGCGTTGTCGACCCGCTGCTCCGTCCCAAGTGGGCGATATCGTCAAGCAACCAAGAGGCTGACCGAAGATCTACGGAACTCATAATTTCGAGCATTACCGCAGAACCGGTGACCGCAGCTAAGTCGTTACAGATACAGCGTATAGCGGCATTATCGTTTTCGAACACATGCGCATTGAGAGAGTTTAGGTAGAGCTTTAATGACTTGGACTCAACGGTAAACGGGCTCGACGCTGGAACGACGAGTACACCCGTGGCGTAGCGAACTTGCCCGCCCGGCAATAACCAGCTGAGCTCGTAGCAATGCCACACATCGTGCCCTTGATCGACGTGTAACGACGGACCCGTAATACCGCCGCGACCCAGGCTTCGGTCAATACGTTCCAGCACTCCTGGCGCATAATATTGCGGCGCAGCAACCTTTTTTCCCAGAACCGCATCCACCGCCTAGGTCCTCAAGCGACTGCCCGCACGCAGCAAGTGCATGGCATAAGCAAACGACACCAGTGTCAAGCTAATCAGCATCGCGAAAGAGACGGCGATGTCTACGTCACTCACACCCAGCACCCCGAACCGAAATGCATTGACGACATAGACCAACGGATTAATCTGCGAAATGTTCGCCCAGAAATCGGGCAGTAAATCGAGCGAATAAAACACACCGCCCAAGTACGTCAATGGTGTCAATATGAACGTCGGGACAATATTTACGTCGTCGAACGTATTGGCAAACACTGCGTTGATCAGCCCACACAATGAAAAAGCAATCGACGTCAGCCCTACGACGCTGACCACCACAAACCAACTGTGAATATCCAGTTTGGTGAAAAACAGTGCCACTGACGTCACAATAATAGAGACCAAAATACCGCGCGAGACACCCCCTGCGGCGTAGCCCAGCACAATAACGTAATTGGGTGTGGGAGAAACAAGCAATTCTTCGATGCTGTTGTTGAATTTTGCACCAAAAAATGAGCCCACAACATTCGCATACGAGTTAGTAATGATGGCCATCATGATCAACCCAGGAACGACAAATTCCATGTAGCTCACGCCGCCCATGGTCCCTATTCGCTTTCCAATTAGCGTGCCGAAGATCAAGAAATAAAGCGACATGGTAATCGCCGAAGGCAATAACGTTTGAGTCCAGATACGAAGGTATCGCCGCACCTCTTTACGCATTATTGTCAAGAAGGCGATCCACTGTTCATAGGCGCTCATGATGCACCCTCCAGGACGTTCACGAACATTCGTTCAAGTCGGTTTTCCTTATTACGCATACTCACAATAGTCACCCCCGCCTGGCTCAACGCCGCAAACACCGGCGCGAGATCCTGACCCTTGGCCAACTCGACTTCCAGACAGTGTGGCTCTACCTGACGAAGCGCATACCCTGAAATAGCAGTGCCCGCGGGTATTTCATCCTGCGTATCCAGTAAAAATGTTTCACTGTTGAGGTCCCGAAGTAAGTCTTTTATCGCACCTCGCGTCACAATTTTACCCTGGTTGATGATCGCCACATTACGACAGAGCAGTTCAGCCTCCTCAAGGTAGTGGGTCGTCATAATTATAGTGCGACCCTCAGCATTTGTTTCTCGCAGAAAGTCATACATGCTTCGACGCATTTCAATATCCACACCGGCCGTGGGTTCATCGAGAATAAGTACTCTGGGTTCGTGCACCAGGGCGCGGGCAATCATAAGTCGGCGCTTCATGCCCCCTGAAAGCATGCGCATTTGAACGTGCTGCTTGTCGAGTATCCCCAGCTTCTCAAGGTAATAGTTGGCCCGCTGGCGAGCAACGCTGATGGGAATGCCGTAGTAGCCGGCTTGATGGATTAGGACGTCCTCGACATTTTCGAAGACGTTAAAGTTAAATTCTTGCGGAACAATACCGATCTGCTTTTTTGCAAGCGAGAAGTCCTCGTCGATATCGATACCGCAAATTTTTACGGACCCCTCCGACTTAGACACCAGTGAACTCAAGATGCCGATCGTCGTCGACTTGCCTGCACCGTTGGGACCCAGGAGCGCAAAAAAATCACCCTCCTCGACTTTGAGATCAATGCCCTTAAGGGCTTCAAAGCCGTTTGCATAGGTTTTTTGCAGATTGAAAATTTCTAACGCGGCCGACATGGTGGCTCCAGAATAAAACGAGGCGCGAAGTTTAACTAAATTACGCCTGTTTTTC
>CAYVQI010000076.1:0-10003 GCA_964454155.1 uncultured Alteromonadaceae bacterium | reverse complement strand
CGACTCAAACGACTCACCGTCGCCTCAATACGTTGATACTGCGATACTAATTCGGACAGAGCGTCTCCTGACAGTCCTTCGTCAGTGTCGTTCTTAAACAGAGTGGTTTCAATGAGCGCCGCATTCGTCAAATATTCGGTAAAGGCGTCTTCGTCTTTGAGGTACTGACTCGACTTGCCGCGTGTGAGCTTGTAAAGCGGCGGTTGCGCGATGTAAACATGGCCGCGCTCAACAAGCTCGCGCATCTGCCTGAAAAAGAACGTCAACAGCAAGGTTCGAATGTGCGAGCCATCCACGTCCGCGTCCGTCATGATGATAATTCTGTGATAACGCAGCTTATCCGGATTAAATTCTTCCTTACCAATGCCACAGCCCAGAGCCGTGACAATCGTGCCCACCTCTGCGTTACCCAACATTTTGTCAAAGCGCGCGCGTTCGACATTCAGGATCTTGCCTTTGAGGGGTAAAATAGCCTGAAACTTACGGTTCCGGCCTTGTTTTGCCGAGCCACCCGCTGAATCTCCCTCAACCAAGTAAAGCTCGCAAAGCGACGGATCTCGCTCTTGGCAGTCCGCTAACTTTCCAGGCAAGCCCGCAATGTCCAGCGCGCCCTTACGTCGCGTCATCTCCCTCGCTTTTCTCGCCGCTTCCCGAGCACGGGCTGCGTCGAGCATTTTTCCAACAATAGATTTCGCTTCACCCGGGTTTTCAAGTAAAAACTCACCAAACGCCGCGCCCATGGCCTGCTCAACAATGGGCTTCACCTCACTGGACACCAACTTGTCCTTCGTCTGC
Source organism: uncultured Alteromonadaceae bacterium (assembly GCA_964454155.1). Lineage (GTDB taxonomy): Bacteria > Pseudomonadota > Gammaproteobacteria > Pseudomonadales > Halieaceae > Luminiphilus. Next base: position 9,208 of record CAYVQI010000076.1, on the reverse strand, counting down.
GATGAAAACTTAGGGTCGGGGACTTTCACCGAGACAATAGCCGTCAGTCCCTCACGCGCATCATCACCCGTCGTATTTACCTTGGCTTTTTTTGCATGGCCTTCTCGATCGATGTAACCGTTTAAGCCACGCGTCAGTGCGGACCTAAACCCAGCAAGGTGTGTTCCACCATCGCGCTGAGGGATATTGTTGGTGTAACAAAAAATATTCTCTTGGAAGCCGTCATTCCACTGAAGCGCGACCTCAACGCTGACGCCATCATCACTCATCGTTTCGAAGTGAAATACCTTGTAAATAGTTGATTTTCCTTGGTTTAAAAAATTAACAAAGGCGTTTAATCCACCGTCGTAAGAATAGGTTTCGCTCTGTCCGCTGCGCTCGTCGGACAACACAATTCGAACGCCTGAGTTTAGAAACGCGAGCTCTCTGAGTCGCTTTGCCAGCATGTCGAAGTGAAATTTAATATTGGTAAACGTGGCGTTTGAGGGTTTAAAGCGAACGGACGTGCCCGACTCTTGCGTATCACCAATCACAGATAACGGCCCGTCAGGCACGCCATGACGGTAAATTTGTTCGTGAAGCTTACCTTGGCGTCGGATCGTCAGACACAACTCCTCTGACAGTGCGTTCACCACAGAAACGCCAACGCCGTGTAAGCCCCCAGAAACTTTGTAGGTGTTATCGTCAAATTTACCGCCAGCGTGGAGAACCGTCATAATGACTTCTGCGGCAGAGACACCCTCTTCGTGTTGCTCCGTTGGAATCCCGCGACCATCATCACTCACACTGACTGATTCGTCGGGGTGAATGACAATATTGATCTGGCTACAATGCCCAGCAAGCGCCTCGTCAATGGAGTTGTCGACAATTTCGAAGACCATGTGGTGCAGTCCGGTGCCGTCATCGGTGTCGCCAATGTACATACCCGGACGCTTCCGAACTGCGTCTAGGCCTTTCAGTACTTTAATGCTGGACGAATCATAATTCGTCTCGTCGGCGCCTGGTGTGGTGTCTTCCATGAGATCTCCTGTCAGTGGCTTCTATTATGCCATTTTATTAGCGCTTGTGAGCACCCCTTGTTCCACGTGGAACACATCTGTCACATAATGCTTAAGCCCTTGCGTGGTATCGCTCAAAGAGACCATTGTTGCGAGCACCTGTGCGTCTTCGGCCGCCAATACGCCAAATATTGCCTGAGCATTAGTGGCGTCAAGCTCCGCTCCCACGTCGTCGAGGAGGTAAACCGGAGAGCGGTGGGTGGTTTCTTTGAGCACGCGGCCCTGTGCAATCCTTATCGCAGACATCAGAACCTTCATTTGGCCGCGGGACAACACGTCATTGGCCAAGCCGCCCACCACAAAACAAGCCAAATCACCTCGGTGAGGTCCGACTTGTGTGTGCCCTCGGTCGATATCGCTCGAACGATTCGACTCTAAAGCCAGGGCAAGCGGTATCCCTTCCTTCCAGCCCGACCTCAAGGCAAGCCGCAATGACGGGAAATCAACCTTCATTTCCTCAAGCACCCCAAATAATTGTGTTGTTAACAGGTCCGTGGCACGGGCCCTTGAGCCATAAAGCTGCTGTCCCAGCACAGCCAACTCCGCAACCCACGCCGCATCATCGTCGACCATACCCTTACGCAGCAGCGCATTACGTTGTTTGAGCGCTTGATAATATCGCTGCCAAACACCAACAAATGAATGTTCCACGTGGAACACCAACTGATCCACCAGCTTGCGACGGGCTTCAGGCCCCTCACGCAAAACGTCCAGTGTGTTTGCGTTAATCAAAATCAAAGGAAGCTCGTGCGCCAAGGTTGAAAGTGCCTTCACGGACTTCCCCGCCATGCGAACCTCTCCCCCACCTTCGCGCAAGCGCTTCACACCCACAACAGACTCTGGCCCACCATGGCGAAAGCGACCGATCACCTGAAAGTGCGGGGCCTTTTCTTGAATAACTTTACTTGAATGATGACTGGTAAACGGCTTTCCCGTACCCAACACGTGGACCGCATCCAGCACGGTGGTCTTCCCTGCGCCATTAGGTCCGACAAAGGCCGAAATTCCGGACCGCAGGTCGACTGATGCGGCACTAATGTTCCGGAGGTTTTCTATCGAGAGCTGCGTAAGCAATGGGTGTTCAACAAACCTTACAGACGCATGGGCATCACAACGTAAAGCGCCTCTGCGTCTGCCTCACCGCCGGCGTCACCGTCCTCAACGAGCGCAGAGCTTGCCGAGTCTGACAGTGACATGCGCACCGTGGACCCCGAAAGAACACCTAGCACATCGAGCAGGTAACTCACATTAAAGCCAACCTCCAAAGCGTCCCCGGAGTAATCAACAGGAACCATTTCTTCAGCCTGCTCTTGTTCAGGATTGTTCGCTGTTATTTCCAGTGAACCATTGGTCAGCGCCAGCCGCACTCCGCGATACTTTTCATTTGAGAGAATCGCCGTGCGCGTGAACGCTTGACGAAGTTCTGTTCGATCGCCCGTAACAGTCTTATCAGGCGACCTTGGCAACACCCGCTCATACTCCGGGAACTTCCCATCAATCAGCTTAGAGGTAAAAGTGAACTGATCTGTCGCCGCGCGTATGTGGTTTGAGCCCACCGTCAACGTGACTGATCCATCAACATCGAGAAGCCTTGAAAGCTCTAAAATTCCCTTGCGCGGCACAATGACTGACTTATCGTCGGCCTCTACTTGGCCCGGCGCTGTGCACAGTGCGAGCCGGTGGCCGTCCGTGGCAACAAAACGAAGTCGACCCTCTTTTATTTCCATGTACATGCCATTGAGGTAATAGCGCACATCTTGTTGCGCCATAGCAAAACCCGTGCGATCAATCATTTGGCGCACTAAAGTCTGAGCCAGCTCTAAATCTATTTCGCCCTCTCCCGCCTCGACCGTTGGGAACTCCGCAGCGGGTAGAGTGGACAAAGTAAAGCGACTGCGCCCAGCCTTTACAGTCACGCGCCCATCTTCAACGCTGAAAGCAATATCGACGCCGTCCGGCAAGCTTTTGCAAATATCGACGAGTTTTCGCGCTGGAACAGTAATGTCACCGTCAGGACCGTCATTTTGAACTTCAATACGCCCAACCAACTCAACTTCCAAATCGGTGCCCGTTAAAGACAGGCGACTGCCTTCTAAGCTCAGCAATACATTTGAAAGAATAGGCAGTGTTTGACGACGCTCTACGACGCCCGCCACCAAGTTTAAAGGCTTTATCAGCGCATCCCGCGATACTGAAAACTTCATTCGTACTATCTCTCTTTTTTTAGCTTACATGCCGCGACTAAGTCGTCAGCGAACGCAGCAGGTTTTTGTAATCTTCACTAATGTCAGACGTTGTCTCTCTTAACTCCGCTATCTTACGACAAGCATGCAGCACTGTCGTGTGGTCTCTTCCCCCAAACGCGTCACCGATTTCAGGGAGACTGTGATTAGTCACCTCTTTTGCAAGTGCCATTGCTACTTGGCGCGGACGAGCGACCGAGCGGTTACGCCGTTTTGATAAGAGATCAGCCACTTTAATTTTATAATAATCAGCGACGGTCCGCTTTATATTTTCCAAAGACACTTGCTTTTCTTGGAGCGCCAGTAGGTCCTTTAACGACTCCTTAATCAGGTCAATATCGAAGGGCCGACCCGTAAAGTTAGCACTCGCGATCACCCGCTTCAGCGCCCCCTCAAGCTCTCGAACGTTAGACCGAATACGCTGGGCGATAAAAAACGCGGCCTCGTGAGACACCGTTATGCCTGATTGCTCTGCTTTTTTCATCAAAATAGCGACCCGCGTTTCGAGCTCCGGCGGCTCTACTGCGACCGTCAAGCCCCAACCAAAACGACTCTTTAAGCGCTCTTCCACCCCATCAATCTCTTTGGGATACCGATCGCTGGTTAAAATCATTTGTTGCCCGCCCTCTAACAAGGCGTTGAATGTATGAAAAAACTCTTCTTGGCTCCTGTCTTTGTTTGCAAAAAACTGGATATCGTCAATAAGCAACGCATCCACCGACCGGTAAAAGCGTTTGAAGTCATTTATCGCGTTCAACTGCAGCGCCTTCACCATGTCAGCAACAAAGCGCTCACTGTGTAGATAGACAATTTTTGCATCGGGTTTTCGCTGGCGAAGCGCGTTTCCAACTGCGTGCATTAAGTGTGTTTTGCCCAGGCCAACGCCCCCGTAGAGAAAGAGTGGGTTGTAGGCATCACCAGGACTCTCCGCCACCTGCTGCGCGGCTGCCACCGCCAGCTGATTACTTTTTCCTTGAACAAAGTTGTCAAAGGTATACCCGTTCACCAAATTATGTTGATGCGTCGGCACAATAATGGCGGGCGCAACCCTGTGCGTGGCCGGCTGAGGCTCAGAAAAAGAACTGCGACTAAACGCCTCTGCGGCTTTGCGGTTGCCGTCGACACCCAAACTACTCGATGGTGCACGGTCAGTGATGCCAGGCTGACCGAGTGCTGTATCTTGGCCAGAAATAACACTGATCGGCAACTGGTTCCCAGGTGACCCTAGCGACGCCAAACAAGCGGATATCTTTTGGCTGTACTTTTCCTCCACGAAATCTCGAATGAATCGATTCGGGGCTCTAAGGACAAACGCGCGATGATCATCGACTGCCGTGAGTGGACGGACCCATGTATTAAATTGAACTTCAGGGACCTCGTGCTTCAATGACTCGAGACACCGCGCCCACAACACATTGTTTGAGGGGGTGGTTAATGAAGATGGTGCGCTTTGCATTTTCTGCTGTTCTCTTTGTATTGTTAGCGATTGTGACGTACGCGGGTTTGACAGTGGCTTGAGAAACACTCAACCGAATCTATTTCGTATAGTTATCCACATATTTATCTCCACTTCAACAAAAAACAAGTTGTTTTAAATCAATTGCTTAGCGTTTTTTGTGGGGAAAAAAATAAAATTTAAAAAGCAATCTTTTTTTTATTTTGTCTGTGGGTAAGTTTTGAATAACTTATGGATCAATTGTGACAAAAATCCTTTTCTCACCGTAATCTCAGCAACTAATGCTTACCGCAAAGGACGCTTATCGTTAGTGACCACTAACTCGCCAAAAAGACCTGTGAAATTAGCACAGTAATTTTTCTCTGGTTTACCCTTGCCACGTCACTTGACCCTACCTATACTCTCGCCCCCTTACTAGAAGCACCACTCTGAAGGTCAGACAATGAAGCGTACTTTCCAACCCAGCGTACTCAAGAGAAAGCGTAACCATGGCTTCCGTGCACGCATGGCGACTAAAAACGGGCGAAAAGTACTCGCTCGCCGTCGAGCCCGTGGGCGCATCCGCCTCTCTGCATAACGCCGGTCGGGCATGAATCTCATGTCCCATAAATTTCCTAAATCCTCGCGCTTGCTCAACGCAGGCGATTACTCGTTGGTCTTTAACAAGACGACAGCACGCGCTGCCGCTGGCGCCGGAACTGTAATTGGGATCAAAAGCGACCGGCCAGACTCTCGGCTGGGTATTATCGTTGCGAAGAAAAATGTAAAACTGGCAGCGCAGCGTAATCGAGTGAAGCGGGTTGTTCGTGACTATTTCCGACGCCACCCTCTTGCAGAGCCCATGGATATCGTCTTTTTGGCTCGCAGAGGTGTCGCAGAACGAACCAACCACGACCTTTTTAGTGACCTTTCAAAGATTTGGCGAAAACTAGATCAACAACACAAATGATCACGTCGTTCGCGCACTTGCTGTCGTCTTTGGTCTCTAAGGTTCTAACCGGCCTCATTCGTATTTATCAGATCGCACTCAGCCCGTTTCTTGGGTCAAATTGTCGCTATCATCCGACATGTTCTGCTTATGCGATTAGCGCGGTCGAGAGCCACGGTCCGTTTTCAGGTAGCATTCTTGCCGTAAAACGCATTTGCCGCTGTCATCCGTGGGCCGACGGCGGTTATGATCCGGTTCCTGAAAAGCACACCGCATTAAAAGATAACGAGCGCCAAAAACCGAGGACCTAATGGACCCTGTACGATTACTGCTAATAAGTTCAACCGCTGTATTATCACTCTTGCTGCTGATTGAATGGAACCAATACTCTGACAGCCATCAGAAACAACAAAGCGACCTGTACGCAGCGGCGGTGTTAGAAAAGCCTGCGACCGAAGAAAAGTCTTCCTTTTCTGCGATTGACGAGGGCATTCCCTCGGTTTCAGCCCCAGTAACTACGCTGACCGAAACCCGCGATCAGAGCGCCTCGTTCTTTCTGAACACCGACGCGGTGAACCTCACGATTTCTATGGACGGAGGCGACATTACTGGTGCCTCGCTCCCTAAGTTTCCAGTCCGCCTGGACACCCCAGACCAGCCGTTCCGATTACTCGAAAACAATGCGTTAAGAACGTATGTCGCACAGACAGGTCTTATCGGACCTGACGGGATTGATGCCAGCGGGGACCGCGCGCGTTATGTCAGCCAGGGCATCGACGTTGGGGCCGATGGTAGCCACACCTTGACGCTTGCGTGGTTGAACAACGACGCCCTCGGTCTTCAGGTGTTCAAGCAAATTACCGCCTATGACAACCAGTATGTAGTAGACGTCGAATTCGATATTCGCAATAACAGCGGACAGTCCGTCGACGTCACGTCATTCGCACAGCTCAAACGAGATAACTCTGAAGCGCCAGACGCTAACGTTGGTTTCGGTGTAAGCCCGTACCTAGGTGCTGCGCTTACGCAGCCGGATGAACGATACACAAAATTGAAGTTCTCTGATTTGCAGGATGAGCCCTTTTCGAAGAACTTGCCCGGGGGGTGGGTCGCGATACTTCAGCACTACTTCGTTTCCGCGTGGATTCCGTCACAAAACGAATCACATGACTTTTTCGCAAGCCGACTATCAAACGGCGATAACGTTATCGGCTATAAGAATTCCGCTGTCAGTATTAACGCTGGCGACCAACACACCATTTCTCAGCGCCTCTACGTCGGTCCGAAAGATCAGGTGGTTTTAAGTGACTTAGCCGAAAACTTAGATCTCGTCATCGATTACGGCTGGCTCTGGTGGTTGGCTCAGCCCTTGTTTTGGTTGCTTACGCTGATTCAGTCCTTCGTTGTTAATTGGGGACTCGCTATTATTGTTCTTACCATTTTCGTAAAGCTCGCCTTTTTCCGCTTATCGGCTGCGAGCTACAAGTCAATGGCCAAGATGCGCACTGTACAACCTAAAATTCAAAGTATTCGCGACCAATACGCCGAAGATAAAGCGAAGCAACAACAAGCAATGATGGAGCTCTGGAAGAAAGAAAAAATCAATCCGATGGGCGGTTGTCTACCGATGCTGATCCAAATGCCTGTATTCATCGCTCTGTACTGGGTGCTACTTGAATCAGTCGAGCTACGACATGCACCCTTTATTTTATGGATTAATGATCTTTCGGCCATGGATCCCTACTTTGTACTGCCACTCTTGATGGGCATTAGCATGTACCTCATGCAGCGCCTCAACCCCGCACCGCCAGACCCCATGCAAGCAAAAATAATGCAGTACATGCCCATTGCCTTCACATTTTTAATGATGTGGTTCCCAGCAGGCCTAGTGTTGTATTGGCTGTGCAATAACCTACTGTCCTTTGCTCAGCAGTACATCGTGACGCGGCAAATTGAACAGGCTGCTCGTTAAAAACACCTAATGACGGCTTTAGATACAGACACCATTGCCGCAGTCGCCACCGCTCGCGGCGACGGGCCGGTCGGTATTATCCGGCTCAGTGGCGCGAAAGCGTTAACGATAGCAACCGCCTTGAGTCAAAACCGTTTTGAGCCACGCTATGCCCACTTGTGCGTGTTTACCTCCTCTCAAGGTGACGTTATTGATTCTGGCCTCGGTCTTTATTTTCCCCAGCCCCACTCGTTTACGGGTGAGAACGTCGTTGAACTGCAAATTCATGGTGGCCATATTGTGCTCCAAACGCTGTTGTCACGATGTCTTGAGTTGGGTGCTCGCGCCGCACGCCCGGGTGAATTTTCCGAGCGCAGCTTCCTGAACGGAAAGATTGACCTGTTACAGGCCGAAGCAATTGCAGATTTAATATCGGCCGAGACTGAAACTGCAGCTCAATTAGCTGCGTCATCTCTCGCCGGTGTTTTCTCGGAGCTTGTCGATACTCTTGCCAATGACTTGAACGAGTTACGTGCACTGACCGAAGCGTCGATCGATTTTCCAGAAGAAGACATTGACGTACTGCAACGCCATCACGTTATTACGCGGCTTCGGAGTTGTAACACCACGATTACAACGCTCTTGCGTGATGTTTCAACTGCACAAAAAAGAACACAACGTCACACCGCCGTATTAATCGGCGCGCCAAACGCGGGGAAAAGTAGCCTGCTCAATGCATTGGCCTATGACGATATTGCGATCGTGACCGATCAACCCGGTACGACCAGAGATGCGTTGAAAGAGACGGTACAAATTGGCGAAGCCTTGCTGGAGATTGTCGATACCGCCGGTATACGTTCCACGACCGATGTTATTGAGCAAGAAGGTGTGAAGCGCGCTAAAGCCAGTGGTTGTTTAGCTGACCTCGTCCTTCATATTATTGACGACAGTCACCCAATTGCCATCGATACCACCTGGATACCTCTGTCTACACCTATTATTAAAGTCTTCAATAAAGCCGACCTGACGCAACGTGAACTAGGACGCTTCAAAGACGAAAAGGGGCGACACTGCGTCGCGCTTAGTGCCGTCACTCGTAATGGGCTAGATGAGTTGGCCTCTATCGTTGAAGAAAGCCTGCTGCTTGATGGTCATCAACACTCGATGTTCAGTGCGCGTCAGCGACACGTGAACGCACTTGCCGAAGCAGAACAATTACTGGCTGACGCACTAGACCAGTTTAATGTTCACAATGCCGCAGAATTACTCTCAGAGGATCTGAAACGAGTGCAAACCGCTATTGACACACTCACCGGAAAAATCTCAAGCGACGATATATTGGGTCAAATTTTCAGTTCTTTTTGCATCGGTAAATAAGTGCTTTGGCATACGCTTAACTGCAGATTAATGCCTGATCAGTCGGAGGCTTTTTTCTCACACTATCCTGTGTATAAAACAGCGTAGAAGGCTGTGCGCCGTTGTGTGCATAACCTCGGTTAGATATTCACATGTTCTTAGTGCGTTATTTATCCAACGGACATCCCCTGCTTGTTCGGCTGTTTTACAGCTCTT
>CAYVQI010000075.1:0-10033 GCA_964454155.1 uncultured Alteromonadaceae bacterium | reverse complement strand
CACCAAGAAATACAGGTGATTGGCAATGGGCAGTGGTGCACCACGCTGGGTGGGAGAGACTGTTCGCTGCAGATGCACGAGCAAAAACTGCTGGAAGTTTCAGTGACTCGAGAGTCACTGATTCAAGCCGCCCACGAGGCTGAGTCGTCTGGCCGTGACGATGAGGCCAGCGTCTTACGTGCTGACGTAGAGACGCTCGACACGATGGAGGAGGAAGCATCCCGTTTTGGTGCTGCAGTCGGGCTCGATTCGGTATCCACCTTTGAATGTATTGTCGATACAGACAGTCATTTCTTCATGGAAATGAACACGCGTATTCAGGTTGAACATCGAGTTTCGGAACTGTGCTACGCCCTGAAATTCAGTAAACCAGAGGACGAAGCGCAAAGTTTTACGGTCAATTCGTTAGTTGAGGCGATGGTCTTATTAGCGGCACATGGGCCCAAGCTGCCAAAACCGGAACGAATTCTTCGCAATAACGACAGCCTTGAAGCACGAATGAATGCAACGAACGACGCACTTCAGCCGCATGCTGGCGGTCAAATTGAGCATTGGTCAGACGCCGTCATGGGTGAAATAAGGGACGATCAAGGCATCTGTGTGCACAATCCCGATACCGATGTTTTTATGAAATACACACTCGCGGGTGCTTATGATTCGAATATCGCACTGATTTTGAGTGTTGGCGACAGTCGGCTTTCTGCTTACGAAGAAATGGCTGAAATTTTGAGGGTAACAACGTTACGCGGCCAGGATTTAAGCACCAATCTCAACTTCCACTATGGCCTAGTTCACTGGTTTCTGAGTCGTACAGTCAACGCGCGGCCCACGACGAAGTTTATCGTGCCATACCTCACTGCGGTCGGTGAATTGGCGTCAGTAGCTCGAGAGGTCGATCTTGACGTTGCCTGGCGCGGCTACCTTAGACACTCGGGCAGTGCTTCAGTACTTGAGGCTAAGAAAACCTTAATTCTTCGACCGATGATGAAGTTGCTGCAATGTCCGCACACGTTGTCGGGGTGGCTGAGTGCAAACCGAGATTCTTTCGAAATTGAGAAAAATCGAGTCCGATTTACCGAAAATCCCGTGGACTTGTTAATCGACACTTACCACTTCCTTGACCTCGATAGTGAAGGGACTGCGGCAGCTTCAGAAAAGATTTGGTCGCATGACGCGGTACTGATGGAGACGGCAGACGCTTTTTATATGGATGCGACAAGGGCACTGAACGTCGATTCCTGGAGCTCGCTTGAGACCGCGCTAGAACAAGGGACGAGCGCCGAGCTCTCGGATGAGAAATGGGCACGGATCCGGGCTGCGCACGCCGGGCATCAAGCGGGACTGCGGCTATTACTGCTGTTGCCAGCGCTTGCGGCTCAAACCGGATTCTATGACTTGGCGGTACGGCCTGATCTCAGTATTCATATTCCGGAGCGCCTGTTGAATGACAAACACCAGGATTTAATGGCTAAAGCGCTTGCACCGCCGCCCTTGGCTAAGTCCGATGAGATCGTGGCCACAAGTGGCGGTATGTTTTATGGTCGGGAGGCCCCTGGGGAATCTCTTTACGTCGAAGCGGGTCAATCGTTTAAAGCTGGTGACCCGTTGTTTATCGTCGAGGTGATGAAAATGTTCAACAAAGTTAATGCGTCATTTGATGGGCGGATTGATGAGGTGCTTGTCGAGGGCGATGGGGTCATCATCAAAAAGGGACAGCCTATTTTTAAGGTGACGCCTGACGAAAAGCCTGAAGACATTTCAGCCGAGGCATTGGCTGCACGGCGAGCATCGCGCACCCAGTTACTGTTGGATGCCGTCATTTAAGTTCGGAGAATCACATGATTACAGGGTTAGATCATATTGCCATTGCCGTCCCTGATCTAGAGGCGGCTATTCAACGGTTTATGACCGATTTTGGATTAGATTACGAAGGTACCGAAGACGTTGAGACAGCGCAGACGTCGACTGCCTTCTTCCCGCTTCCGCCGACCAGTATTGAGCTCGTTCACCCGCTCGACGGTGCAGGCCCCATTGCGACTTACCTCGAGAAGCGTGGTGGTGGGATTCACCACTTGTGTTTTCGAACAAACGATATCGACGCGGATGTGATTCGCCTCAAAGCGAAGGGCTATCAGTTTATCGGAGAGGAACCGACGCCGGGCGCGCACGGCGCTCGTGTTATTTTCATTCATCCGAAGAGTTGCGATGGTGTACTCGTGGAGCTCTCTGAGCCTCAGGGAGAGCACTGATGCCTATTTACGATCCAGAGGCTTCGAGCAAGACGGCCTGGGCTGCCCTGGTAGCAAAGCAAAACAAGGGATTGCTACCCGACGAGTTCACGTGGTTCACGCCTGACGATATCCCCATGAAAGTGCTCTACACGGCCGAAGACACCGCAAATTTACCTTACACCGACACGATGCCAGGTCTCAGTCCCTACATTCGGGGACCACAAGCCACGATGTATGCGGGTCGGCGTTGGACCATTCGTCAATATGCAGGCTTCTCGACTGCCGAGGCGAGTAATGCGTTCTACCGTAAGGCGCTTGCGGCCGGCGGACAAGGCGTCTCGGTCGCGTTTGATCTCGCGACACACCGAGGATATGACTCTGATCACCCACGTGTCGCGGGCGATGTCGGTAAAGCGGGGGTCGCTATTGATTCGGTTGAGGACATGAAAGTCTTGTTCAACGGCATCCCGTTGGACAAGGTCTCGGTATCAATGACCATGAATGGTGCTGTGCTTCCCGTGCTTGCGGGTTACATCGTTGCGGCAGAGGAGCAGGGTGTGGAGCCACAAGCCCTAGCGGGGACGATTCAGAACGATATCCTGAAAGAGTTTATGGTTCGTAACACCTATATTTATCCGCCGATCTCCAGCATGCGCATTATTGGCGACATCATCGCGTATTGCTCTCACAATATGCCGCGCTTCAATACCATCTCTATTTCGGGGTATCACATGCAAGAGGCGGGTGCGAACGCGGCACTTGAGCTTGCCTACACACTGGCTGACGGTAAGGAATACATTCGTACTGCGATTGCGGCCGGACTCAGCATCGATGATTTTGCGCCACGACTGTCATTTTTCTGGGGCATTGGCATGAATTTCTATACGGAAATTGCGAAGATGCGTGCGGCTCGATTGCTGTGGACGGAAATCGTAAGCGAGTTTCAACCGAAAAATCCTAAAAGTTCTATGTTGAGAACACATTGTCAGACGTCAGGTTGGTCTTTGACCGAGCAGGATCCCTACAACAACATTGTACGGACGACCATAGAGGCAATGGCTGCTGTGTTTGGCGGTACGCAAAGCCTCCACACCAATGCGCTCGATGAGGCAATTGCGTTGCCCTCAGAGTTCGCGGCGCGAATAGCGCGTAATACACAGCTTGTGCTCCAAGAAGAGACCGGGATCAGTCAGGTGGTTGATCCGTGGGGCGGTTCGTACATGATGGAGTCTCTGACCAGCGAGATGGCTGACAAAGCGAGAGCGTTGATTGCCGAGGTAGAAGAAGCCGGCGGGATGGCCCAAGCCATCGAGACGGGCCTACCAAAACTTCGTATTGAAGAGGCTGCGGCGAAGAAACAGGCGCGCATCGACCGAGGGGAAGACGTAATCGTCGGTGTGAATAAATATCAAATTGACGAGCAAGACGACGTTGATATTCTCGAAGTTGACAACGATGCCGTCCGAGAGGCGCAGATTACGCGACTCAAATCGATCAAAGCGTCGCGAGACAGTGCCAAAGTGAGTGACAGTTTGGCCGCTCTGACAGCGGCGGCTAAGGCGGGGACGGGGAATTTATTGGAACTCGCCGTTGAGGCGACGCGGAATCGCGCGACAGTGGGTGAAATTTCAGACGCGCTCGAGACGCATTTCGGTCGCTTTACCGCCAGCGCGCAAACCGTCTCTGGCGTTTACGGTGCGGCCTATGAGAACGACCAGCAATGGAAGCAAATAGGGATGGATATCGATCATTTTGTAGAGCAGCACGGTCGAAGACCTCGGATGCTGGTGGCAAAGATGGGCCAAGACGGTCACGACCGAGGCGCGAAAGTCGTTGCGACTGCGTTTGCCGATGTGGGGTTTGATGTTGATCTTTCACCGATGTTCTCGACCCCTGAAGAAGTGGCGCGCCAAGCGATTGAGAATGACGTCCACATTGTCGGTGCATCGAGTCTCGCTGCGGGACACAAGACACTCGTGCCTCAGCTGATCCAAGCGCTTAAGGCGGAAGGGGCCGACGATATTGTAGTCATTGCGGGGGGTGTTATTCCGCAGCAGGATTATCAATACCTTTACGATGCCGGTGTGACGCTGATCTTTGGTCCCGGTACGCCGATCCCAGAGGCAGCGCGGAAGGTGTTGGATGCCGTTAACGTCAACAGCTGAAGCTATACTTGCCGGGAATCGGCGTGCGCTGGCTAAAGCGATTACGCTGGTCGAGAGCTCGCGGGCCAAAGACAGGGAAGCGGCTCAACAACTCCTCAATGAGTTACTTCCGCACACGGGGAAAAGTCTGCGTCTGGGGATTACGGGAGTGCCAGGAGTTGGCAAATCCACGTTCATTGAAACATTCGGGCAACAGGTAATTGCCGAGGGGCACAAAGTTGCGGTCTTGGCTGTCGACCCCAGCTCACCCAAGGCGGGTGGCTCTATTTTGGGTGACAAAACCCGTATGGAACTCCTATCACGAGATTCGCGTGCATTCATTAGACCGTCGCCGGCCGGGCGTGCTCTGGGTGGGGTAGCACTGAAGACTCGTGAGTCGATGCTTCTCTGCGAGGCGGCCGGTTTCGATGTTGTTATCGTCGAGACCGTGGGCGTCGGACAATCCGAGCACCAAGTGGGCAGCATGGTCGATTTCTTTTTAATTCTCCTGCTGCCGGGCGGTGGTGATGAACTTCAAGGCATAAAGAAAGGAATCTTAGAGTTGGCTGACGCCATCATGATTAATAAAGCGGATGGTGAAAGCGCAAGCCTTGCTCGAAAAACTAAACTTCACTACCAGACGGCCATGTCACTGCTCAGCACCGGTGACTTTTGGAAGCCCGAGGTTCACACCTGCTCAGCGCTCAAGCAAGAGGGCTTAACGGAGTGTTGGGCCATGATGCGACGTTACCAGGAGGAGGCTGTCGGTCATGGAGTATTCGATCAGAAAAGGTCCGAACAAAACGTACAGTGGATGTGGCAGTTAACCGATGAAATGCTGCGTCAGCAGTTGCACGATAACGCCGCTATCAGCACACAAGTATCACAGATGCTCGTTCAGGTCAGTGCAGGCGAAGTGACGCCGGTTACCGCGGCTAACCGTATCATCGCTCAACTTCGGCGGTCCTGAGGCGATGCGGTTTCTGGCATTGGATAAGCTGATTAACCTTCAAGAAGGTTACCGACAACGGTTTAAAATTGATGCTCTGGACCTCATTTTAGTGAGAGAGGCCGGCGAGATCAGCGCGTTTGCGGCGTTGTGCCCTCATCAAGAGCAGTCGTTGGAGCATGGCCAAATCGAATCGGGAGTTATTTATTGTCCACGGCACGGTTTTGCCTTCTCGTTGACAAGCGGTGAGCACCTCTCCGGACAATGTGCTCGTTTGGCGATATATACCGTGCATTACGAGGGGAATGAGGTGGGAATTCTTCTCGAGGATTAGTGTGCAGCCCCCAGTTCAGGCTCTTCGACATAGCCCAGCAACCACCACTTAGCGACGATGTCGCGCTGCCGCGTGTCCAATAATGCTGTCGACAGACTGCGGCCTGAGCAGAGCGTTGAGAGCCAGTGTTCATCAGCCGGTTCTAAGCGATGTGCTTCTCCACCCAAGTAAGCAATGAGCGCGTCTCCGGTGTCTCGCCACAATAGTCGCTGGTGTGTTGACAGCACGACGCGGTCACTCAGGGGCAGTCTTTGCGCGATGGGCTCGACTGGGGCCTCTGACAAAAGTTCGGGGAACCAGTCTTCAGAGGCCAAGGCTTCAATAGCGCTAACGACTGCGCCGTGTGCATTTTGAATTTGCTGAGTTGTAATTTCGCCTGCTCGACTTGCTTCATAAAGGCTGTCGAGGTCTTCCAAGAGGAGATCTTCTCGAAGTGATTCGATGACATTATCGGAGAGTCGGGCCACTAAGTCGGTCATGCGAGTTGCCCTGAAACCAAGCGAAAAAGTCATACTCTCGCCGACCGCTGATCCCCAGTGAGCAAATCCGGGGGGTACGTACAAAACATCGCCCGGTTCTAATACAAAGGTTTGCGACGACTCAAACTCCTCAATGAGCTTGAGGCCACCTGATTCGATAACGGGCGTGGTGTGGTCACACCGCGGCCCAACCTTCCAATGTCGCTTACCGGTGCCTTGCAGTAAAAATACGTCATATTGATCAAAGTGGGGGCCTACCCCCGCCCCATCGGTTGCATAGCTGACCATGACATCATCCATTCTCCAAGACGGGATAAAGTCAACACAGCCGCGCAGTGCCGCAACTTCAGGGAACCACTCATCAACGCGCTGAACGAGGAGAGTCCATTCACCAGTGCGCTCAAAACTGTCGTCTGAGAACGGCCCTTGAGTCAGTTGCCATTGCTTACCCTGGCGACTAACAATTCGACTATCGACCTGAGCCTCCATCGCGAGGCCAGCTAATTCTTCAGGGCTAATGGGGGCTTCAAAATTGGGCAATGCTGATCGAATCAGTAGTGGTTTTTTCTGCCAGTGCTTGCTCAAAAACCACTGGACGTCGATGTCGAACCGAGGCGATATCACGCGAATTACTGACCCCAGGTTTCAGTCAGTTTCTGAGCAAGTCCGACGTAATTCGCAGGTGTTAATGCCAGAAGCTGAGTTTTCGTCTCGTTGGGAAGCTCAAGCGTCGTAATGAACGCATGCAGCGTATCGCGGGTGATGGCTTGACCGCGTGTCAATGCTTTGAGCTTCTCGTAGGGCTCGGGAATGCCATAGCGACGCATAACGGTTTGGATTGGCTCGGCAAGTACCTCCCAGCTGTTGTCCAAATCTTCAGCCAAGCGCGCAGGGTTAACCTCAAGTTTACTGATGCCCTTGAGTGTTGCGGTGTACGCGAGTAACGAGTAACCGAAGCCTACGCCCATATTTCTGAGGACCGTACTGTCGGTAAGGTCACGCTGCCAGCGGCTCATCGGCAACTTTTCGCTCAAATGCGCCAATACCGCGTTGGCCAGACCCAGGTTGCCCTCTGAATTTTCGAAATCAATTGGATTGACTTTGTGAGGCATCGTCGATGAGCCAATCTCGCCCTCGATCGTCCTTTGTTTAAAGTACCCAAGTGAAATGTACGACCAAACATCACGGTCAAAATCGATGAGTATCGTATTAAATCGGCAGATCGCTTGGAACAGCTCGGCCATGTAGTCGTGGGGTTCGATCTGTGTGGTCATCGGATTCCACTCAAGTCCCAGTGATTCAACAAACTCCTGAGACAACTGCGGCCAGTCGACATCAGGATACGCGCTTAAATGGGCGTTAAAGTTACCGACGGCACCATTAAACTTACCCAGCGGTGTAATCGACTCAACGCCGGCAAGTTGCCGCCGCAGCCGAGCTGAAACATTGGCCATTTCCTTGCCTAAGGTCGTCGGGCTCGCCGTCTGCCCGTGCGTTCGGCTCAGCATGGATAAATCTGAATATTGGCTGGCCAACGCATCGATGGCGGTAATAATGCCCCGCATTTCGTGCGTTATGACTGGTATGCCGTCGCGGAGCATCAACGCATGCGACAAATTATTAATGTCTTCACTGGTGCAGGCGAAGTGCACGAACTCACTGGCGTGATCGAGGGAAACATTGGTTTTTAGCGAATCTTTTAAAAAGTATTCAATCGCTTTTACGTCATGATTAGTGGTTCGCTCGATCGCTTTGATGGCTTGTGCAGCGTCTAGATCGAAGGCATCAATGATCGCCTGTAAGTGGTCCGTTGCGGCTTGATCGAACGATTCGACCTCCACAATTGCAGGGGTGCTGGATAGTTTTTGCAGCCAGCGAACCTCGACGTAAAGACGTCGCTCAATGAGTCCATACTCACTGAAAATCTCTCGTAGAGGGTCAATCTTTGCAGCGTAGCGTCCATCGAGTGGGGAAATGGCTTTGGCAGTGTGATAGGTCATACGTAGGCTCCGTGAAGAGCGCGCAAGTTTATCACGACAACGCCCTAGTGCAGGGAATTTGAGTCCACCGATGAGGTCAACGGCTTTCCGAGATGGCTCGCGGCGGCCACGATTTTATTGCTCTTCAATAAAAAGTGGTGCTTTCGACCACCAAGCTGTCTCCAGAGGCGTGCAGAGCGTAAACCTGCGAGCAGCAAGGTTCTAACAAGATCGGCATTTTTAGTTTCTTGTAAGTGCTGAATATTTCCTTTCACTTTAATTCTGTAGGGGAGATGGCTGATCGTGTCCTGGTAGATTGCGCTGACGCTGGCGGCGAGCTCCACTGCGTCGTCGCTGAAGTGCTGGGCTTTGAAGCTCACGTGATTCAGCCTAGAGCCCACAACGTCCTGTAAGTCAGATCGCTTACGAAACTGGCCCTCTAGTTTTAGTAACGCCCTCACATAAAGGCCCATTGCAAGGTGGTCGTCATTGGTCGCGTCCGTCAGCATGTCCACAACGCTGCCCAGACCTAACTTGACCCCTTGTATATTCCCATAGACTGCGTCAACACTCGGCGCATCGAATACGAAAAGGGACCGCAGCGAGGCCTCGAAAAAGGCCGAGGGATATGAGCCTGTTTTGGCAACTTGGTCCACCATTCTCGCCGCTTGGACAACCCCTGCGAGCGCGATGACTTGTTGTTCTAGTGCGGAATACTGCGTCATTGCGCTGCCGCCGCAACCCGATTGGATACAGCCTCTATGACTCCGCCACCAAGGCATTCCTCATCTTGATAAAATACGACCGATTGCCCAGGCGTAATAGCGCGCTGAGGCTGCTCAAAGTGCACCTCGTAGCGATCTGTCGAGCGACTCACCGTACAGGCCTGATCAGCTTGGCGATACCGCACCTTGGCATGGCAACTTAACGGGTGGCCTGGGGGCTGGCCGTTGATCCAAAAGACATCACTTGTCGTCAGCGAAGAGGCAAATAGGGCAGGGTTGTCATTGTGCTGGCAGACCCACAGTGTGTTGGCGCCGACGTCTTTCTCCGTCACGTACCAGGGCGCCTCGCCGGCATTTTTGAGACCACCTATGCCAAGTCCCTGTCGTTGCCCAATGGTGTGATACATCAGACCTTGATGTTGCCCTATGACTTCACCATCGGTCGTTTTTATCGGTCCTGGGTTCTTTTTGAGGTACCGCGCTAAAAAGTCCGAAAATCGTCGTTCTCCGATAAAACAGATTCCCGTGCTGTCTTTTTTGTCGGCAGTCTTAAAGGCGTGAGCTGCCGCAACTTTTCTCACTTCAGATTTTTTCAGCTCACCTAATGGGAAAAGGCTGGCATCAATGGCGTCATACCCTACCTGATGCAAAAAATAACTCTGATCCTTGGATACATCGACGCCTTTTAACAGCGTTGCGCGCCCATCGCGAACGCCCTTTCTGACGTAGTGCCCCGTCGCGATTTTGTCCGCGCCGAGGGCTCGTGCGTAGTCCAAAAAAGCCCTGAACTTAATTTCTTTATTACACAGAATGTCCGGGTTCGGCGTTCTACCGGCGCTGTACTCGGCGAGAAAATATTCAAAAACATTGTCCCAATATTCCGCGGCAAAATTGGCGGCATGTAAAACAATACCCAGCGTGTCAGCGACAGCTTGCGCGTCAGCCAAGTCCGCCTTCGCCGTACAGTACTCGGTGCCGTCATCTTCATCCCAGTTTTTCATGAACAGACCTTCGACCTGATAGCCCTGCTCTTTAAGCAATAGCGCGGAGACCGAAGAATCGACACCTCCGGACATGCCGACGATCACTTTTGTTGTGTGATGAAAACTCATAAGTGGCGTACTAGGTCCAATGACACCGCAGTGCCGGCAATGTATCGGTCAATGACGTCAAGTACGACGCCGTGCCGTAA
>CAYVQI010000074.1:0-10273 GCA_964454155.1 uncultured Alteromonadaceae bacterium | reverse complement strand
CTACCGACCCAGTCGATCGCGTAAACTGTAAAAAAGCATGCCGGCAATGAGCGAGGGTCGTCGCAGCAAAGGGCCTCCGGGAAATTTTCGTGTTTTAAGACCGGCCATGAGATCGAAGTCTTCATGGCCGCCGTTTATGGCCAAGGCGATGAGCTTGCCGGCCATCGTTGCTGTCGGAACGCCGTGCCCCGAGAATCCCTGAGCATAAAAAACTGCGCCGTTGTGTACGCCAAGGTCAGGCATTCGATTTCGTGTTATCGCAAGCGTTCCACCCCAGCCAAAGTCCAGCTTTGTAGTTGATAATTCTGGATAAATAGCCAGAAGTTTGGGCCGAACGAAGTCGGTGATGGAGTCGGGAAATTGATCACTGTAGGTCTCGCCCCCGCCAAAAATGAGGCGGCGGTCACGAGAGAGCTTCCAGTAATTAATGACAAATAAGCTGTCTGAGAGCGATGCGTTAAGGGGGTTGAGGCGCGCTGCGACATCTTGATCAAGCGGCTCGGTGGCCACGATGAAGTTGTTGATCGGCATGATATTACCCGCAATGGGTGCGAACAGAGTGTCAAGGTACCCGTTACATGCAATCACGACCTTTTTAGCTTTGACGTGTCCACCGGCTGTCGTGATACCAACACCACCCTCGGTCTGAGCGAGCATTGTGACCTTACTGTGTTCAAAAATAGTTACGCCTGCCTCAGCAGCAGCCCGTGCAAGGCCCAAACAATATTTCAGTGGGTGTAGATGCTTTGCGCCACGATCAATAGCGGCGTAGTGAAAACCGACTCCCGAGGTCACTGTATGAAGTGAGTGCTTGTCGACGCCTTCAATGTTTGAATAATTGTAGCGAGTCTGAAGATGCTCAATCTCTTCCTTGAGCTCGTCCACGTGAGAGCGCTTAGCTGCAAAGTGGATATTGGCCTCACCAAACTCACACTCAATCTGATGTTTCACAACAAGATCAGTAACCAGCTCAACCGCCTCTAAACCCAAGCGCCAGAGCTCTTGTGCGGCACTTTGACCAAACCAGGCTTCCAGTGACAGTTGGTCGGCACGTTGGCCGGTACCCACGTGCCCCCCATTTCGCCCAGATGCGCCCCATCCCACACGCTCTGCTTCGAGCACGATGACTGAGTGGCCAAGCTCTTTGAGGTGCAGTGCGGCTGACAGGCCCGTGTAACCTGCGCCAATGACACAGACGTCAGCGGTTGCTTCGCCGTTGAGCGATTCGCGCTCGGGGGGAATTTGAGAAGATGCGGTATACCAGCTGTCAGGGTAGCCGTGGAATGAACTTTGCATTTGGCGATTATGCCCCTTGCGAGTATGCAGGTGCCACACCATACTGCCGTTTCTGCGGCAAATAGAGTGCTTTATGAGCGGGTCAAACAAGCGGCGCGATAAAAACGCCACGATTGTGTATTCGCCTGAGAAGAATGCAGCTGGCGATATTGCATATCCTGGTATTGATGCAATCCGGACTTGGCTGGAAACAAACGCTATTTCTGAGGTTGAATGTCTCGTTCCTGACATGACGGGCAATGCCCGCGGTAAATTTATTCCTGCGCATCAATTTTTGAGTCGCGCTGATCTGAAGTTGCCCGAATCGATCATGATTCAGACGGTCACCGGCGAGTACACGGACGAGCACTGGGATTTTGTAGAGCCCACCGACACCGACATGTTATTGGTCCCGGACCCTGACTCGTTGAGGAAAGTACCTTGGGCGAGAGAGCCAACGGCGCAGATCATTGCTGACTGTTATAAAGCAACGGGTGAACCACACCCGCTCGCCTCTCGCAATGTTCTAAAGCATATTCTTCGACTTTACGAAGAGGCTGGATTGCGCGCTCAAGTCGCACCTGAGGTCGAGTTTTTCTTGGTTCACAAAAACACCGATCCAGACTACGAGCTTATGCCACCCAAGGGGCGGTCAGGACGACGAGAAGTCGCACGCATGTCCTTTAGTATCGATGCGGTTGCAGAGTTTGAGGACTTTGTTGAGGACATGTACGACTTTGCGGACGCACAGGCGCTGGATGTTGATACCCTCATCCACGAAAACGGAGCCGCACAGCTCGAAATCAACTTTAACCATGGTGACCCCCTGGACATGGCAGACCAGGTCTTCGTATTTAAACGAACTGTCCGTGAGACGGCGCAGCGGCACAATATGTATGCCACCTTCATGGCCAAGCCCATGCAAAAAGAGCCGGGTTCGGCGCTTCATATCCACCAAAGTATTTTATCGCTGGAAACGGGCAAGAATATTTTCAATGGCCCGGACGAGCAGCCTACCGCCGAGCTCATGCATTACATTGCTGGTCTGCAGCGTTATACGCCTGACCTGATCAGTTTTTATGCGCCAAACGTGAACTCTTACCGTCGTCTCGCGCCGGATATTTCGGCACCCATTAACCTGAGTTGGGGCTATGACAATCGCACGACGGCGTTTCGCGTACCCGACAGTACGCCCGACAATCGGCGCGTCGAAAATCGATTTCCCGGTGCTGATGCAAACCCCTATCTTGCAATCGCTGCCTCGTTGGCAAGTGGTTTACTCGGTTTGGAACACAAACTTCAACCCACTGCGCCCCATCAAGGCACCGCCAATGACGATAATGTCGAAGTCGCACGGTCGCTCGAGGAGGCGGTCAGACGCCTTAATGGAAACGACGATTTATCACGCGTGATAGGGGATTTGTTTTTACAAGCCTACGCCGCAGTAAAGCTCGACGAGTTCGAGGAGTTTAACCGGGTGATCAGCTCTTGGGAGCGCGAACACCTACTGCTTCAGGTGTAGTCCGGACGTTTCAGCGTGTTGCTATGACATTAGATCATTTTTTAAAAAATCAGAGCGTTTTTCAGTCCGTTAAGTATCTGGTATACGCCGCGTTATTGATTAATGTCTTTCTGTTTATGGCAGAGGAGATGTCGTCTTCGGCCGCACTGAACACATCGGTTACGTCAATCGCCAGCTTCTTTCAAATTTTTTCCGCCACCATCGATACTGGTGCTTGGTTA
This sequence comes from uncultured Alteromonadaceae bacterium, assembly GCA_964454155.1. Classification (GTDB taxonomy): domain Bacteria; phylum Pseudomonadota; class Gammaproteobacteria; order Pseudomonadales; family Halieaceae; genus Luminiphilus. The sequence goes on along the minus strand of CAYVQI010000074.1, from coordinate 7,255 downwards.
GTCCTGCTCATTTTCTTCGAGCTTGAGACTTACGTGCTCTCCGATCACTTGCTGCGAAGCGTCGTGGGCTGGTTTATTCGCGGCACTAAATTCCTTTGTCTTGCTGCGATCACAGTGGCTTGGTGGGGCTACATCGCAGAGCTTAGCGGGTTGATGGCGAGTCAACCCATGAGTGCTGGTCTGTGTGAAACTCTGGATGCAAGTTGGTCCGTACTTATCAATTTAGACCAATTTGAACCTTTCTCAGCCAGTGCCTGTGGTGCTGGCGAGTGGCTCGTACTGACCGATTACGAGCGCGTCATAGCGACCCCCGCGTTTTTACAGAGTGCGGTGTGGCTGGCAGCGCTTGATGTGATCAATGCGTCCGCCTGGATTCTGGTGGTAATTGTGCTCGACATTGAAGTGCGAGTATTGCTTTCACGTCAGCACACCCTGAGCTTATTGAGTGAGTCGGTCCGGGGAGTGAAGATTCCGCTCTACCTCATTTTATTTTTAGCCGCCGTGTATTGGGGATTTGAGGGCAGCTTTCTCGACTTTTGGGATGCGATTCTGTGGTTGTTCGCATTTTTTGTGATTGAGGGCAATATGAGCACGTGGCGTGATGAAACGGGCCAATCGCAGGCGGCAGGAACATAGGCTCTTTGCGGGGTTGGCATGGGGCTGTTATTTCGGAATCATCGCTGTGTTTAAAAGAAGCCCTCCAATCGCGCGGGTGGTCAGATTTAGGTGCTCGCCTAAGGATGCTCTCGCCCACGCGCATCGTCCTGATGCTTTTTCGAAATCCTTTCGAGTGGGCGAGAGTCCATTGACTGTTGCAAGCGCTGTGCCAGTTGGTTTGGCCGCTAAGTGCTGAGCATGCCTTGGCGCGGTCGGCGCACTCGGACGTGTCCACAGTCCTGGTTTAGGTGTCCAAGGCTTGGCTGATGTGTCCGGCAATGACTTCCGCCGCGTCTGAATCCACATTGACGGTTGCATGGGCGTAACGCTCATAGAGCGGCACGCGTTCGTTGAAGACGTCCTCCAGCGTGTGATTGCCTGGCGATGCAATGCCCCTGTCCGGCGCGAGCGAAATGCGGTACGCCACCGTTTCGAGTGTGGCACGGAGATACACGACGGTCGATGACTGAGTCAGACGCCGCATGATCGCATCGCTATAGACGACCGATCCACCGGTTGAAATGACCGAGGCCCCGATCTCCATATCCATCAGCACTTGCTCTTCAATGGTTCGAAGGGCTGTGTGACCTTTTTGCGCAATAATTTCCGCAAGCGTTGCGCCGGCTTGTTCTTGTATCAGTAAGTCAGTATCAACAAACGCAAGCCCTAAACGCTTAGCGAGTAGGACACCGACGGTGCTTTTGCCGCTCCCCGGCATGCCAATTAAACTGATGACACGCGCTGGGTGACTCCTCATATCAATGTCCTTCATACTAAGCACCTCCGCGCGCTGCAGTATGTTTGTGTGTCGTGTGCTTGACCATCTCTAAAGTTTGCTTTTCAACAGGAGGCCACTTTGCCGCTTGAAACACCACTGACCCTGATGCACTTGAGCCTAGGGGCAAAAATGGTGCCGTTTGCAGGGTACACCATGCCGATTAGCTACCCGCCCGGCATTATTGCAGAACATCATCATACGCGTGCACAAGCGGGTCTATTTGATGTCTCGCACATGGGGCAGGTCACTGTGTCTGGGCAAGACGTGGCCGAACAATTAGAGCGCCTGATGCCCGCTAACTTTTTGAGTTTGTCGCCAGGATGCAGCACGTATGCATTGCTAACCAATGATGATGGCGGAGTGCGAGACGACCTTATCGCCACTCATCTTGATGGCGATCGATTTTTCCTGGTGATCAATGCGGGCAATAAGCACGCTGACGTTGCTTACTTGAAAGCGAGTCTCCCCGATTTGACTTTTGAAATGCATGAGACGCGGGCGCTAATGGCGTTACAAGGCCCCTTAGCGAGGCTCGTGATGCAGCGGCTCTCCGATGTTTCGTCGACACTGACTTTTATGACCGGCGCTGTGGACTGTGTTGCAGGTATCGACGCGTGGGTTACTTGCTCTGGTTACACAGGTGAGGACGGATTTGAAATATCGGTTGCAGCGGCTGATGCTGCGGCGCTCATGACGGCGCTACTTGCAGAACCTGAGGTAGAGGCTGTCGGTTTGGGTGCGCGCGATTCACTGCGCCTCGAAGCGGGCTTATGCCTTCACGGTCACGAGCTCTCACCCACTATTACACCAATTGAGGCCGGCTTGCGGTGGGCTGTATCACCCGTTCGCCGAGTCGGCGGGGTGCGCGCCGGAGGATACCCAGGCAGCGACGTTATTGATCGTCAGCTCGCAGAGGGAGTCACGCAAAAGCGAGTGGGTCTAAAGGTTGAGGGTCGCCGACCCGTGCGCGCCGAGGAGTCACTTTTAAACAGCGAAGGTCGTTGTATCGGCCGCACATGCTCAGACGCTTTCGGCGCAACAGCCGGTGGACCTCTGGCAATGGGCTATGTCGAAGCTGAATACGCCAATGTCGGGACATCATTGCATGTGGAGGTGCGCGGTAAGCGCGTCGACTTGACGGTGGTTTCCTTGCCGATGGTGCCGCAGCGTTACTTTAGAGGATAGCGCCGCCACTCGGTTTTCTCTCGCTTCGCGTCAATGTGCCCAGTCGCGGTCCGCGCGGAATTGCGTTGAGAGGTAATCCATTTGATCCGCAAGTACCCGGTCCTTTGCTAAGAAGTGCCATTCGTAGGGGTTGGGTTTGAAGGGTACCGCCAGCAGCGGCATGGCCGCCTGATCGGGTGTTAAGCAGTCTTTAAGCCAATTGCAGCGCTTACAGGCGGCGACAACGTTTTCCCATTTATCTTCGCCGCCTCTGGACGTAGGGATGACGTGATCGCGTGTGAGCTCCCCGCGCGCCTTTTGGCTCCCGCAGTAGAGGCACCGGTGGTCGTCTCGTCGAAACAAAGTCCGATTGCAGAGTGGGGGAGTGAAGTGATCAAAGACTCGACCCTGCAGTGCCACAATCGGTTGAAGGGTTATTTTTGAACGCACGCCGGTCCGTCGTTGAACGCCGCCAAACACTGGGGGGAGCGGGTCCCCGACGCCGTAAATGACATCGCCTCGAGCGTAGGCAGAGATCGCTTCCTGTAGGCTAAGCCAGCCTCGTGGACGCCCTGCCACATCCAGTTTTAGGATTGCTTGCATGGCCATCGCTCCCGCGTTTGATTAAAGCTAACCCGTTGGTTCGCGCAACACAACGAAACAAATCGGGTTGAGTCCCTCTTATCGCAAATTCGGCGGTGGCCGTCGCCGATCTTATTTTATTTATTGAAGGCGACCCCTAATAATGATGTACTGGACGTTGCGCGATAAATTATAAGAACGCGTGACTTTTTAAAGACCATTAACAATAAGGAGCGGTAATGAAGCGAATAATTCCTAATGGATTTGGCGGCACAGTCCTGCCATTTGCACTGAGCGTGTTGACGGCGAACCTTTTGCTTGCCAATACAGCCCTGGCACAGGATGACAATAAAGACCTCGAAGAAGTTGTGATTACAGGTTCGTACATTAAGGGCTCTGGAACAGATGAGGCCTCGCCGGTCGAGGTTCTGGACAGCGACTACATTCAGAAGCAGGGCGCCTTGACCATTGGTGAATTGACTCAGAAGTTATCAGTCAGCACCGGTGCTGAAAACAACCCGGATAGCTTTACATCGGGTTCGACCCAGGGAACCTCCAACGTAAACCTCCGCGGCTTGGGTCTTACCTCGACCTTGGTGCTGGTCAATGGCAAACGTCAAACCATTGCGGCAGGTGTTGCAAATGATGGCTCCGTTTTTGTCGATACTGCATCGATTCCAATGGCGGCACTTGAGCGTGTTGAAATACTCAAGGAAGGTGCAACGGCGACCTACGGATCTGACGCGGTTGCGGGTGTTGTGAACTTTATTCTTCGTGACGACTTTGAAGGCATTGAAATTTCTGCCGGTCATCAGTCAACCGAGAAAAGCTCTCAAACGACCTCTGACGTGAGTGTTTTGGCCGGTTTCGCAATGGGCGAGAAAACGAATGTCATCGTCGCAGGTAGTTTTTTACAGCAAGATCCACTGAGCTCGGCGGATCGGCCTTACACCACGATTAATGCTGTGAGTTCATTGGGCCGAAGTTTTTTGAACCTAGGTGGCTTGGCTCCGGGTCTTCCGGTGTTCATTGATGGCACGGGCGCTTATGAGGGTACCTACGGCCCTGGCGAAACCATTCCTGATGCTAATTGCGAAGCTAACGGTGGAATTTTATCTGGCGGATTCGTTCCAAGTTTAGGCGGTCAAAAGTGTGGATTCCTGTACGGGCCTCGCTTCAATTTGGTGAACGAAGAAGAGCGCACCAACGTCTACACGGCGATCACACATGAAATGGACAACGGTGTCACTGTGCGTGGTGAGTTGGGCTTTGCGAAAAACGAGGTGTTGGATAATCCTCAGTCGCCTTCTTACCCCGCACTTAACTTCCCAACTATTGCACCGGGTCAAGCCGGCAGCCCCTTCAATGGCTTTGTTCGCTGGTACGGTCGTCCGTTGGGCGCCGAGGCACCCTCTCCGCTGGCACCGCGTAATTCTGAAACGCTTAGGGCGTCCCTCGACCTTTCGGGTTCTTTGGACGACGGCGCGTGGGACTGGAATGCGTCATTGACCTACTCGGAGAACGATCGAGAGGGATCTCAGCCTGACACTATTGCATCTCGCTTGACGGCGGCGCTTGCAGGTCAAGGCGGTGAAAGTGGCGCAGAGACGTTCAATATTTTTGATCCAAGCCAAAACTCTGCCAACCTCATCGATTACATCAGTACCAATACGTACACCAACATCGTGACTGATTTGACCGTTGCGGACTTGGTTGTTGCGGGACCTTGGTTTGATTGGAATGGTCGTACGGTGAACCTTGCTTACGGCGGGCAATTCCGTAACGAGGGTTACGAAGTGTCGCGAGACGATATTTCCACACAGACCCTTGATCCATTGACGGGTGAGCTGACAACTGCTGATCTGATTTTCTTGGGCGGTGGTATCGAAGGTGGTTTTCAACGGGACTCATACGCCGCATTTGCCGAGGCGTCAGTGGCGCTGACGGACTCGCTGGAAATGAATGTTGCGGCCCGTTACGAGTCGCTTGAGACCGACAGCAGTCTGGATCCGAAGATTGCGCTGCGTTGGCAGGCCACCGATAACGTGGTTGTACGTGCGTCCATGTCGACAGCATTCCGTGAAGCGTCACTCGTTCAGCAATACAACCAGTCAACGTCGTTGCAGGGTCTCGTTGATGTGGGCGCAACGAGCGCGCTGTTTGTTCGTGTGCTTGCTGAAGGTAGTAAAGACCTAAAGCCTGAGACGTCAACGAACACCAACTTGGGTGTGGTCTGGAGTCCGAGCGATAACTTTGACTTCCGTGTCGATTACTGGAAGTTTGACTACGAGGACGTCATTACCGTACAAAACGCGCAAGGCCTGCTGAGCGCCGATCCTAACGGTCCGAATGTTTCACGGGTCAATGGTGTTTTGAACGGTATGAAGGTCGCTTACTTCAATGCGGCATCGGTTGAGACAGACGGCTTCGACGTGGCAGCTGATTGGAATCTGCCCGCGGGCGACATGGGTGACTTTGGACTTCAGCTCTCGCTGAGTCGCTTCTTGAGTTACGAGATCCCAGACGGTTCAGGCGGTTTGCAGGATGTTGTGGGTTCGTTTAACCACAATAATTTTGTGCGGTCCTTGCCTGAGACGAAGTGGAATCTGACAGCGGACTGGGAGCGTGGTAATCACAGTGCCTCAATGGTCGTTTACACCGTTGATTCGTATGAGACCAGCCGTGCAGTTCCAGCATCAGCGGCGGCACAAGGGTTTGACTCGGGTATTGATCAGTGGAGCACCATCGATCTCGCTTATAACTTCAATTTCAACCTCGGCGATAGCCAAGCTGTTTTCACTCTCGGCGGCAAAAACGTCACTGATGAAAAAGCGCCAAGAGCGTATGATGCCGCGAACTTCAGCTACGATCCTAAGCAGCACGATCCGCGTGGTCGTATGTTCTTCGCTCGTGTGAAACTTGCTCTATAACGTTATCTTGTATGATAAAAGCCGCCTTCGGGCGGCTTTTTTTTGGGTTAGGGAAATGATATGGCAGGCGATTTTGGTTCAGACAATACATCCGGGATTCACCCGAATATTATTCAAGCGCTATCGCAGGCGGCCTCAGGACGATCGCCGGCGTACGGTACTGATGCACTGACTCGTCGTGTCGAGGACAGACTCCAGGCTGTTTTTGAATGCGAGCTCACCGTACTGCTTGTCAGCACCGGAACAGCCGCCAATTGCATTGGGTTGGCGACATTGTGCTCACCGTTCGGAGGCATTTATTCGCACAGCGAGGCTCATATTATTAACGATGAGTCTACGGCGCCCGAACTATTCACGGGTGGTGCTCGGCAGTTCAGTGTCGGAGGTGATGCCGCGAAACCCTGTCTTGAGCAGCTTGAAGGCAAAATAGCCGTATCGGGTGCACGAGGGGTTCATTCGGTTCGGCCGTCGGTCATTGCGCTGTCAAATCTTTCTGAGCTCGGTGCACGTCTCTGTAGTGATGAGGTCTCAGCTTACTCGGCGCTTGCGCGCGCAAACGGTATGAAGCTGTTTATGGACGGCGCACGATTTGCCAATGCGGTGGCCTCTGGGGTGGACAGTCCGGCGGCACTGACCTGGCGAGCAGGCGTCGACGCACTGAGTTTCGGCGCGACTAAAAATGGCGCTATGGCCGCCGAGGCGCTTATTTTTTTTCACTCAGAGGATGCGCCGTTGGCCGAGTTTCACCGAAAGCGCAGTGGGCATCTATGGTCCAAGCATCGCTATTTGGCAGCGCAGTTCGATGCCTACCTCGAGGACGAGCTCTGGCTTACGCTCGCATCGAAGTCTAACGACAAGATGGCTCAGGTTAAGGATGTTATTGACGCGACCGATTTCATTTCCGTCGTGGCGGGCGGTGACGCTAACGAGCTGTTCGTCTCAATGAAGCCCGAAGTTGCGGCGTTCCTTTATGAAAAAGGACACACGTTTTTCCCCTGGCCGTCGCTACCCAACGCCTATCGACTCGTGACGTCGTTTACGACCGAGCAACAAGAGATCGACGCACTGCGCAATGACCTTAGAGGGTTTAAGGGGTGATCTGCGATTCAGTGCGCAATCCATTGTGCACTGACGACTTCTCTTT
>CAYVQI010000073.1:0-10292 GCA_964454155.1 uncultured Alteromonadaceae bacterium | reverse complement strand
TCCCCTGCTTGTCCGGCCGTTTTACAGCTCTTACAACAAGGGTTTGTGTCGTGTTCTTACGAGGCTCCATAGGGCCTGAGCAGGGTTTTCCACAAAATTTTGGTCCCTAATAATAACAACATCAAAGTATCTACTCTTCATAGATATATATATAAATATAAGTTCATTACCGTAAGTGCAAAGGTCAAAAGTGAACTTAGAAAGACAGCGAGCAAAAGCAAATCAACCTTACGTGTTAGCCTGGTTAAACCATCTTTAATGTGCTTATGTTCTTTATCGAATGCCCGTATACTTCGCAGCCCTTAACGAACCACAGACACATAAATGAGTGCAGACCGACTATTTGATGTCATTGTTGTTGGCGGTGGTCATGCCGGGACCGAGGCGGCCTTAGCGTCAGCACGTGCCGGATCTCGAACCCTGCTCATTACGCACTCAATCGACACGTTAGGACAAATGTCGTGCAATCCTGCTATTGGTGGTATCGGCAAATCTCACTTAGTGCGAGAGATCGATGCACTGGGCGGTGCCATGGCAACGGCCACTGATTTAGCGGGTATTCAATTCCGAGTGCTTAACGCCCGAAAAGGTCCCGCGGTTAGGGCCACTCGCGCCCAAGCTGATCGTGTCCTTTACCGAAATGCGATACGACAAATACTTTTTGCTCAACAGAATCTGACTATTTTTCAAGACGCAGTTGATGATATTGAGCTCTCCGGGGATCGCCTATCAGGCATTAAGACGTCGACAGGCATTCGGTTTCAAGCTTCGGCATGTGTACTGACGGCGGGAACATTTCTTCATGGAAAAATTCATGTTGGACTTCAGAACCAGTCAGGTGGACGTATGGGCGACCCTTCGGTTGTTACGTTAGCTGACCAACTTCGCGAAATATGCCCTCGCTTAGGTCGATTAAAGACGGGAACGCCACCTAGAATTGATGGAAATACGGTCGATTATTCCTCGTTGCAGGAACAGTGGGGAGATACGCCGCGACCTGTAATGTCACAATTAGGGTCAGTGAATCAACACCCAGACCAGGTGTGTTGTTGGATTACTAAAACGAACGAGGAAACCCACGATATCATTCGAAGTGGTTTAGATCGTTCGCCGATGTTTAGCGGTGTAATCGAGGGAACAGGACCTCGATACTGCCCCAGTATTGAAGATAAGATTCACCGTTTCGCTGATAAGAATTCGCACCAGATTTTCTTAGAGCCTGAGGGGCTAACAACGTCTGAACTTTATCCCAATGGAATTTCTACTTCCCTGCCCTATGACATTCAAGTCGCGTTGGTGCGATCCATTAAGGGGCTAGAAAATGCTCACATTACGCGACCCGGTTACGCGATTGAGTACGATTATTTTGATCCAAGAGATTTAAACCACAGTCTGATGACGCGTCATGTTTCTGGTTTGTTTTTTGCCGGTCAGATCAACGGCACAACGGGTTATGAAGAAGCCGGCGCGCAAGGGTTATTGGCGGGACTCAATGCATCGCGGTATGCCGCTGATCTCGATCCGTGGGAACCTCAGCGCGATGAGGCTTATATCGGTGTGTTGGTCGATGATCTGGTGACACTTGGGACATTAGAGCCCTATCGAATGTTTACATCGAGAGCAGAATATCGACTTCAGCTTCGTCAAGACAACGCCGATGAACGATTAACGGCAAAAGGCCGTGCGTTAGCACTGATTACTGATGATCATTGGAAGGTATTTGAAGATAAGCAAGTGGCGATTCAACAAGAGCTTGAGCGCCTCGATTCTACTTTCATACATCCAAAGACAGAGTCTGCTCAAATGCTCGAGGGTAAGTTGACGACGCCTCTCACGCGTGAGTATTCCATGGCAGATCTAGTGCGAAGACCCGAGCTGTCATACAACGATGTTGCGAGCTTAAAGGGTGAGATGGTTCGAGACTCTGCAACGGCGGAGCACATTGAAACGCGCGTGAAATATGCCGGTTATATTGCGCGCCAACAAGACGATATAGATCGTTTGAAACGGCATGAAAATACGTCGATACCTGCGGGATTTGACTTCTCGAAGGTATCAGGTCTGTCGAATGAAATTTGTCAGAAGCTTATAGAAAACCAACCCAGCAACATCGCTCGGGCGAGTCGTATACAAGGTGTTACCCCCTCAGCCTTATCGCTGTTATTAGTTCATTTACGAAGAAGTAGCGAAAAACCCGATGAACGCCTTGTCAGTAATGCGTGACGCTCAACACGAACTGATTTGCAAAGGATTGGCCGCACTATCTATCGACGAGCAACGTGCAGCGCCACTCTATGAGTATCTTCAATTGCTCCAGAAGTGGAATAAGCCGTTTAACTTAACAGCGATTAAAAAAGCTGAAGAAATGATCCCGAAACACCTCATGGACAGTCTTTCAGTATTGGCGCACCTCGGCGGTGCTCGCCGTGTTTGCGACGTAGGCACGGGAGCAGGACTGCCAGGCATTCCACTTGCAGTTTGCTGTCCAGAAACAGAGTTTGTACTCTTAGACAGCAATGGAAAGAAAACCCGCTTTCTTCATCAAGTGAGGCGCCACTTAAACCTAAACAACGTCACTATCGTCGAGGGACGTGCTGAAGACTATCAGCCAGACATTGGGTTTGACGCTGTGTTGAGCCGAGCGTTTGCCGACTTGATGCGAATGTATCAGGTGACACAGCACCTGCTGAAAAAAAATGGTGTTTGGCTCGCCATGAAGTCGCAGATACTTGAAACTGAACAAGCGACGCTGGATGCACGTGTTGTTCTCGTTGAGCAGCGGGCGCTTCAAGTGCCAGGTCTGAACGAAGTGAGACAGCTTGCGGTGCTCAAATTTGCTGAGGCAACAACATGAAAATTATCGCCGTCGCAAATCAAAAAGGAGGCGTGGGTAAAACCACCTCTAGCGTCAACCTAGCAGCATCTCTCGCTCAAATTGGACAACGTGTTTTGCTGGTGGATATGGACCCACAGGGCAACGCGACGATGTCTTCAGGTATAGAAAAAAATAAGCTCGAGCGCTCGGTGCTCGACGTGTTGCTTAAAGAGGCCGCATTGTCAGAGTGTTTAATTACCTCTCCTTCGGGTGGGTATGGGGTGCTTCCTGCAAACGGTGATCTTACAGCGGCCGAAGTAGAACTAATCGATGTCGATGGTAAAGAACAGCGTCTTAAGTCTGGGTTATCGCAAGCCACAGCGCTGTTTGATTACGTTTTAGTCGACTGTCCACCATCGCTCAACATGCTGACGGTGAACGCGATGGTGGCGTGTGATTCAATACTGATCACGATGCAGTGCGAATATTTTGCCCTTGAAGGGTTATCGGCGTTACTCAGTACTGTGAGGCGTATTAACGAGACAGTTAACTCCGACTTAGAAATCGAGGGTATTCTTCGAACAATGTATGATCCTCGCAACTCACTGACGACTGAAGTTTCAGAGCAATTATTCAGTCACTTTGGCAGCTTGGTTTATCGAACGGTTATTCCGCGTAACGTTCGTTTAGCAGAGGCACCCAGTCACGGGGAACCAGGTATTGTTTATGACAGGTACTCACGCGGTGCTCGTGCTTACATGGCGCTGGCTGAAGAGTTTCTGCGCAGACAGTAAAGGCCAGTGTCCCCAGGAAAAGTGAATGACCACAAAAAAAAGAAAACTTAATAGGGGCTTGGATGCCCTGCTTGGTGCCGAATTGACAACAAAAGCGGCGGCCAGCACCGCGTCGCTTAACGCAAGCCCTGCAGGGCAAGGTGACCTTCGTCAGATCCCGCTGGAACAGCTACAGCGCGGTCAGTACCAACCACGTCGCGATTTTGATGAGAGCGCGCTCAACGAGCTGGCGGACAGCATAAAAGCCCAAGGGGTAATGCAGCCTATCGTTGTCCGACTTGTCGCCAGTAATCGATATGAAATTGTTGCCGGTGAGCGGCGGTGGCGTGCCAGTCAGCGCGCGTCTCTTGACGTCATTCCTGCCATTGTTCGTCAGATTAGTGATGAAACGGCGATCGCGATGGCTTTAATTGAAAACATTCAGCGCGAAGATTTAAATTCAATCGAAGAAGCACGAGCCCTAAAGCGGCTGCAAACAGAGTTCGACTTAAGCCAACAAGAAATCGCAACGGCAGTGGGTAAGTCGCGGCCAGTGATTGCAAATCTTCTACGGCTACTAACGCTTGAACCCGAAGTTGCTGAGATGCTCGAAACGAAAGCCATTGGCGCAGGTCACGGAAAAGTGTTGTTAGCGCTTGAGGGCAGCGCTCAGGTAAAAGCTGCGCGCAGAGTGGCTTATGGCAAGTTGTCTGTTCGTCAAACTGAGGTGTTAGTTAGAGCGTTTTTATCGCCTAAGGACGCTGATGCGTCGATGGCAAGAGACCCTGATATAGATCGACTGGCACGGCAACTCTCAGATCGATTTGGTACAAAAGTCACTATCGAGAATAAAAACGGGCGCGGCAGGTTGGTTATCCAGTACAGCGACCTTGATGTGCTCGACGGTATTTTAAATCGTATCCAATAAAAGTTGGCATTTTGCTTTGTTGATGCTGTTTGGCAATTCGAATAAACTTGCGCGCGCTTGAGGGTCTGAGCACTTAGGAGCACTTAGTGGTTGAGTACACGCGCACAACGCTTGCTCGTCACCTTGCAAAAGCGCTTTTATATTCCAGTGTCGTGGTTGGGATTGAGTCACTGGGTGTTGGGTTGTTATTCAATGCTGACGCGGCGGTCGCAGTTTGGATTGGGGCGGCTATCGTGGGACTGCCACAGGTGTGGCTCGCCACAAGTTTGTTTAGTCGTTTTGGCGCGTATGCGCCAACGCTACTGGGAATCGCAAAGTTTAGTTTAAGTGCGGTGTTGTTTGGTGTTTGGTTTGCGAAATCACCAAACCCGCAAGCCGGACCCGTTTTTTTGGGTGCGGTAACGTTATTAGTGTGTAGCCCGGTGTTTTATTTCTGGGTTGCGAAACAAGAAAGTTAAAGACGTGTCGCCGCAGTGAGCGTGCGACTAGACGGGGCAGCAACGAATGGCGGCGACTGGTCAAGAAAAGACAGTTTCGGACTACATTGTCCACCACCTGACAAACCTGACTTACGGCAAGTTGCCGGAAGGTTTTGATCGTTACGACGGACACACAGTGGGTACCGGCGGTGAATGGGCGTTTGCGCATGGTGCAGACGAAATCGCCGCAATGGGCTTCAATGCGGTTCACGTTGACTCGCTTGCTTGGTCTATTGGTTTGGGTGTTATCTTTTGCGCACTCTTTCGTTGGGTTGCGGTTCGTGCATCGGCCGACACGCCGTCTGGGTTGGTTAACTTTATCGAGATGGTTGTTGAGTTCATCGACAACCAGGTCAAAGACACATTCCACGGACAAAACAAACTTGTCGCGCCGCTGGCGCTGACTATTTTTGTCTGGGTCTTTTTAATGAACCTCATGGATTTGATACCGGTCGATGTAGTGCCAGAGTTGATGGTTTTGGCTGGCATTGAGTACCAAAAAATCGTGCCATCGACGGACCCCAACATCACGATGGGCATGGCGGTAGGCGTGTTTATTTTGATGCTTTATTACTCAATCAAAGTAAAAGGCTTTGGTTTTGCCAAAGAGCTTGCGCTAAACCCTTTCAATCACTGGGTGTTTATCCCCGTTAACTTGTTTATGGAAATTGTAGGTCTATTGGCTAAGCCCTTTTCATTGGGGCTGCGATTGTTCGGTAACATGTATGCGGGTGAAATGATTTTCATTTTGATTGCTGCGCTTTTTGGTGCCGGTATTTTTTGGGTTCTACCTGCTTCTTTATTACAGATCGGCTGGGCAATTTTCCACATTCTGGTTATTACGCTTCAGGCGTTTATTTTTATGGTTCTGACCATCGTGTACCTCAGTATGGCGCACGAGGACCACTAGTTTTTGAACTTCCATACTTAGACTCAATAGGAGACAACAATGGAAATGATCTACATCGCAGCTGCGATCATGATGGGCTTGGGTGGCATGGGTGCCGCTATTGGCGTAGGTATCTTGGGCGGTAAGCTCATCGAAGGGTCAGCGCGACAGCCAGAGCTGGCTTCTCGCTTACAGGGCACGTTCTTCTTGGGCGCCGGCCTGGTTGATGCGATTCCTATTATTGGTGTTGGTATTTCTATGTACCTCATCTTTGTGGTTGCAGGCTAAAGAAACTCTCGTTTCCTCACCGGTGATCCGGTGAGCGTTTTACCCACAGGAGACTACTGTGAACATTAATCTGACCATTATCGGACAGATCGTCGCGTTTATTGCGTTCGTTGCTTTCTGCATGCGATATGTATGGCCGCCGATTCTTGCTGCCATGGAAGAGCGTCAGCAAAAAATCGCTGATGGCCTCGCTGCAGCCGATCGTGCAGGTCACGATTTAGAGCTCGCTCAAAAAGCGGCGGTGGATCGGCTTGCTGACGCAAAGAAAGAAGCTGCCGTGATCGTTGACTCTGCTAATAAGCGTGCGTCTACGCTTGTTGATGAAGCGAAGGCGGCCGCCGTTGTAGAAGCGGATCGCGTTAAAGAGCTGGCTACAGCTGAAGTTGAGCGTGAAAAGGCTCAGGCAAAGGAGCAGTTACTTGCACAAGTCAGCGCACTTGCTATTTCGGGTGCTGAAAAGGTGTTGGCAGCAGAGATTGACGCGGACAAGCACGCTGCGATTCTTGAGCAGCTGGTTAAGGAGCAGTAAGCGTGATCGAGCCAACAACATTGGCAAGGCCGTACGCGCGCGCAGCATTTCAGTTTGCCGTGGATAATACTGCGGTTGATGTTTGGTACGAGGCGCTTCAGGTGCTTACGTCTGTGGTTGCAGAACCCAATGTTGCCCGTATTTTGGATGATCCTGCCAGCACCGCGGCACAACGTGCTGAAACTGTGTCTGCTGTATTAGGTAACGACGCGCCAATGGGATTGGCACAATTTGTCGCGGTCCTGTCTGAAAACCACCGATTGTCATTGACGGGCGAAGTGACGCGGTTGTTTGCGGAGCTCAAGGCGTCGTTGGACGCAGCAACAAATGTCACATTGACCAGCGCGTTTGATGTAGACGACGCAACGGTTGAAACACTTTCGTCCGCGTTAAAAGCAAAACTGGGTAAAACAGTCGATATGACTGTTAAAACAGACTCCGCCCTTCTAGGTGGAGCCATTATTCGGGCTGGCGATATGGTTATCGACGGCTCAGTTCGTGGGCGCTTGCACAAGCTAGCGACTGCGTTGAAATCTTGACAGAGGAACCGGTCATGCAACAACTGAATCCTTCAGAAATCAGCGACATCATCAAGCAGCGTATTTCGCAGCTCGATGTTGCTTCGCAAGCAACAAACGAGGGCACTATCGTCTCGGTAACGGACGGTATTATCCGAATTCATGGACTCACCGAGGTTCAATACGGTGAGATGGTTGAGTTTGAAGGCAATGTCTTCGGGTTGGCGCTCAACCTCGAGCGAGACTCGGTTGGCGCGGTTGTGCTTGGCGATTATAAACAGCTCGCCGAGGGTCAAACCTGCCGTTGTACGGGTCGTATTCTGGAAGTCCCTGTGGGTCCTGAGCTTCAGGGCCGGGTAGTCGATGCGTTGGGTAATCCCATTGACGGAAAAGGCGCAATTGACGCTCAACTCACCGATGCGATTGAAAAGATTGCCCCTGGCGTTATCGCCCGACAGTCGGTTGACCAGCCTGTACAAATTGGACTCAAAGCCATTGATGCGATGGTGCCGATTGGTCGTGGACAGCGGGAATTGATTATTGGAGACCGCCAGATTGGTAAAACGGCGATTGCTATTGACGCCATTATCAACCAAAAAGACACCGGCATTAAGTGCGTTTACGTTGCCGTGGGCCAGAAGGCTTCTTCTGTGGCTTCTGTTGTGCGTAAGCTTGAGGAGCACGGTGCGATGGACCACACGATTGTGGTTGCTGCAAACGCGTCTGACCCTGCAGCAATGCAGTACTTAGCGCCTTTTGCGGGTTGCACTATGGGCGAGTATTACCGCGACCGTGGTGAAGACGCGTTAATCATCTATGATGACCTCTCGAAGCAAGCTGTGGCGTATCGTCAAATTTCTTTATTGCTGAGACGTCCGCCTGGCCGCGAAGCGTACCCTGGTGATGTGTTTTATCTCCACTCGCGTTTGTTAGAGCGCTCAGCGCGCGTCAACGCCGACTACGTTGAAGCGTTTACAAACGGTGACGTGAAGGGTCAAACAGGCTCGTTAACCGCACTTCCAGTGATCGAAACCCAGGCGGGTGATGTTTCTGCATTCGTACCGACCAACGTAATTTCGATTACTGACGGTCAGATTTTCTTGGAAGCCGACATGTTCAACGCAGGCGTTCGTCCCGCGATGAACGCTGGTATTTCGGTGTCGCGTGTGGGTGGTGCAGCTCAGACCAAGATTATTAAGAAGCTTTCAGGCGGCATTCGAACAGCACTGGCTCAGTACCGCGAGCTTGCCGCATTCTCTCAGTTTGCGTCAGACCTTGACGAGGCGACTAAAGCTCAGCTTGAACACGGCGAGCGTGTCACTGAGCTCATGAAGCAAAAGCAGTACGCGCCTCTCTCAACCGCAGAAATGGGCGTGCTCTTGTATGCGGCCAACGAAGGTTACTTGAAGTCGGTTGAGGTGGAAAAAGTGGCCGACTTCGAAGCATCTCTTTTGTCTTACATGCACGCTGAGCATGGTGCTTTGATGCAAGAAATTGTGTCTGACGGAAACTGGAACGACGATCGTGAGGCTGCATTTAAGTCGGGCTTGGACACGTTTGTTGCGACGCAGACTTGGTAATTAGCGATGGCAGCTGGTAAGGAAATTCGCACTAAGATCACGAGTATTCAAAGTACTCAGAAGATTACGAGTGCAATGGAGATGGTTGCGGCCAGTAAGATGCGTCGTGCTCAGGACCGCATGGAAGTGGGCAAGCCTTATGCCCGTCGCATGCGTTCGGTGGTGGGTCATATCGCAAATGCTTCGGCCGAGTACCGACACGCCTACATGCAGCAGCGCGCAGTAAAACGCGTCGGCTACATTGTTATCTCCTCTGACCGAGGCTTGTGTGGTGGATTGAACATTAACCTGTTCAAGCGTGCATTGCAGTCCATGAAAGCGCATTCAGAAGAGGGTCATGAGATTGATCTGTGTTTGATTGGCGCTAAAGGCCAAGCGTTTTTTGGTTCAGTGGGTGGCAATGTGGTCGCGAGTGTTCGTGACATTGGTGAGCAGCCAACCGTTGAGCAGCTGATCGGTGCGGTCAAGCACATGCTTGATGCTTACATTAAAGGGTCGGTCGACAAGCTTTATTTGGTGAGTAACGACTTTGTAAATACCATGACGCAGGCGCCTACGGTGCAGCAGCTGTTGCCGTTAGAAGCCGATACTCAAGAGCAGTATTCGCACCATTGGGATTACATTTACGAGCCTGATGCGCGCGAGTTGCTCGACAGTCTGCTAGCCCGGTATATCGAAGCGCTGGTTTATCAGGCGGTGGTTGAGAATGGTGCTTGCGAGCAAGCTGCTCGAATGATCGCTATGAAGAACGCCAGCGACAATGCTGGTGAGCTGATTGATGAACTTCAATTGGTATACAACAAAGCTCGGCAGGCGGCGATTACGCAGGAACTGTCAGAAATTGTAGGCGGTGCTGCCGCTATTGGATAAGCACGCGTGCGCGTGGTTTTGATTTATGTTGGCGCCATGGCTGAGCGCCGCAGAACAACACAGAGGACTCGAAAATGAGTAGTGGAAAGGTTGTACAGGTTATTGGCGCGGTCGTTGACGTAGAGTTTCCCCGCGACAGCGTTCCCAAGGTGTATGACGCCCTGACTATCACTGATAAAGGCCTGACGTTGGAAGTTCAACAGCAACTCGGCGACGGTATTGTTCGTGCCATTGCTATGGGCCCATCTGAAGGTGTCAGCCGAGGTCTCTCTGTAGACAATACTGGTGCGCCGATTGCGGTTCCGGTTGGGATTGAAACACTCGGTCGTATCATGGATGTGTTGGGCAACCCCATTGATGAGCGCGGACCCATTGGTGAGCAAGAGCGATCGTCGATTCACCGCGCGGCTCCTGCCTATGAGGAACTCGCAGCGTCTGACGAGTTGCTTGAGACCGGTATTAAAGTCATTGACTTGGTTTGTCCGTTTGCAAAGGGCGGCAAGGTCGGGCTATTCGGTGGTGCTGGTGTTGGTAAAACCGTTAACATGATGGAGCTGATCAACAACATTGCGACCGAGCACTCGGTCCTGTCCGTATTTGCTGGTGTGGGTGAACGGACACGG
>CAYVQI010000072.1:0-10767 GCA_964454155.1 uncultured Alteromonadaceae bacterium | reverse complement strand
TAACGGACTGTCATCTGCATTAGTCACTAATCGACGCTTCCTTGGTGGCGCGCCCTACTGAAAGCTGGACGTGCATTATGGTTAAGCCAGTCGCATCGGGCGTCATAAAACTCATCGCGTTTCACCAAAATTTGGATTGCCAGATGCCACAGTGATGATATGAAGGTAAACTGCGCGCTGGTTATTGGGAAGGTTTTTTTGAGTGTCGATCGCCGATCAAAAGCTTCAAGACATCAGGATGCGAGTGCAGTCACATTTTGCGGCGGCACCTAAGCGCATTGATCCGCAGCGTAAAGCTCTGCTCGAGGAGAAAATTCGTTCCCAGCTTGAGCATCACAATGCGGTGATTATTGCCCACTATTACACGGCGCCTGAAATTCAAGCGCTGGCTGAGGCGACGGGCGGGTGTGTCTCGGACTCCTTAGAGATGGCCCGGTTTGGTCGAGATCACCCCGCACAGACACTGCTCGTTGCCGGTGTTCGTTTCATGGGTGAAACCGCAAAGATTTTGACGCCACATAAGCGCGTATTGATGCCTACTTTGGAGGCGACCTGCTCGTTAGATGAGGGCTGTCCCATTGATGAGTTCGCCGCTTTCTGCGACGCCCACGCTGATCGCGAGGTTGTGGTTTATGCCAACACGTCTGCGGCTGTTAAAGCCAGGGCTGACTGGGTGGTCACGTCGAGCATTGCGCTGGATTTGGCGGAGCACCTCGCCGAGCAAGATAAAAAGATTTTGTGGGCGCCTGATCGACACTTGGGTGACTACGTTCGGCGAGAGAGTGGTGCCGATATTCTCGTTTGGGATGGGGCCTGTATTGTCCACGAAGAGTTCAAAGCAAAAGGTATTTTAGACCTCAAACGTGTGCACCCTGACGCTGCAGTTCTGGCTCATCCCGAATCGCCCGCGTCGGTATTAGAACTGGCTGATCACGTTGGTTCGACCACGCAAATCATCAAGGCGGCGGCTCATCTTCCGAATGAGAAGTTCATTGTTGCGACGGATCAAGGAATTTTTTACCAGCTCCAAAAGACGGCCCCGACAAAGACGTTCCTGATTGCACCCACCGCAGGTGAGGGTGCGACCTGTCGAAGTTGTGCGAATTGCCCATGGATGGCGATGAACGAGCTCGAGCTCCTTGCAGAAGTGCTGGACAAGCCGCAAGGGCGGGAGATCGTTGTTGACCCGGTTTTAGGGGAGCGCGCCATGCAGCCACTCGATCGCATGCTGCAGTTTGCTCAGTCGCTGGGGACGGGGGTCGTCGGTCGGGCTTAAGAGTTCTCTAGCTCGTCTCTGATGTCCATCACGTCGCGGAGTCTTTCGTTGATCATGGCCGACTGGGTAAAGTTGTTGTTAACCAATTTTAGCGCGTAATTTAACTGCGCTTGCGCAGCATTAAGAGCACCGACCAAGATAAAGTACTCTGCGCGCGACTGGTGCAGGCCCACGATATCGCCCGCGAGTCCTTGAACCTCCGCGAGTCGATACCAAACGCCAGGATCTTCAGGCTTTCTCTTGCTTTGATCTTTGAGCAGTTGCGCGGCAACGTGTGGAAGGCCGGCCTGCCAGAGTGCGTCCGCATAGGCCATGGTCAGGGGGTGGTTTCCAGGCGACAAGCTCAAACGATTTTTGAGTCGGCGCAACGCGCTCTGGTGTTGTCCCAGTGCAGTGTCTATTTCACTGCTGGCGAGAATAAAAGCCAGATTGTTAGGGTCAGGTCGCATGGCTTCGTCGAGCGCTTTCCGTGCCTTAATGGGTTCGCCTGCCTCAATGTACGCCAGTGCCAACCCGTACCAACCCGCGGCTGCTTCCGTGCCACCTTCAAGCGTCTGGTCTGTAAAGAGATTTATCGCCGCAACCGGTGTTTGCGTCAACTGCTGGCGAACGCGGGCTTGCATGAGCGCAAAGTCGAAATTTTTTGGTCTGATCACGCGCCGCTCGGCACGCGCGCGATTACGCATGTCGGCAACCCGTTTTTCCGACAGTGGGTGTGTTCGCAGGAATTCAGGGAGTCGATTTGCACTGTAAAGTCGATGTGCGGCGAGCATGCGTTCATGCATGTCGGCCGCCGCATGCGGGTCCCTGCCAGATGCCACCAGTGTTCTGAGCCCAATACGATCTGCCTCGGACTCGTTGGCTCTACTGTATTTAAGACGCGAGTCTTGGGCGGCGGCCTGCGTCGCGGTCATGGCGGCAAGCCCGGCGTCGGAGCCGGCGGTCGCTGCCAGCGCAATACTGGCGACCAATCCGGCAATAGTCAGTATGTTTTGGTTTTGCGAGCGTTCCCGTTGACGTGAGAAGTGGCGTTGACTTAGGTGGGCAACTTCGTGCGTGAGAACGGCCGCGAGCTCATCTTCAGTCTGAGCGTGATGGATGAGTCCGTTGTGAACGCCGATGATACCGCCCGGAACGGCAAACGCGTTAATCGTTGGGTTGTCCACGACCACAAGCTGCAGCTGCCGGTCCCTTAAGTCACTGTGCAACACCAATTCGAAGACAAGGTTCTCAACATAGTCGTAAAGCAGTGGGTCGTCCAACACGGGCGCCTGGGCACGAAATACTTTAAGCCACAAGCGGCCCAACCGACGCTCGTAGTCTTCAGAGTACAGACTCGTACTCGAGGCACCCAGATTTGGAATTTTTAAATCATCATTGTCAGCGACAACCGGGACGCCTCCGAAGGTCATCGCGACTGTGAGCGCGGTGAAGATAAGCGGTTGTAAGAGGCGTTTGGGCATTGGGTAATGTTAACTGACTTTGCAGCGTGACGTGTGTCTGTCTGTGACAAAAGTACCGTCCGTTGGTTCCCTGAGCGGGTATACTGTGGTTTGAGAGGCGAGGGATTCTGATCATGTCGTTTGTGGAGACTGTCGATGCGCGCGGAAAACGCTGTCCAATGCCTGTATTGATGGCCAAGCGGGCGATCGCCATGCGTGAACAGGGTGATTCTATAGAGGTCCTAGCGACCGACCCCGCGGCCCCCAGTGATTTTGAAACCTTTGCCAAGCTTGAAGGTCATAGTGTGAGTTGGGAACAACGCGGAGAGGTGTTGGCCATAGCGTTAACCCTTTATGCAGTAGGTGCAGGAGGCGGTGGATGATTAACGCAGTTAAGAATTGGTATGACCGGCACCTTACTCGTGACGAGTCGGTGATTCTGTTCATAATCTTGCTGGGTGCGTTCTTGTTGCTGAGCGTATTAGACGACGTACTCATGCCGGTTTTTGTGGCGCTGGTACTTGCGTATCTCATGCAAGG
Organism: uncultured Alteromonadaceae bacterium; assembly: GCA_964454155.1. Classification (GTDB taxonomy): domain Bacteria; phylum Pseudomonadota; class Gammaproteobacteria; order Pseudomonadales; family Halieaceae; genus Luminiphilus. Next base: position 7,509 of record CAYVQI010000072.1, on the reverse strand, counting down.
TGTCGCCAATCAGCTTCAGAAGTGGGGGTTGAGTCGTGAGTTGGCGCTTGCAGGTTCCACCCTGATTTTTGTCGGGGTCTTCTTCGGGTTTACACTCGGAGTGGCGCCCTTGGCTTGGCGTCAGTTCGAGGGTCTGATTCGTGAGGCGCCGGCAATGATGGCTGCCGTTCAGATTCAGATTGAAGAGATTATTGCGCGCTACCCTCTGGTGATCGAGCAGGCACCTATTACGGAAATGCTTTCGTCGCTCCAGGGGCAGGTCGCTTCCATGGGGCAGGCGCTCGTCGGGTTTGGCTTAGCCTCTATTCCCGGTGTGCTCACGTTTGCGATTTACCTTGTATTGATTCCGCTCATGGTTTTCTTTTTTCTCAAGGACCGCGAGCAACTCATGACGTGGGCGCTGAGTTTTCTCCCAAGCGAGCGCCCTGCGCTCGATCAGATCGGTCGAGATGTGAACGTCCAGATCGCAAATTACGTCCGCGGCAAAGGTATCGAGATTGCGATTATGGGTGCACTGAGCTACGTCGGATTCGCAGCCTTTGGCCTCAATTATACGGCCCTTCTTGCGCTTTTAGTCGGTCTCAGTGTCATTGTTCCCTACATTGGTGCTTTCTTGGTCACAATACCGGTTGTCTTGGTCGCCTTCTTTCAGTTTGGCCTGATGAGTCACTTCTACTGGGTCGTGGGCTTCTACATGCTGATTCAAGTGCTCGATGGAAATATACTCGTACCGGTATTGTTTTCGGAGGCGGTCGATCTGCACCCCGTGGCAATTATTATCGCAGTACTTATTTTTGGTGGTCTTTGGGGTGTCTGGGGTGTGTTTTTCGCGATCCCCCTAGCCGCCTTGTGTAATGTGCTGTTGGTCTCTTGGCCACGGTCAGAAGTTTAGCGCGCCCGCGCACAAAGGAGTAACTATGCAAATTAGGCGTTTCGCTCGCTTGTTATCGGCCCTTTTTTTGGCCGCTTTTTTGATGGGCTGTGGTGGGTCTGCGCAGGACCCTACCGCCCCTGCGGTCATAAACAAAAGTCCTAACGACGAGCGGACGTATGCAGCCGTGACATTGGATAATGGCTTACAGGTTCTTATGGTGTCGGATCAAGAGACTGAGAAGTCCGCGGCAGCCCTCAGTGTTGGAGTCGGTGCGTTCTCTGACCCTATGGATTTTCAGGGCATGGCACATTACCTCGAGCATATGTTGTTTATGGGGTCAGAATCGTTCCCCGAGCCCGACGGCTATATGAATTTTGCGGCCGAGAACGGTGGCAGTTCCAATGCTTACACCTCGAGTGAGATTACGAACTACATGATCACCATCGAGAACAGTGCATTTGCGGAGGCACTTCACCGACTCTCGGAGTTTTTTGCCGCACCGATACTGGACCCTGGCTATATTCAAAAAGAAAAAAATGCTGTCAACGCGGAGTGGTCAATGCGTCGCGAGTCAGAAGGCCGCTCGATTTACCGCCTGCAACGTGAGCTGCTGGGGGATCACCCGGCGAATCGGTTTACTATCGGCAACCTGGACACCCTGGCGGATAAGGATCAGCGCGAGTTACATCCCGCGACGATTGAGTTTTTTCAGCAATACTATTCGGCCAATTTAATGTCGTTAGTATTGATAAGCCCTTTGCCTGTTGCTGAAATGGAGCGGCTCGCAGAGTTACATTTTTCGCGTATTCCAAATAAAGAGATTGATCGCCCGACCGTCACGACTGAGTTGGACTTGGCCGCCGTGTCAGGAAAACTCATTCGGTTCAAGCCTCAGCGGGATCTGCGAGAAATGCGGCTGAGCTATATAATTGATAACAATCAAGCGCAATGGCGAAGTAAGCCCGGCGACTATTTAGGCTATGTTATTGGTTCGGAGATGCCTGGCACGCCGGCAGATACGCTCAAATCGATGGGTTTAATCAGTGAGTTGATGACGTCGAGCTACGAGTCGCTCTACGGCAATTACGGCACGTTTGAAATCAGTGTCCAATTGACGCCGCAAGGCATGAAGCGACGCGATGAGATTTTCGATATTGTCGCAGGCTACATCGAGCGGCTCCGTCAGGAGGGCGTGGACGATCGATACGCCGATGAGTATAAGCAGTCGCTTGAGAATCGTTTTACCTTTCTTGAAAAAACTGATGACTTTTCTTACGCTGCCAGTCTCGCAGCAGCGATGCAGGACTACCCGATCGAGCACGTGATTGACGCGCCTTTTCGGTTCGACGGATTTGACCAGGCCGCGGTAGATACGCTTCTTTCTCAACTCGTACCGGAGCGCCTGAACACTTGGTATATCTCGCAAGAAGAGCCCACAGACCAAGAGCTGGAGTTTTACGTCGGTCCGTATTCTGTTGAAGATCTTACTCCGCCTGACCTCAACAAGGCACTCGCCCTTGTCGATCGCCTTGGTCTTGAGTTACCCAGCAAAAATGGCCTTCTGCCTGAAAACTTTAGTATCAAGGCGTCACCTGAGGCGGTCACGCCTGTTTCAGTTGCCGAGAACGTGACCTTTTGGCTGAAAGGAAGCACCCATTTTGAGGGCTTGCCGAAAGGCTTCTCACGCATCCAGCTCAGTACAGATGCCGCGCTAAACAGTGCGCAGAGCGCCGTCTACCTGTCTCTTTGGGAGTCGCTCTATGGCTTAAAACAAACACCTTTGGCCACCGAAGCATCGATCGCTGGCATGAGTTTGTCCATGGGCGCGTCCAACGGAATTTCGCTAACGCTTGCAGGTTTTACTGACAAGCAGCCAGAGCTCCTTGAGCGCGCACTTGCAGGCTTGCGGGTTGAGCCTTCAGAGTTGGAGTTCGGGCAAGCGGTCGAGCGCCTGTTGCGCGGCATTGAGAACTCGAAACGGGCATTCCCCTACACACGATTCACGCCGCTGCTGAGTTTGTTGACACGGCAGGGACGATACACTGACGCCGCCCTTGCGCGAGCGGCGTCAAAGGCCAGTCTTGAGGGGTTCAATGCCTTCGTTGATCGGGTGTTGGGCACAAGTCACGTGCGTGGTGCCTTCTTCGGTAACTACAGTGAGGCTGATGTTCGCGGGGTTTATGAGTTATTGAGTGCTGCGGTCAGCGCCAGTCCTTCCGCGGGCTATGCACGGTCCAACATCTACGCCCCCAAGCCGGCGACGACGCTTCTCTTGAATCGTGAGGTGCCGGTGGAAGATTTGGGCATGCTGTATGCGTTTGCTGCGCCAGAGGCGAGTGTAAAAAACCAAGCCCTAAGTCAAATATTGGCGCGCCATCTTCGCGTGCGTGCGTTTGAAACACTCCGAACCGAGGAGCAGCTCGGCTATGCCGCCGGCGGCGGGGCACTCGATCTCTACAAGCATCCGATGGTGATTTTGTATATACAAACACCCGTTAAGGGTCCTCAAGAGATGCTCGATCGCTTTACCGCGTATACGGACGAGTATCGTGATGAATTGGCAGCCTTGCCAGAGGCCTCTTTTGAAAAATTCAAGGCGGGCGTCCTGACGGCGCTGACAGAGCCCCCCAAAAACCTGTCGGCCGAAGCGGGCCCTTTCGTTTCGGACTGGGCTATTGAACACTATGACTATGACACCCGCGCAAAGCTGATTGCTGCGGTGAACGCGGCAACGCTGCAGGACGTGCAGCGTTTCTATGAGGAGACTGTTTTCAGCGAGACCTCGTCGCGCATCGTCATCCAGCTCAGGGGCAAGCGCTACTCAGAGCGTCCCTTTGCCACGGTAGAGGGTGGTGTAGTGATCGATGATATCGATAAGTTTCATAATGAGATGCCTGTTCAGGGGCGCTAGTCACAGAAATAACGATTCAAGGCCAGCGTAATTATTTCTACATAGTTCTAATATAGAACTATGTAGAAAATAAATTGAAAAATACCTACTCTTAACTAAGAGAAATCTTTTTTATCAGTTCTTTTTTAGAACTTACAAGAGGAGTAGGGGATGAATTCAAGCTTAGATCCAGTGGAGGCGCGTGAGTGGCTCGACTCGTTGGATGCGGTGACGCGGCACAACGGTGACAAGGCATCGAGTGAGTTGATCCAGCAACTGACTGATCACGCGCGTGAGCGCGGATTGAAACTCCCGGCGGCGATCACTACCCCTTTTAAGAACACAATTAACCCTGAAGACGAGCGTGTCATGCCGGGGGACCTCTTTATGGAGCGGCGCATCCGGTCACTCATTCGTTGGAACGCAATGGCCATGGTCATGCGCGCGAACGACAATGAAGACGGACTCGGCGGGCATATTTCGAGTTTTAGCTCGAGTGCGACGTTGTACGACGTGGGAATGAACTACTTTTTCCGCGGCACAGGTCACGGTCATCCGGGTGATCTTATTTTTTATCAAGGACACAGTGCTCCGGGCATGTATGCACGCTCTTACCTTGAGGGCGTTTTTGACGAGACGCATCTTGAAAACTTTCGGCGAGAAGTTTCTGGTAAGGGATTGTCCTCATACCCGCATCCTTGGTTGATGCCCGACTACTGGCAGTTTCCAACCGTGTCCATGGGTCTTGGACCGATTCAGGCGATTTATCAAGCACACGTCATGAAGTACCAGCAGAAGCGCGGCCTAGTGGATCACCGCGATCGCAAGATCTGGTGCTTCATGGGAGATGGCGAATGTGATGAGCCGGAGTCATTGGGAGCCATTGGGTTGGCAGGTCGAGAACGACTAGGAAACCTGCACTTTGTTGTTAACTGTAACCTGCAACGTCTCGATGGGCCGGTGCGTGGCAACGGCAAGATTATTCAAGAACTTGAGGGTGTCTTTCGCGGAGCCGGTTGGAATGTCATAAAAGTCGTTTGGGGTCGGCGATGGGACCCGCTGCTGGAGCGTGATAAGTCTGGATTGCTACTCAAGCGCATGAACGAGGTGTGCGACGGAGAGCTGCAAAACTGTAAGTTTAACGGCGGTGCCTATACGCGTGAGCACTTCTTCGGGAAATACCCGGAAACACTCGATTTGGTGAAGGATCTGTCAGACGACGACATCATGTACCTCAACCGAGGTGGTCATGACCCTTATAAAGTTTACGCGGCTTACGCGGCGGCGTGCGAGGAAACAGAGCGTCCAACGGTGATACTTGCCATGACGGTTAAAGGTTATGGGACCAGTGAAGCAGGTGAGGCCAGCAATGAAACGCACTCGCTTAAGAAGCTCGACCTGAAGAGCCTCAAGGCCTTTAGAGACCGTTTTGGTGTGCCCATCAGCGACAAAGACTTAAAGGACGTGCCGTTTTACAGGCCTCCAGAGGACAGTCCAGAAATGCGCTACCTTCGGGAGCGTCGAGCGGAACTCGGCGGCAGTATTCCAGCGCGACGAGCGACGTCATACGACCTTCCCGTTCCAGCGCAGTCCGCGTATGCCAGCCAATTAAAGGGCAGTGGGAAGCGCGAGATTTCAACGACGATGGCGTTTGTGAGGGTGTTGTCATCGCTTGTGAAAGACAAGCAGATCGGCGAGCGTATTGTGCCTATTGTTCCCGATGAAGCGCGCACCTTTGGTATGGAGGGCATGTTCAGGCAGCTTGGTATTTACTCCTCTGTCGGTCAGCAGTACACACCCCATGATGCGGGTCAGATCCTCTACTACAAGGAGGAGGAAACCGGACAGATCTTAGAAGAGGGCATTAATGAGGCCGGCGCCATGTCTGCGTGGCTCGCGTGTGCGACTTCTTACTCCGTGTCGGACTACCCCATGGTCCCTTTTTATATTTTTTACTCAATGTTTGGCTTTCAACGCATTCACGATTTGGCCTGGGCTGCCGGCGACAGTCAGGCGCGGGGATTTTTGATTGGTGCGACGGCAGGTAGAACCACCCTTAACGGAGAGGGTCTTCAGCATCAGGACGGACACAGTCACTTGATGGCAACCACTATTCCAAACTGTGTGTCTTACGACCCCACGTACAGCTTTGAGTTAGCAACGATTATTCGAGCGGGTATGGGCCGCATGTTTGAAAACGGTGAAAATGTTTTCTATTACATCACGACCATGAACGAGAACTATGTTCATCCTGACATGCCTGAGGGTGTGGAAGAGGGAATTGTGAAGGGGCTATATCCCCTCAAGACGTCCTCGGGTGCAGGGAAGCATCGAGTGCAGTTAATGAGCGCGGGCACGATTATGCGCGAAGTCGAAGCGGCCGCTGTGATCCTCGAGCGTGACTATGGTGTTGCTGCGGACATTTGGAGCATGACCAGTGTGAATGAGTTGGCGCGCGAGGGAAGCAAAATTGTTCGCCACAATATGATGAATCCGGCTGAGGAGCCTCTTACTCCTTACGTGACGCAGTGTTTGGCGGCGACTGAAGGCCCGATTATTGCTGCAACGGACTACATGCGAGCCCACACAAATCAGCTCCGTGAGTTTATGCCCCGCCCATTTACTGTATTGGGTACCGACGGTTTCGGACGCAGTGACACGCGCGCACAGCTCAGAGAATTCTTTGAGGTCGATCGTCGATACGTCGTTTTGGCGGCAATGACTGCGCTGGCCGACGAGGGTGCTATCAAGCGCGGCGAGGTGGCGAAGGTTATGGTCGATCTTGGTATCGATCCCACGAAACCTGATCCAACAACGGTTTAACCAAGGCGAGACGTTATGGTGAGTCATACAATTGTTGTTCCCGATATTGGTGGTGCCGAAGGCGCAGAAGTTGTGGAGTTACTGGTGGCTGTCGGTGACGCTATTGAGCTCGAGCAGAGCTTGATTGTTCTTGAGTCCGACAAGGCGTCAATGGAGATTCCAGCCTCCCACGCCGGCGTGGTCGCTGAGCTTAAAGTCGCTGTGGGTGATCAGATCTCTGAGGGCGATGCAGTACTCATACTCGAAATCGTCGAGGAGGCGTCGACTGACGGCGCGTCTGTTGAGCAAAAGGCACCAGCGCCATCACCCCAAACAAGCGAGGCTGATGCATTGACGACGCCTGAGTCTGTTGCCGCATCGGCGCAAGTCTCTGATCAGATTGTCGAAGTGCCTGACATTGGCACAGACGGACCGGTTGAGGTTGTTGAGCTCTGCATTGCCAAGGGCGATGTTCTGCAAGAGGGCGATTCTATTGTGGTGCTTGAGTCTGACAAAGCCTCAATGGAGGTGCCAGCACCCTTTGCAGGTGAGGTCTTGGAGGTTCTTATTGTCAATGGTGCCTCTGTTTCGCAGGGCACAGCGTTACTCAGAATGCGTCCTGTTGCGCAACCTGCTGTGGCTGAAGAGCAGTCTGCTCCAGCTGCGGCACTGGTTGAGGCGGCGCCAGAGCCGATGCCCCAGACGAGTCCGGCAAAAATAGAAAAGCCTGAATCCCCAGTTACAGGTGGACACGATCTCTACGTTGGGCCTGCGGTCAGGAAATTGGCTCGTGAGTTTGGTGTTGATCTCTTGGACGTGCAAGGTTCGGGTCCCAAGGGTCGGATCATTAAAGAAGATTTACAGAAATACGTGGCGATGCGCTTGGCTCAGCCAAATACTGCAGCTGGCGCAGCCGGCACTGGAATTCCGTTAGGGGCCGATG
>CAYVQI010000071.1:0-11038 GCA_964454155.1 uncultured Alteromonadaceae bacterium | reverse complement strand
GGCGTCTCGCTGACGAGTAACACCTCAGACATTGCTAACTGGCAATGGCTGGTCCGCTGGCTGCTCACCGCAGACAACGCTCCTCGGAAACGCCTTGATAAAAACGGCGGTTTCCAACCCAAAATCGATCAAGACGCCAAAGACCAGGTGCTTGGCCTTATTGGCGAACTCGAGCACCAGCCCAATTGGCACCGCGCTCTGATCGAAATTGCCGCGCTTCCTAGACCAGATCTTGATGACGGCGAGTGGCAGGGTGTTCTCAGGTTGTCGCGCGTACTGCCCGTTTTGGCGGCACAATTGCTCACCATCTTTCGGGCGCGAGGGGTGGTGGACCATGCGCACGTTGCCATGGCTGCTGAGACTGCTCTTGGCAGCGACGAGATGCCGACCGATCTCGCGCTTCGTTTGGACTATCAAATCAGCCATATACTGATCGACGAGTTTCAAGACACGTCTCAAGGACAGTTCCGGCTGATCGAAAAACTGTGTCGCGGGTGGGCGGAGCACAACTACATTGATAAGGACTCCCCACGAACGCTTTTTATAGTCGGTGACGCTATGCAAAGCATCTACGGTTTTCGTTACGCAGACGTGGGTTTGTTTCTACTCGCACGCGAGGAAGGCATCGCCAATGTCCTTATGGAATCACGTGATCTGTCCCGAAACTTCAGGTCTCAAGCCGGTGTGATTGACTGGGTCAATGGTCAGTTTGACACACTGATCCCAGGGGAGGGCGAGTCCCGATTAGGTGTTGTCCCGATGACACAGGCCCTACCAACGCGTGATCGCCTTTCAGGAAACGCTGTCGAGATCCATAACTTTCCTGACGATAGCCGTCTTGAAGCACGTTATGTTGGCGACCGAATTGAGGCCATTCTTGAGTTTGAGCCAGAGCGCTCGGTCGCTGTTTTGGCGCGCACCAGAGCCGCACTGGAACCGATCAGTGAAGTATTGCGAGAACGCTCGATCGATATCGTTGGAACCGATTTGACGTCGTTTTCCCGCAGAGCATCGGTTAGTGACCTTATGAGCTTGACGAGCTGGTTGGCAAACCCCGCAGATACGGTGGCCTTAGTGTCAGTCCTTCGTGCACCGATGATCGGATTGACCTTAATGGATCTGGGCGCCCTTGTTCCCTTGCTAGCAGAGCAGTCTCTTTCGAGTATTAGAGCAGGACTCGGTACGTCGCCCGAGGGGGTAAGCGATGACGGTATCGTGCGCGCCAAAATCGCGTTTGATGCCCTACTGTGGGGCGATAGCAAGCGCGATCGATTGAATCTTGTGAGCTGGGTGGAGCAAGTCTGGCGACGTTTGGGGGGGGATCTTACGACGCCGTCTGATGAATTATCCGACGTTGATGCATTCTTTACGCAGTTGAGAGATCAAGAGACACGAGGGTTAGGACTTAATATTGAGCCACTTAACAAGTGGCACTCGTCAAAGTATGCCGCTCACGAGTCTGCCTCGGCACGCGTTGAGCTGATGACGTTACACAAAAGCAAAGGACTCGAGTTCGATCATGTTTTCATCGTCGGGGCAGGGCGGACGGGCCGTTCGAGTCAGCGGCCATTACTACGATGGAATCGCGATGAACGATTAGGGTTGCTCATCGCTGCGCGGCCGGAAAAAAACACTGGTGGTGCGCTTTATGACTACCTTAGCTTTATTAATAAATGTAAGGAGGATCAGGAGCTTATAAGGCTTTATTACGTCGGTGTCACACGTGCCAAAAGGTCATGCACTGTGACTGCAACCTGCTCCTCAGAGACTTCGTGGCCGCCCAAAGCGTCGCGATCATTCTGGTCCCAGTTTTGTGAAGTCGCAACAGAGGTGACCTATCATCCCGCCACCGATATCCCGCTCAGCAGTGCTCCCGAGCGTCCGCTTCAGACTCTCGCGCGTCTGAAGAAACCGATTAATATGACTCAGCCCGGGGATGTGACCTCCGAGACAGTTAGCGCACCGGTTTACTCGGGCCTTCGGCAGGGAAACCTCGCCAGTCGGCGTTACGGAACAGTCCTTCACCGAGGCTTAGAGCTGTTATCACATCACCGTGATTTGCCGGAATCATGCCCTCCTGACGTTTTCAACGCTCTGCGCTTTCAATTGCGAGCGCAGACCGGTCATTCGGTCAGGCTTGAAAATGAGCTGCAACGATTGGTGAGCGACATCAATCGCGTCTTAGCGGATAAAATCGGACGTTGGGTTTTGTCTGCAGATCACAGTGATGCTCACTCCGAACTGACGCTTTACGTTCCGAGGGAGGACCGTGAAGTGATTATCGATCGCACGTTTATTGAGTCCGAAACGCAGACGCGATGGGTTATTGACTATAAAACAAGTCATCCGGAGGAGGGCATTGAGATAGCTCGATTTCTTGAGCAAGAAACGACGAAATATCAGCGGCAACTTCAGGACTATCGATCAGCACTCGTCGAATATGACCTCAGCGTAAACTCGGGGGTCAAGCACTGTAAGATGGCACTTTATTTTCCAACGCTCGGGCTGTTTCAGGAAGTGCTGCTCTGAGCGATCAGTGTGGACTGGTAAAGGTGTTGATTTGAAGTGCCTGATGCAATGCTGCTACCGCGATGCCTTGACGAGGAACCCGAATGTTTTGGTGCCTCGAGGTCGAGGCACTGCTTGACAGGGTGGCTGCGGCGCTGGCTAGCCCTGATCCTTCCACGACCTCACTGCACCAAACACCTCGGCAGCAAGACTCCCGTTATGACGTCCTTCGCGCTTAAGCTGGTCAATAATGGCCGCAGAGTCCCACCTTAAAAAAGGATTGATCATCCGCTCGTGTCCGATCGTTGACGGGACGGTGGGTACGTCTTCTGTGCGCTTAAGGCCACACTCGGTGAAAAAGGCCTTCAGTGCTACATTCGTCGGATCTACTTTGAGTGCAAAATTGAGATTCGCCATTGTGTACTCGTGTGTGCAGAAAACCTTGGTGACGTCGGGTAGTGCGCTTAATTTCTCCAAAGAGCCTTGCATCATTGGGAAGGTCCCCTCAAATACTCTCCCACAACCCCCTACAAAAAGGGTGTCGCCACAAAACAACGTGGCATGCGTTTCATTGTAATAAGCAATATGATCAAGCGTGTGGCCGGGCACCTCCAACACTGTAAATTCATAGCCCAATACAGTGGCCTCACTGCCCTCGCTCATGACGTCATCAATGTCGCCAATAACTGGATTATCGGGCCCAATGACTCGGCATCCAGTCGCTAATTTAAGCGATGCGACTCCACCGGTATGGTCGAAGTGGTGATGGGTAATAATAATCGTGTCTAACGTCAAACCGCGCGTTTCTAATAGATCGAACACTGGCGCAGGATCTCCAGGGTCAACAACCGCAGCGCGATCTCCCGACGTAATCAGCCAAATGTAGTTGTCGGAAAAAGCGCGGATTGGCTCGATGGTCATAAACTCAGTCTCAAATCTAAACAATGTATTTGCACAGCCCATGAGAGAAGATACCCTTGCGCTATGGGAAATCAAGCTTCCGGCCGCCATCGCGCAACCACCAGAGACCACCTTTACGCGTGGTATCAGACCTCATTGGTCGGTCGCAGACTGCGCCAACAAATCATTGATGAATTAGACGTTCAATTAGAACGACTCTTTGGGTACCACACACTTTTTCTCGGTGTGCCGCCAGGAATGTCCATCGAGGACCTGGCACACTCGCAAACTAAGTTGGTTGCAAACCTCGATGGGGAGCTCGTAGAGGGTGCACAAACCGTCGTCTGTACCGATGAAGGTCTCCCGTTTGGTACTGAATCTATTGATACAGTGGTCGTTTTTCATGCATTGGAAGTCTCGAGTGATCCACATCAGACCCTTCGCGAAATACATCGAATTTTGGTGCCAAATGGAAACGTGTTCATTATTGGATTCAACCCCACAAGCCTGTTTGGTCTGGGTTGGCTCTGCGGGCGATTCATAGCGCCTGCGAAGTGGCGCGGACTAAGTCTTGAACGTCTTCCTAGGCTGACGGACTGGCTCTCGTTGTTGAATTTCCAAGTGGCTCGTCCACGACACAAGTTAGTACTTCGCCCCTTGGGCAAAGGCGTGCTCTTTCGCTGGATGGCGCGCTTAGACGATTGGTTAATCGACCATCAGGTTCCCTTGGGTGGCGCTTTTGTAGTTCACGCCAAAAAACAGGTTGGGGCAGGAATTAAAGGTCTGCAACGCCGGCGGAGTCGGCCGCGTCTCGTTCCAATTCCAGTCTCACGTCCCGTCGTGGGTGCAAAGACACATCCTCAACGCACGAGCAGTCCATTAAATGAAAACAGTTGAAGCCTTTACTGATGGTGGCTGTCGGGGCAACCCAGGGCTGGGGGGTTGGGGCGCTGTACTGCGGTTCGGAACGTACGAGAAAGAACTCAAAGGCAGTGAGTCAGAGACGACCAATAATCGAATGGAGTTGATGGCCGCCATTAGTGCGCTTACAGCACTGAGTGAGCCTTGTAGCGTCGTGCTAACAACCGATTCAACTTACGTGAAAGACGGCATTACAAAGTGGATTCGTAACTGGAAGGCCAACGGCTGGCGCACAGCCGCGAAAAAGCCTGTGAAAAATAAGGACCTCTGGCAGCAGTTGGATGTGCAGTGCCTGCACCACACCGTGGACTGGCGCTGGGTCAAAGGACACACGGGCCATGAGGGTAATGAACGAGCCGATGCATTGGCGAACCAAGCCATGGACGAGGTTGCGAGGAACTAACGTGCGACAAGTTGTACTTGATACCGAAACGACGGGCCTTGAGGTCCGGCAGGGACATCGCATTATAGAGATTGGCTGCGTTGAAATTGTCGACCGAAAACTGACTGGCCGACACTATCACCAGTACGTTCGGCCCGAGCGAGCGATCGATCAGGGAGCGCTTGAGGTTCACGGAATAACAGAGGAGTTCTTGGCGGATAAACCGGTCTTCGCCCGAATCGTCGATGAGTTTTTGGCCTTTATCGACGGCGCTGAGTTGGTCATTCACAATGCTCCATTTGACGTGGGTTTCATCGACTCAGAGTTTCAAATAGCCAATGCGCAAGCGCAACGGCTCAGTACGCTCTGTAAAATCACAGACAGCCTCCAGCTCGCTCGAAGCAAACACCCTGGTCAGCGAAATAGTCTTGACGCCCTGTGTCAGCGTTACGCGGTCGATAACAGCAATCGCACGCTTCACGGTGCTCTCTTAGACGCGGAGATACTCGCCGACGTTTACCTTTTAATGACCGGTGGACAAACGACACTGGGGCTGGCGGCGGACGAGGAGGGTGGTTCGACGGGTGCTGGCGCGCAAACGGCAATTCGTCGACTGACAGCGTCAAGGGCACCGCTTAAGGTTATAAAGCCCTCGACTGACGAAATGGCAGATCACGAGGCACGCTTGGATGCGTTAACAAAGGCCTCTGAAAACGGCGCAGTGTGGCGCCGATAAGCCACCACACGGCCCGCTGAAGCTCAGAGCGTATAAATGACCGCTATTAGGCCGACACCAGTCAGTACGACCGTGTACGGCAATGCCATAATGACCATTCGACCATAAGAGAGTCTAATCAGTGGCGCTAGGGCTGAGGTCAATAAAAACAAGAACGCCGCCTGCCCATTTGGTGTTGCCACCGACGGGAGGTTCGTACCCGTATTAATTGCGACGGCTAGCTGATCAAACTCCGCCCGCGTAATTACGCCGTTGTCGAGTGCCGTTTTCACTTCCGATATGTACACCGTCGCGACAAATACGTTGTCTGAAATCATCGATAAAACGCCGTTCGCAAGGAAGAACATGCCAGGCCTCACACTGCTCTCCATCGCAAGCACTGCATTGATAACGGGGGAGAAGAGATGCTGCTCGTGGATCACCGCCACAATCGCAAAGAACACCACTAAAAGCGCTGTGAACGGTAACGCCTCCTCGAAGGCGTGCCCAAGCTTGTGTTCCTCAACAATGCCGTTAAATGCAGTGAGTAGCACGATCACCATTAAACCGATGAGGCCTACTGCGGCCAAGTGTAAGGCGAGCCCCACAACGAGTACGCCAGCAACCAACGCTTGAATGACCAGTCGAGCATTTGAGGCCGGTGTCGCTTTAGCATTCTCTTGCTCTTGGAATGCTTCAAGTACTGTCCGCACACGAGGCGGCAACTCCGCGCCGTAACCCAAGATTTTTGTTTGCTCAAGCAACAGACAGGTCAGCAAACCCGCCGCTAAAACAGGCATCGTAATCGGCGCCATGAGCAGGAAGAACTCGACGAAATCCCAGCCCGCTACCGTGGCAATCAGAAGGTTCTGAGGCTCCCCAACCAGCGTGCACACGCCGCCCAGCGCGGTGCCGACGGCACCGTGCATCAGCAAGCTTCTTAAGAACGCTCGGAACCCCTCTAAATCAGCCTCGTTTTCCGCCTTCACGGCCTCGTCAGTGGTGTGATCATGTTGCGAATCGTCAAAGACCGTTCCCGATGCCACCTTGTGATATACGGAGAAGAACCCCACGCCCACACTGATCAACACAGCGGTCACGGTCAGAGCGTCCAAAAACGCAGACAGTACGGCTGCCACTAACGAAAACAGCAGCGACAATAACTTCTTGGACTTAACGCGCAGTAAAATTTTGGTGAAAATGTAAAGGAGCAACTCCTTCATGAAGTAAATGCCCGCGACCATGAACATCAATAGCAAAATGACTTCAAAGTTTGCCTCAGCCTCGTGAAATACGGTTTGAGGTTCGGCTAAGCCAATCGCGACGGCCTCAATAGCCAGCAGACCACCAGGCTGAAGCGGGTAACACTGCAGGGCGAGTGCAAGTGTGAAAATAAATTGACCGATGAGCACCCACCCTGTGACAAATGGCCCTGCCGTGTAAAGCAAAATGGGGTTAACAATCAAAAACGCAATGATTGTCTTTTTGTACCAATCGGGCGAAGCGCCCAAGAAATTACTCCAATAAGGATTACCTACCGCGCTATTCATACTGCATCGTCCTTTTTATAGTGGGTGTTAAGGCGCCTTAAACACGTGTGAGTTACGCAGCCAACCCTCGATTGGACGAGTGACTGTTGGGATCAGGTTATACGAACAATGGATTCATTGAAAAGCCGTTTTGGACGATCTAAAGCGTAACACCTTGAGCGCAGAGGACGCTCTGACCTAGACTGTGCGCCAAAAGGAGTAATCTATGTTGGATTTCGTAAGGCCCACAGGTCCCGCAGGTCCCAGTGACTTGGTTTGGGCTTTTCAAGGGCGCAACCTGATCGGAGAGCTGATGGGAGAACAGGGTGCGCCCATTCCACTCGCTCAGTTAGAGTCGGATTTTGATCGTGTTTCTGGACTGACGCCGGTCGGTTTTCTCAACAAGAGGCCCGTTTATGCCTGCTCGGTGGAAACGAGCGCCATGGATATGATGAAGTACGCCAGTGGAAATTTATTTGCACTGTTGGGCCGCCTATCCGCGACAAGCTTTGACATTGTCGGGAGAGCCTATCAACTGCTGACCTGGGACAGAGAGCACGCTTACTGCGGTCGTTGTGGCGGCGCGACAACGCTCGCCGACAAAGGACAGAGTCGTTACTGTAACGCGTGCAACCTTAGTGTTTACCCCCGATTATCACCCTGTGTAATTATGCTGGTCACGCGGGACGAGGAGTGCTTGCTCGCTGCAGGCGCGGGCGCTAACCGCCGCTTTTACAGTTGCCTTGCGGGTTTTGTTGAGCCGGGAGAGTCGTGTGAACAAGCCGTCCAGAGAGAGGTCATGGAGGAGGTCGGCCTCACAGTTGATAACATTCGTTATCATGGCTCGCAGCCTTGGCCCTTTCCAGGTCAGTTAATGCTTGGCTTTACTGCGCGCTGGACAGGTGGGGAGATCAATATTGATCCGGAAGAGATTGATGAGGCACTGTGGTGCAAACCTGATAACCTTCCCCCAATACCACCCGCCTTTTCAATTGCAGGCCAATTAATCAACTCGTTTTTGTCGTCACAGACGTAGGAATTATCTCTTGGAATTTTTGTATGAAATAGGGCTGTTTGCAACTCAAACGCTGCTCATCGTGGTCGCGATCATTGCGGTTATTCTCGTCATTGCTGCAAGTGCTGGCCAGAAGTCCAAGTCCGCAGACGAGGGCTATATCGACGTGCGATCCATTAATGATCGTTTTGACGCCTACAACGCCACTGTTCGTCAGCTGTCTGACACCGAGCAAACGTCGAAGCTCCGAGCGAAGTTAGAAAAAAAGGCCGACAAAGAAAGGGTCAAATCAGATAAGGCACGGGCCAAGGCGGCGTCAAAGACGGCGACTGATGCGCTAGAAATCACTAACGAAAAGCCTCGCACCTTTATTTTAGACTTTGAAGGCGACACTATGGCGTCACAAGTTGATGCCTTAAGAGAAGAAATTTCAGCGATCTTACCCAATGCCCAAGAGGGAGACGATGTTCTTTTGCGCTTAGAAAGCCCTGGCGGCGTTGTCCACGGCTACGGTCTGGCTGCGAGCCAACTCACCCGAATTCGAGACGCGGGCGTCAACTTGGTCATCGCTGTCGACAAGGTTGCCGCAAGCGGTGGATACATGATGGCCTGCGTGGGCGATCGAATAATCGCCGCACCCTTTGCTGTCCTCGGTTCGATCGGCGTTGTTGCCCAACTGCCTAACTTCCATCGCTTACTCAAGAAAAACGACGTTGACGTAGAGCAGTTCACTGCAGGTGAGTTTAAACGCACAGTCACTATGTTTGCGGAGAATACCGATAAAGGTCGCCGGAAGTTCGAATCTGAACTCGAAGACACTCATGATCTATTCAAGCAGTTTGTTCTCGAAAACCGACAAGCACTTGATATTGATAAGGTTTCTACAGGGGAGGTCTGGTACGGCAGGCAAGCCGTGGATGTGGGGCTCATTGATGAGATTGCGACATCTGACGCCTATTTGTTGCAAATGGCTGAGGATCGCGAGCTGATCGAAGTTCGATATAAACGGAAGCAGCGATTCGCTGAGAGGATCGGGGTCGGCGCAGAGGCGGTCATTGATCGTCTCGCCCTCCGAGTTTGGAAGCGCGTTTCCGATCGACAGTTTCTCTAGCATTGGCTGTGGCACTGACCGGATCGACTCGACTCGAAGATACGCAAGTGGCGATGTTAATGACTAAGGCACGACCTTGAACCCGCATAAGCTGTTCTCTCTCGAGCACAAAGTCGCATTAGTGACCGGGGCCTCAAGTGGGTTAGGTGAGCATTTCGCACAAGTCCTTGCTGCGGCTGGTGCAACAGTGGTGCTCGCCGCACGACGAACCGATAAACTCGCCAGTGTCGTTTCTAAAATCCAAGGGGCGGGCGGCTGTGCCCACGCACTGGGTATGGACGTGACCGCTGCGAAGAGCGTGCAGGAAGGTTTTAAGCAGCTTGACGAGATGTTCGAAACACTCGACATCGTCGTCAATAATGCGGGCATCGCTAGTGCACCTACACGGTTTGTCGATGCCGAAGAGGCGCAGTGGGCGGCTGTGCTTGACGTCAATGTGAGCGGCGCTTGGCGCGTGGCCCAAGCAAGTGCGAAACGTATGAAGCATCAGGGCAGTGGCTCCATCGTCAATACGGGCTCGATTTACAGTCATGTCTCAGGCAATCAAAAAGCCGATTACAACGTGTCGAAGGTAGCGATCGACCAGCTAACCAAAAATATGGCGATCGAGCTCGCTCGCTCAGGGGTCCGCGTCAACTCGCTGTGTCCGGGTTACTTTGCAACTGCGATCAACGAAGAGGAGTTTAATTCGGACCGGGGGAGGGCCTACATACAGCGATTGGTCCCTCAGCGACTGGGCGAATTCAGCGAGTTAACTGGGCCTTTGCTGCTACTCGTAAGCGATGCAGGCTCCTATATGAACGGCGCCTCGTTGATTGTTGACGGCGGGTCCGTCCTGGGTCCTATTTAGCGCTCAACCGACCACCCAGTCAGTCTATAGCGTCAACGCGCTCGTGTTGACGCGGAAAAATATCCTCGATGTCCCGAGTGCCTACAGCCCCTAGCTTGTTAACGGGTAGATGCAAAACTGGCTCTCCAGTAATGGGATCGCGCGGAAGATTGCCCCCGCGAACGTTGACCTGAAGAGACGGCAACATCAGCTTGGGGGTGCCCAGCGTTGCGTCGCGATGCCGCCGCATCGTGACAAATGACGCCTCTGACACTGTCTGGTTAACATGGACGTTGTGGTCTCGGTGCGTTTGGATGGACGCGACGTACTGCAGTGACCGCCCGTTAGGCTGATAGTCGTGGCAAACAAAGACGCGTGTCGTGTCCGCAAGCCCCAAAAGACGCTGTATTGATCGGTATAGACGGCGCGCATCACCCCCTGGGAAGTCGCACCGCGCGGTGCCTGAGTCAGGCATAAAAAGCGTGTCGCCGGCGAACAGCGCATCGCCAATCAGGTAGGCGACGCAGCCTGGTGTGTGGCCCGGCACATGCAGCACCCGAATATCGAGCGATCCAAAAGCGAGCCTGTGCTCATCTTCAAGCAGGACATCGAACTGCGAGCCGTTACGCGCAAGGGGCGACGAATCAGAGTAAATCTCGGCGATAGTCGACTGAACTCCTGTGATCTCAGCGCCAATCCCAACCAAACCACCAAGATGCCGCCGGAGGTAGTGAGCACCACTCAAGTGATCTGCGTGTACGTGAGTCTCTAAAATGTAATCAACACAAAGACTGTTTTCCCGCACATAGCGCACTACGTTGTCGGCGCTTGCTGTACTGACTGAGGCCGAGGCTTCATCGTAATCGAGCACTGGGTCGATGATCGTGCACTGGTTGGTTTCTGGCGAAGTAACCACGTAGGTCAAAGTCGAGGTCGCGGCGTCAAAGAAGGCTGCGACTTCGGGGGTGGCTTTCGCAGTCTTAGCGACGCGAGGAAAACGTTCGTCCATAAGGCGAGGAGAGCACCTGATCGTCTAGAGGGCCGATCATAGCGAGGTCGTGGTTTGATTCCTATATAATTGCGCATAATGTATATTATGTTAAATTGGTAATGTAACGAAGCCGTCCA
>CAYVQI010000070.1:970-11139 GCA_964454155.1 uncultured Alteromonadaceae bacterium | reverse complement strand
GCCCTCCCCTTTGGCTCGGTTTTGTTAAAGTCGAGTGCCACCAGTTCCACTGCACTAGACTCAACGCCTGCCGTCTCTAAAATTTTTAATAGTCGCGGTACTTCCCTCTCACTGTCATGACACCAGGTCGCAAATAAGACCTCTATGCGGAGCTCCGCCACCATTACAGATGAGAGGCCACCGACCTCATAATCATCGTACTGGGCCTGAAAAGCGGGGTACGCCTCAAACAGCTGTGCACGCGTAATATCACCCACGTGATACCGGTAGTCCTCAGCACCTGCCGGTAAAGCGGTAATCAGCGTCGCAAGCAAAAACCCATAAATGGGTCTGCAAAGCGATTGCTTCAAAAGAGATATCTGCCCTAAACAATTCCCTAGGATCAATTGGTCCTTCATTAAGAGTCCACTGCAATACCGATGACAATGGCCAATTTACCATTGCAGCTCTGAAAATGCGCCTCAGGTCTGGTACTCAAAGATCGGTCTAAAGAAAACTCGAGATTGATTGCACGCCAACGAGAGTTAGCCCCTGCACAACCCGCCTTCTCAGCGTCGATTGTCCTTTCAGCAATGCTAGGAGGCACCGAACCTAAGATCGGTGACACAGTGTGGGCGTAAGGTCGCGTACTTCAGTTTTATCCCTGCATCATTCAAATCACGCAAAACATCCTATTTAGCTTATACTCGTCGCGCCACACAAGGACGCTCTAATTATTCCGACGTTTTTTAAAGCGATCTAAACCCTTCGGTAACTCTTCCGTTTTGAAAAAATCTGCTGAGGGAAAGATACCGGGCCCTCAACTACCAAGGTGGTCATGATTGTTTTTAAAGCCAAGCGGCTTTAGTAAGACACTTATCCATACGTCGCCACCTTAGAGCGGTGCGCATCACAGTTTTAGCCTCATACCCAACAGCACAACAACCAAAAGAGACACTATGAGTTTTTCTACACTAGGTTTATCAGATCCTTTACTTAGAGCCGTTAGTGACAAGGGGTACACCACCCCTTCGCCCATACAGGCAGAAGCAATACCAGCCGTGCTTAAAGGGCACGATGTGATGGCCGCTGCACAAACGGGAACGGGCAAGACCGCCGGATTTACATTGCCGCTGCTGCAAAAGCTCTCACAAGGATCACTCGCCAAATCGAATCAAGCCCGTGCTCTCGTGCTCACACCGACTCGAGAACTGGCTGCACAAATCGCGGAAAACGTAGAAGCTTACGGTAAGTACCTGAACTTGCGCTCAGCGGTAGTCTTTGGGGGCGTTAAAATTAATCCTCAAATGATGAAGCTTAGAAAAGGCGCCGATGTTCTTATTGCCACTCCGGGTCGTTTATTAGACCTGCACCAGCAAAATGCGATCGCCTTTGATCAGCTTGAAGTGCTCATTTTAGATGAAGCGGATCGAATGTTAGATATGGGATTCATCCACGACATTCGTAGGATATTGAAAACCCTCCCCAAACAACGACAAAATTTGATGTTTTCGGCCACGTTCTCCGATGACATTCGCCAGCTAGCAAAGACGATTGTGAACGACCCGGTCGAGATTTCTGTCACGCCGCGCAACAGCGCGGCGGTCAGCGTGACGCAGTGGGTACATCCAGTCGACAAAGATCAAAAACGACATTTACTCGCTGAACTGATAAAGAAGCACCGCTGGGAGCAAGTCTTGGTGTTCAGCAGAACCAAGCACGGTGCTAATCGAATTGCGGAGTTTCTGGAGAAGAACAATATTCAGGCTGCTGCTATTCACGGTAATAAAAGCCAAGGTGCTCGTACCCGCGCGCTCGCCAATTTCAAATCAGGTAACGTACGCGTATTGGTGGCGACCGACATCGCTGCGCGTGGCCTAGACATTGAACAGCTCCCGCAAGTCGTCAATGTTGACCTGCCTGAAGTCGCCCAAGACTACGTTCATCGTATCGGCCGCACCGGTCGTGCGGGCGCGACGGGACAAGCAATCTCACTGGTCAGCGCCGATGAAATTCACCTCCTACAAGATATCGAGCGTTTAACTCAACAATTACTCCCACGAAGCCTGGTTGAGGGGTATGAACCAAAGACACCTTTGCCCGAGTCAAAACTTCGCCCACCCGCAAAACCTAAAAAACCCAAAAAGCCGCAAGGGGAAAGATCCTCCTCTCAGTCCTCTACGCACCAACCAGATCAACGTTCACCGGGCGGCAATCCGGCCAACAGACGCCGGAGTTCAAACAAAAAGCGAGGGCCAAATCACAGGCCTCAGTAAGCACATTTCCCGTTGTGTAATCCGCTCGCCGCCACGCCACTATATCGGTAGACTGATATTCGGTGACGACTGTCATCGTCAATAATAATCATTAATTCGGCTTGGGAAATTCGACCATGACAGCAGCCTCCGCGTCCGAGGAAAATGCAGCGCAGAGTAACACCGGCGGTTTTGGCACAAAGCGTTACCGCAGCTATGTCCTTTCAGCGCTGACGCTGATTTACATTTTGAATTTCGTCGACCGAGGTCTTCTCGCTGTCGTTGGTCCAGAACTTGTGCCAGAGCTCGGCATTTCTGACACCCAGTTTGGGCTTCTTACGGGTTTCGGTTTCGCCCTTTTATACACAATTGTCGGTATTCCTCTGGCCCGCTATGCGGATACCGGCCACCGCGTGTGGATTATGACCGTCTGCATTGCGCTCTGGTCCTTGATGACTGTCCTTTGTGGTCTTGCCACCGAGATCACCATCGGTTCGCTCACCATCGGTGCGTTCTGGGTATTACTCATGTGTCGTGTCGGTGTTGGCATTGGTGAAGCCGGGTGTACGCCGCCGGCCAACTCCCTCATCGCCGACTATTACGCCCCCCGCGACCGGTCTCAAGCGCTGGGGGTTTACGCCATGGGAGTCACGCTGGGCACCATGTTCGCCAACCTGATCGGCGGCTGGGTGACTGACGCATTCGACTGGCGTACGGCTTTTTTTGTGGTGGGTCTCCCCGGTTTACTGATTGCGCTTATTTTCAATCTGACGGTCAAAGAACCGCCACGCGGTTATACAGACCCTGGCGATAAGGAAGAAAAGGAACAGGTTGAACTGCGTGAGGCCGTCCGGGAACTCATGACTAAGCCCGCGTTCTGGTACATGACCGCTGGCGCAACCATTGCGGCCTTTTGCGGTTACGGAATCTCATCATTTCAGTCGATTTTTCTCGTAAGAGCACACGAAATAACCACCGGCGAGGCCGCGATTTGGATCAACACTCCCGTGTCGTTGTCGTCGGCAATCGGCACCTTCGCAACAGGCTGGCTCGCCACAAAACTGTATCGGAAATATCCAGGGGCAATCGCATGGGTGCCCGCCATTGGCTTAGCCGCATCAGTACCGTTTTATATTTTTGCCTTTACCACTGAAAACCTCCTGTTTGCCGCCATTGGCCTCATCATTGGCGGCTTCATGAAATACGGCTATTTAGCGGCGCAGTACACCGTGGGGCAAGGTGTCGTGAGTATGCGTGTACGGGCGATGGCAACGGCCGTGCTCCTTTTTGTTGTTAACCTAATCGGTTACGGGTTCGGTCCTCTTTTTATTGGCGCCATCTCGGATATTTTCTTTGTAACCGGGGTCAGCGAGCTTGGTGTTGCGGCCGACGAGCTGACACGAAGCCAGTGTCATCCGAAGGTTATTGGCGCGTTGAGCAGTAACCTGCAAAGCGTCTGCGGCACCGTTTACGCCCAGAGCCTACAATCAGCCATGCTGATTATGTCCACGTTCTACCTAGCCTGTTCGCTGTTTTTCGTGCTCACCTGGCGCCGTCTCGGAAGAGACATGGTCGACCGAAATTAACGCCACTGCTTATGGCCTAGAGCGACCAAAATTAGTCTGTAAATCGTAAAACTGCGTTATTACGTCAGTACTTTGGACACTGAGTCAGTGACGAGTGTTTTTAAAATCCGAGCAGCTGACGGCTTACTCGCCTCAAGTTCATCCGTGCTTAGGCCTTGAAGCTCATACGGCAGAACTAACCAGTCATCCACTTCGTGCACATAGTAATCAGGGTGCCTGCCCGTCTTGTTGCGCTCCGGCTTGTAATACGGGGTCGCCACGCGAACGTCTGAAGGCATGTTGAGCCGTAATTTTCGCTGCAGGTGCTCAAGCACCGCTTCAATGCTGTAGCCTGAATTAAATACGTCATCCACAAGCAGCAAACGATCAGTCGCGTTTAAATTTTCGAGCAGGTACTGCAGCCCATGAACCCGAATACTCGACGGGTCCTCAACGGACTTGGGGTACTCGGAGAGACCGGCGTAAGACGTCCGTATGGAGATGTGATCGCTCTCTACACCGAGGAACTGAAGACACTCCTGAACGTAAATTCCAACCGAGGAGCCACCTCGCCAGATCCCCACGATGAAGGTTGGTGCAAAACCACTCTCAAATACAGCGACGCCCATACGAAACGCGTCATTCAAGAGGGTTTCTTCCTCGATAAACATTTTTTTGATCATTTGATCCAAGGGCTTACTTCCTACTAATTACTAGCTGATATCATACCGCGTTCGCGATTGCGCAGATTACGTTCATGAGTTCGACGAAGACCTACCTATCCGCTGACCAATTATTGAACGATTCGTTTCAATTGGGTACTCAAATCGTCAACAGCGGTTTCAAGCCGACTTTTATCGTCGCCATATGGCGTGGTGGCGCACCTGTCGGTATCGCTGTACAAGAAATTCTCGCTTACGCAGGTATTCAGGCCGATAACATCGCCATTAGGACTTCGTCGTACAAGCAAGGTATCGATCAACAAAAAGGTCACGTCGACGTTTATGGACTCAGCTACCTGGTGAAACGTTTGACGCACGAGGACAAACTGCTGATCGTCGATGACGTATTCGACACGGGCCGAACGATTGCCGCAGTGATCGACCGTCTACAGGTTCTCCTGCGTCAGAACATCCCCTCTGACATTCGTGTTGCTACACCCTACTTCAAGCCCAGCCGTCGTCAGGTCGATTTACTGCCCGATTACTACCTCTACGAGACCGACGATTGGCTGGTCTACCCCTATGAGATACATGGATTGAGCACCTTGGAGCTTATGGAAAACAAGCCCGTACTCTACGATATTCTCAAAGACCATATCGACGAGTAATACACCCTTTGCACGCGCTTAAAGCGCTTACAGCGCTTACAACAATACGAACTTAACAATGAACAGCGCAGCGATGACCAACGCCCCGTAACTGACCTTAGGTGCCTTAGAGGCAAGCAGGCTCAACGCCACATAACTGATAAATCCAATCCCAATACCATCGGCAATGGAGAACGTGAGCGGAATCATAACCATGATCAGTAATGCGGGAATGAGTACGATCGGATTCTCCCAGCTCAAACGTCCCAGCCCAGAGCACATGAGTAAAGCGACATAGACCAACGCGCCCGCCACCGCGAAACTTGGGATCATCATCGCCAGCGGCGCAAAGAAAATGGCGAGCAAGAATAAGGCCCCTACGGCGCAAGCCGTCAACCCTGTTCGTCCACCGGCTGCAACCCCTGCTGCGCTCTCGACGTACGACGTAACCGGTGAATTACCCAGCAATGCGCCCAGAACACTGGCAGTGCTGTCAGCCTTCAGGGCTTTATTAAAGTTTCTAATATTGCCGTCTTCATCGGTCAACTCAGCGTTCGACGCGACGCCCACAAGTGTCCCGGTGGTGTCAAATAAGTTAACGATGAGTATTGAAAAAATAACGCTGACCAATGACACGTCGAGTGCCGCGGCAATATCGATTTGCCCCACGAGTGGTGCAATCGACGGCGGCGCTGACATTATTCCGCGGTACTCAACTTCGCCCAGTAAAACACCGATGACCGTGACCGCCAAAATGCCTAAGATTAAGCCGCCAGCAGCCAAGCGAGCCGACAATACGGCCACCAAGAGAAAACTAACCCCCGCAAGTGCGGTCGGAATCTGGCTGAAGTCGCCCATTGTGACCAGGGTGACGGGGTGGTCGGTAATGATGCCTCCGTTCTGCAAGCCAATGATCCCTATAAAAAGACCCACGCCCGCAGTCATACCGATCTTCAGATCGTTCGGAATACTCATGATGATCCAGGCGCGAATTCGGGTAACGCTGATGATTACGAAGAAGACACCCGAAATGAAAACTGCACCCAGCGCGGTCTGCCATGGATAGCCCAAGTCTCCCACAATGGTGTAAGCAAACAGCGCGTTTAACCCCATACCCGGTGCCAGACCCACAGGCCAGTTGGCATAAAGCCCCATCAACAAACAGCTGATCGCGGCTGCAAGGCAGGTCGCCACAAAACTCGCATCTTGATCGATTCCTGCCGACGCCATGATTTGGGGGTTTACTACAAGGATGTAAGCCATGGCGGTAAACGTGGTCGCACCCGCCATGAGCTCACGCCGAACCGATGTACCGTGCTCTCGGAGCTTAAAAAAATCGCTCATATCCCCCGCCCTATACTGTGAAAATCGAGCCCAAGTTTGCACATGAGCGACAGTGATTGCTACCGGCAAACTTCAACGTCTACCTGAAACAAAAATGGCAGCGAAACGCTGCCATAATTTTGGTGATGTTTCTTGAGGTATACCCTAGATCCATCGGTCCACGTCATCTCATAGACTCAGAAGTTGAAACCCGCTCTCACCATGAATTGACGTGGCTGGATGAACTGATCGCCAGTTGCGCCAACACCAAAGACGTCTGTAAACCGAGCGTTAATCCCTGCCTCATCAGTAATGTTCTTGCCAATTAACTCTACTCGCCAGTCCGCATCGTCCGGTGTTAGCTTCACAAGTACATCAAGCGTTTGATAAGAGGGGACACTGTCCGTCGTTGGGTTATTAAAGACACGGTGCTTAAAATCACCTCGGTAAGTGAAGCTAAGACTCGATTTAACGTCTCCCCAACCCTCAATCGCCGTCGTGTGGATCAATGCAATATTGCCGGTTAATCGAGGTGTCTTGGGCAGTACATTACCGCGAACATCTGTGATTTGAGCCGCACGAGCCACCTCGACCTCAGGGCTGAATAAGCTCACGCCTTGCGCCAGTAGCGCATTGGTTGCCGCTTCAGAGGCGACGTTATCCAATGCCAAATGACTCTTCGTAATTTCAGTACTCAACCACGCAAGTCGCACATCCAACAGCACTGAGTCGCTTAAGAACGCGCCCAGCTCAAGTTCTGCGCCATAGATATCGGACTCAGGGATATTACCCACACCCCCCTGAAACACCTCGGGATCTGTCGCCTGATACTGAAGATTTTCATAGGAGTACATGAACGCTGCGGCGTTGAGACGAACACGACCGTCATCGAGGTCCGTCTTCAGGCCCACTTCGTAAGCATCGATAGTCTCCTGCTCAAACGTGGGCAACACCACAATAGGTGACACCACCGCTTCTCGGCCAAAAGTTAGGTTCGAGCCACCGGGCTTGAAACCGCGTGTATAGGACGCGTAGCCCAAGGTGACATCGTCAAAGTCCTTCTCAAATGCAAGGCGGCCTGTGACTTCGTTGCTGTCAATTTCCAAAATGTCTGTGCCACCACGACCGTAGAAATTAGTAACTTCACTGTAGACCTCGTCTTGCGTGTAGCGCAGGCCGCCGATGAGACGGGTTGTCTCGCTCAACGTTAAGGTGCCTTGACCGTACACGGACAAGGACTCACGCTTAGGCTTCGCATTTGAGATAAAACCGGCATCAGCCGGCGCGAATGTCAAAATATCTTCCACGGTAAATGGATCAAAGGTACCGTCAAAACCAAAATCAAGACGCTCTGTAATTGCTATATCCACCTCTGTATCGAGATAGAAAACGCCGGCCACCCAATCTAAGCGATCGAAAGCTGGCGATGCAGAGATCAAGTTAAATTCCTGAGTGGTCGTCGTCTGATCATTCGTCTCGGGCTCAAAGTAGCTTTGCAGCAAGAAAAACGGCGGCAGTGTGGCGAAATCATGTCGATCGTTGTCGCGCAGTACTTTAATGTCATCGCTTTGGTAGCTGGTGATTGACTTCACTGTGAA
This sequence comes from uncultured Alteromonadaceae bacterium, assembly GCA_964454155.1. Lineage (GTDB taxonomy): Bacteria > Pseudomonadota > Gammaproteobacteria > Pseudomonadales > Halieaceae > Luminiphilus. Next base: position 3,110 of record CAYVQI010000070.1, on the reverse strand, counting down.
GCTGGGCAGGTCCCATTCGACCGTCGCACTGTAAAGGTCAGAGCTGAGCTCGTATGCAGAAAGTGAGTCTTGAGCAAGACGGCGTGCACCTTCAGTCGGGTCGTAAATGCCCTTCTGTGCTTGGCCGTTCACGTTTTCCTCAAACATTTGAGCACCCAATTTTACCGTCACAGTGTCACTGGGCTGCCAAAGGAGTTTCACTCGTGCCGACAGACTGTCGGCATCGTCAAGGTCTTGGCCATTCGATACGTTTTCGGTAAAACCCTGGTGATTGTTTCTCAGCAGCGACACGCGCGCGGCGAGGGTATCTGACAGCGGAATGTTCATGCTTGCCCGTGCTCTGACCCCTTTGTACTGCCCTAAGCTGACGTCCGCAGTGCCACTGAACTCGTCGAACTCCGGATCCATTGTGACTACATTGATGGCACCACCCGTCGAGTTTTGTCCAAACAACGTACCCTGCGGACCGCGTAAAACCTCGATTTGCTCAAGATCTAGAAAATCGGTCTGTAATGCGAAGGGCGAGGCGATGTACACACCATCGAGGTGATACGACACTGAAGGATTGGCAATCGCGTTCTGATTGGCCTCGTTACCAATACCTCTGATCGTAATGACGGTCTTAAACCCCTCATTTTTTGCGACGTTGACGCCAGGCGCGATTGCGCTGAGATCTACAAAGGAGGTGAGCTGACGCTCTTCTACTTCCATGGCTGTGAGCGCTGTCACCGCTTGGGAGAGGTCCTGAAGACTTTCAGAACGCTTCTCTGCCGTCACCAGCACCTCCTCAAAGACTGGGGCGCTCTGACTAAGCGCACTAGGAATAAGCACAATAGAAACTAAGTTTACCGCGATAAATCGTCGCAACATGGGAGCCATAACAAAGCCTTCGATGGGATGGTGAGTGGATTTTGATCGTTTGTTTCTCCGCGCAACTTGCACGAAAGATGCCAACTTTAAAGAATTCTTTCAGACACTGGAAAAGCGGAGCATGCTACCCGTTGAGGGACTGTTTTTCACTAGGTTTTTGGCACCAATGCGCACCCGTATGGTGCGGAAAAAAATGCGCCGCACTGACCTTGTGCAAGCCTTACATATCACGAAAGCGATGTTTGGAACCTTTTGTGGTTACGTACTGGATCGCCGCAGAGTAATTGAAAATCACCAACCCCAGGAATAAGCGGAACGAGTCACGTCTTGGTTAGAATCAAACCGAATCGTGCATTTGACTGAGCGAAAGTGAAGCGCGCTGCTGTGAACTATTCGGACCGCCGTATCCACATCTTCCCGGAGGTAATCAGACAAGCTGGACGTCTCAAGCTGTCTCACGACACTCGAATAAGAAACGCCTTGCTTGAAATTACCACACAGATAGTAGATTTCGTCTCGCGCCGCAAATCCGGCAAACGCATAGACCGCAACAACCAGACTAACGGAGACGAGCCACGCGACTTTATGCACCCGAGGAATTTCCCTGCGTTTTCGTGAATTGCTCGCAGTTTATCAGACTAAGCATCGCGTCAGTGATGGTGCCCGGCCCCCACAACCCTGCATCGATGCACCACACAAATACAGGGCGTGTACTTTGCAAGCACTCACGTTGTTAAAGACAGAGCGATTACACACGCTGGCGGACGCTAACGCGCGAAATCAAACGCCTGAGAATTAATACGCTCTACTGCGGCAAAAAAGGCCTGCTTGCGCGCTTTCACCAAGACCTTAGTGTGATGGATCTCTTGTGTCAGCTCCTCGTAGCTCGCATTTGCTTGCTGCATGAGCTTTGATTCCGTACGCAGCGCTTCCCAACGGCTTACGGCGTCCAACCATTCTTTACGCAGCTCCATCACCGTCGATTCCAAGTGCCCATAGAATGCAGCAACGTCCTTATTTAAGCGCTTTAATTCGTCAATCTTAGCCAGCTTCCGAGCCGAAATAATTTCAGCTTCGTCACGTCGATTTGCGTGATTAAGACCGCTGACCAAGCCCAAACCTCTTAACGCCAATATCGCATAGCGAGTCGGGTCCAACACCCACCCCGACCAACCGAATCCGTTTCGATAGTCCCTTGGAAAATCATGATGATCGGCGTGATGATTACCTTCGCCCATAGGCCCAAGCCAAATGTAGTTGTTCACTGCAG
>CAYVQI010000070.1:0-960 GCA_964454155.1 uncultured Alteromonadaceae bacterium | reverse complement strand
AGTCTTTTCTTTTATAAGCATCAACACCATCTTGTAAATCACCACCAAACACGACAGAAGAACCACTAAACAAAAACAGAAAAGTGAGTGCGAGTAAGAATGTGAGTGGTTTGGTTTTCATGTAGTAGTTCTCAATAAAATTTATTGTTCGTTTCCGTCTTTGAAAGTCCCTTGGAAAGTCATGGTGATCGGCGTGATGATTCCCTTCGCCCATAGGTCCAAGCCAAATGTAGTTGTTCACTGCAGAGCTCTTAAGGCCTTTGGTCCAGCCCCATAAGTGGGTCACGCTGTTAACTGTCCACGTGTTGTGCTGCACCGCCACGCTACCCACCAGGGAACCCGTGAGTAATGACAGGGCACCTGTCAACCCGCCGAGAGAAGCCCCCAAAACCAGGGGAACCAAGAAGATCCAGAGCGCTATCAACGCGCCGTAATACCTGTCCTGCCACACAATCACTGGGTGCCGCTTGGCGTTGTGTGCCCGCGTGTATTCCTCAGAATCGGGATGATTAAACAAATGCGTTAGGGTGTGGGACCACAAAAAATTCCGCAGGGTATCCGGAAACCAGGTCGCACTGTACGGATCGAGCTCCTTTTTACCGTGACGGTCCACTCCGTGATGCAAGACATGGTTCGCCGACCAGCGACGAACGCTGCCTTGCACACTAAGAACTTGGCCGAAGAGGCAGAAGAACAGGTGCACCGGCACGGAGACCGTCTTAACGGCGTTGTGCGTAATCAGTCGGTGACTATAAACCGTCGTCGACAACGAACCGACAACAAAATGCACCGAAGCCCAGGCTAACGCGACCAATGCCCACTCTTGCGACGCAGCAAATCCAACCCACACACCAAGTCCAACCGCGGCGACATGAATGGCTAAGACAAACACCCACGTCGTTGTATCAAGTGTAAAGCCCTTAGCAAACAGCTCGCTGAACGTCTGGTAGATTGGCGCAT
>CAYVQI010000069.1:0-11289 GCA_964454155.1 uncultured Alteromonadaceae bacterium | reverse complement strand
AGACACACTTTGGTGGTATCGCGACCTCAGACGCTATGGAACGGTTCCACACGCGGGCTTTGGTCTTGGCTTTGAGCGTCTTGTGGCCTACATCACAGGCATGGAAAACGTGCGTGACGTGATTCCATTTCCAAGGACACCCGGAAATGCCGATTTTTAAAGACGGGACTTCAGGGGCTCACCATGGGTAAGCGCGCACAGGTCGGACTGTTGCTCACCGGTAACGAGCTGATGAGCGGCGATACGGTCGACAGCAATTCGTCACGTATCGCACTCGCGCTGAGCGAGAGAAAAATCGGTATCGCCAAGAAAATTACGGTCGGTGATGAGCCTCAGTTGCTTGCCGCGAGTCTGAGCAACTTATGCAGTGACTCCCAGACTGTCGTTATCAATGGCGGTCTGGGCCCAACAGAAGATGACCTGACTGCCGCTGTTGTCGCCGAGGTGCTCGGGTGTAAGTTAGTCGAGCACCCCGGCGCCATTGCGCACCTAACGCATTGGTGTGAGCGTCGAGGACTCGAACTAAACGCCAGCAACCTCAAGCAAGCCTACCTGCCCGAGGGCGCTGATCTCGTGGCCAATCCGCTCGGTAGTGCGGTTGGTTTTGCCGTTGAAATCGAAGGAGCACTGGTCATCGCCACGCCCGGCGTGCCGGTCGAGCTAACCGCCATGCTCCCTGAAATCTGTGCGCGAATCACTGCTCGCGTGGGTGGCGGCACCGCCTTTATCCGGCGACTACAAACGTTTGGTATTGGCGAGTCGACGATCCAAGAGCTTGTCAATGCCTGCAGTGAGGAGTGGCCAAGTCAGGTCACACTCGGCTTCAGATCCGGCTTGCCGCAGCTGGAACTCAAGCTCCAAGTCGATAACGACGTCTTCCTCGAGCAACGAGCTGAGGCAGAGCGGCTTCTGCACAGACTGATCGGCGATCATATTATTGGCGAAGACAACGATCAGCTTGCTCTGTCACTGCAGCGCGCGTTGGTGACTAAGAACATGAACGTCACCACGGCTGAGTCTTGCACCGGCGGTCTCATTGCGTCGTTGATCACCCGAGAACCGGGATCCTCCAAGGTTTTTGGTAGCGGGTTTATTACCTACGCAAACACCAGTAAGAACAAAATTCTTGATGTGCCTAAAGCCACGCTCGTCAAGCACGGTGCTGTCAGTGAGCCGGTTGTGCGTGCAATGCTCTTGGGCGCACTGAAATACGGAGAGTCAGACATCGGAATCGCGGTCTCAGGCGTTGCGGGTCCCGGAGGCGGTAGCGACGACAAGCCCGTGGGTACCGTATGGATGGCATGGGGCACGCACGACCAACATCGCGCGGTCAGACTGCAAATTCCAGGGACACGCGAACGCTTCCAAATTCTAGTGGCCGCGATCGGCTTAGATTTAATGCGCCGACAGCTGCTCGAACTACCGCCAATACCACACTACATTCAGCGCTTCGTTCATCGCAGCGCATAATTTAAGGCTGCAGTCGCGTCACAACCCATGCCGCGTCAAAGTCGTACACGAATCGATCGTGTAACCGGTCACTGCCACCTTGCCAAAATTCGATCCGCTGGGGCTTTAACCTAAAGCCGCCCCAGTGCAGTGGACGCGCAACAGGGTTGTCCTTAAATCGCTCAAGAGCCCCTTGATACTGAGCTTCGAGATCCGATCGACTGGCTATCGGTCTACTCTGATCAGACGTCCAGGCGGCGATTTGACTCGCGTAAGGGCGTGTTGAGAAGTAAGCGTCGGAGGCCTCCTCAGAGATTTTCGTCACTTCGCCGGAAATACTGACTTGTCGATCGAGCTCGTTCCAAGGAAAAAGCATCGAGGCTCGTCCGTAACTCGCAAGTGCAACAGCCTTATCGCTCTCGTAGTTCGTGAAGAAAACAAACCCCTGTTCGTCAAAGCCCTTTAACAGCACAAACCGCTGACGGACGGACCCATCTGGCTGCACCGTCGCGATAACGCAACCCGTGGGGTCGGCCAACCCGGCCTGAGCCGCATCAGACTGCCACTGCGTAAAAAGGCTAAAGGGATTTTCAGGAAGTGCTGCGCGCGCGAGCCCACCCTTCGTGTATTGCCTGCGGTAGTCTTCTAGTTCCATAGCCCCTCCTTGTGCACCTATGGTAATCGATGTCGAGGGTACTCTGCGTAAACGACATCTTGTGGTAGCGTTCCACTCCCAGATCTTTGGAGAATTCTCAATGCGTTTTGTCAGCTTATTGTTCGCCACGGCGATGACTCTTAGCCCGCTCGTCGCTGTTGCTCAGACGGCCAGCCAAGGGGGTCCTCTAATCGACTATGGTACGCGATTCATACCTGAGATTGCCGCCAAGGGCATGGTGTCAGGACCCGAAAAGCTCGCGTCAGAGGCCGGCCTGAGCATGCTCAAGCAAGGTGGCAATGCTGTTGACGCGGCTGTTGCGACGGGGTTCGCGCTTGCAGTGACACTCCCGCGAGCGGGCAATCTTGCAGGCGGCGGATTCATGTTAGTCCACCTGGCCAAAACAGACGAGCAAGTCTTCATCGATTACCGAGAGATGGCCCCTGCAAGCGCATCACGAGACATGTTCCTCAATGAGGACGGCACTGTGAACAAGCAAATGGCCTACAACAGTCCCAGTGCTGCGGGTATCCCGGGCACCGTTGCCGGCATGATTCACGCGCTAGAAAATTATGGGACATTGGACCTTAAGACCGTGATACAACCCGCCATTGAGCTCGCAAAGCAAGGGTTTAAGGTGCCCGCTGCACTGCACTTAAACCTTCGCGCGGCCACAAAACGGCTCGCACGTAACGAAGAAGCCAACCGTATTTATTTAGCCGGTACCGGGACAGCACCGGCAATGGGCAGTCTGTTTAAACAACCCGACCTGGCAGCAACGCTTCAACGCATCAGAGACAAGGGCACGGATGGATTTTATAAAGGCAAGACGGCGGCACTCATCGTCGAGGAAATGCAGCGTAACGGTGGCCTAATAACGCGCGCGGATTTAGCCAATTATCGGGCACTTGAGCGACAACCCGTGCGTTCAATGTTCAGAGGTTACGAGCTTGTGAGCGCACCACCACCGTCATCGGGCGGCATCCACGTCTCCCAAATCTTAACGCTTTTAGAGCCCTTCCCACTCAAGGAGTTGGGCCACAATAGCGCCGGGTACCTTCACGTACTGATCGAGGCCATGAAACTCGCCTATGCAGATCGGAGCGAATACTTGGGGGATCCTGACAGAACAGCAATACCGATGACGAAACTGACGAGTGAGGTCTACCTGAGCACGCGGCGGGCGATGATCAAGAGTGATCGAGCGACGCCCTCCAGTGATATTCGTCCCGGCACTTTTGACGACGCGGAGAGCACAGAAACCACACATTACTCGGTAGCTGACCAATACGGGAATGTCGTCTCTAATACCTACACCATTAACTTTAGTTTTGGCTCTGGCATCGTTGTTCCTGGAACCGGGATGCTGCTGAACAATGAAATGGACGATTTCGCCGCCAAGCCCGGGTCTCCGAATGGTTATGGGTTGGTGCAAGGTGAAGCGAACGCCGTCTCGGCGGGCAGTCGGCCCTTATCGTCAATGACACCAACGCTTGTGTTCCGAGACGGCAAACCTTGGATGGCGACGGGGAGTCCGGGCGGCTCACGAATTATTACTGCGGTTACACAAACGCTGCTGAACGTCATGGCCTTTGATATGACACTGGGCATGGCAACATCCGCACCGCGGATCCATCACCAATGGATGCCGGATGTGGCCATGGTCGAGCCAGGCATTTCACCCGATACGGTCAAATTATTAGAAGCCAGCAACCACAAGATTTTTCGTTCAAACAGCACCATTGGACGTGTCAATTCGGTGCAAATCGAAGATGGCTGGTTTTACGGTTACGCCGACCCCAGACGCCCCGGCGGACACGTGGCGACCTGGTAACTCAGCTCATTGAGCGAACTTTCATGGTTTGGCGCCCCAGTGCAACAAGGGCGCCGGTTGCGTCCCAAATTTCGCAGTCGAGCTCAGTCACACCGTTCATCAGTGTTGTAGAGCGTGCGCGACATAAAATGGGACCTGGGGCCGGCTTCCCTCGCACCTGGACCGTCAATTCAACCGTGGGCACCCACCCGACATTGGGTACCAATGTGAAGGCAGGGGGTGGCATCATGTCGACGAACATCAATAGGTCGAGCGTTCCAATCTCAGCCCCGTCTGAATACTGCATATACGCGATGAATTCGCCCGTGTTAGTCGGCTCGCGACGCTCAAAGAACTCGTATCCCTTGACGACGCGAATATCCACCGTGTCGTGAATTTCAAGACCACCGTGCGGCTGTGCTTGGGTTGGATCAAATTTTGGAACCTGCGGTGGTTCCAAGAGCGTATTAGTGGGACCTTTTAGCCGATCAAGATCCGTAAAGGCAGCGTTAGCAACCAACTTCAGCCCACCCTCTTGATACAGACGCGCAGCCGCGAACTGCGTACCTTTTCCGTGTCTGAGCACCTCAACGTCGATCTCAGCGTGTCCAAGCACAGTGGGCTCTAGGTAAAAAGCATTGATCGACAGCGGATCAGCACCAGCTAAAGTTTGTGAAATCGCTCTGCCGATAACACCCATGACGTAACCGCCGTTGGGTACTTTTCCAATTCGCCAGCCCTTGTGAAGCTCCGCCTGCCATCGGTTATCACCGAGCGAAATCAATGCTGTGTCGTTTAAAAATTTGCCCATGTGCTCACTCAGTATTATTGACTGTCCAGATCGCGCCCAGTCCGTCAGCGCGGCGGAAGTGTACACGGCTTATATTAAGACGTAGAGATTAGTCAGGAATTATCTCTATACTGAGGTGTAACAGAGGACTGATTTGTGAAGGTATTTTCGCCAGGTCTCGCAGTAACGACCGCACTGACATACGCCCTGCTTTTCGCAGCCGTGCCGCACGCATTTGGCCAGGCCGGCGTCTTTGGTGCTTACGATCCGCGGCTGCAAGACGTGTTATGGAACGAGGCCATTGAACTTCAGCAAAACGGCAGCCACCAAGAGGCCATCGAAAAGTTAAAACGCGCCGCGCACCTCAGTCGTATTAATGATGGTCTTGACGCTAAAAGCCAGCTCCCCTTCGTGCGCGCCGAAATTACAAGCCATCGGGCGCTCAACCAATTCGTAACAGCCGACGAGCGTCACGCCTACTTGTCGCGGATTGAAGCCAGCGCCATCCCCTCGGGCCCCGAAAAAATAACCGCGCTGCTGCGACAAGCGGAGTGGCATCAATTTGCGTTGCTTGAAGATATTGATGAGGACGAAGAAGCAACCGCACGCATGGGTAAGGCGTGGAATTTTTATCGCCGCGCACTCAATGAATCAATCGAAGCCTACGGAGAAGATTCCGCAGAGCTGTTGCCTGCGCTCGAGGGTATGGTGCGGGCGCAATACCTCCTCGCGGGGCACCGTGGCATTGGTGCGTCTATGCCAGGTCGTATGGACCGCGAAAGACGCGACTTCGCCGCCGGCAAAAGTACCTTTAAACGAGGCCTCTCTGTGCTGGTTGCCATGCAGCAACTTAATCGCGACCGACTGAGTGTCACGCGTGAAATACAGGCCCAGGACCTGATTCGAATCGCCGACTGGGCGTGGTGGACCGGCAACCGAAACTATGCCTTAGACTTCTACAACACTGCACTGGCACTCGCGAATGGCGAGTCACTGGAGCCGGTCGCCAATAAAACCTCGCCGTTGACCGAGGTGGACGCGTCTGAAGACCCTGAGGCTACCGCCTTGGAGTCCAACATGCCCGAGGCCGACACAGGAGAGGCCGCCGCGACGATACAACCACTTAACGCCAAGATAGAGCAAGTCAACGCAGAAACAGAACAAGAGCCCACGGACAATGCTCCAATCGACGAGGTTGCCGACACAGCAAAAGAACCTGTTTATCCAACGTTTCGCATACTCGAGACGCCCGTCGCACTGCCTGCGGTTGCAGGCTTTGGTCCAGTACTTGATATCAAAACCAGCGAACCCACAGCGGGCGATTTAGTTGTCAGTTTTAATATCAGTCCCACGGGTAAAGTGGTTAATATTGAGCGAGTTCAGCTGCCCGTCACAACCGGCCCTCGCGGACCCGAACGCGTCATCAGACGGCTTCGGAAAACACGCTTTCGCCCTGTATTTTTAGACGGTGAACCCGTTGAAAGCGACACTATTACGTGGGCATTTGATCCCAAACACTGGGCCATGCCCGGTTCAACCCATTCGGAGACATCGACATGAAGCGCGCGATCTACAAGGAGCTACTCGCCGTCGGCCTGCTCCTACCGCTGCTCTCGGGTTGCCCCTCGGCCAGCGCTCCGTCTTCACCGTCCTCACCGTCTGCATCCATGCCGCCGTCGAGCAGTTCGGGATCAAGCGGCAGCTCAGGTGGGTCGTCGTCATCCAGTGGCGGCTCAAGCGGATCGTCAAACTCAGGGGGCGGGTCGTCGTCCAGCAACAGTTCAAGTGGATCTTCAAGCTCGGGCGGCGCGTCTGCGCCGTCAGCCGGTGGCGCCGCATCGGGGGCAGGCACGTCCAGTAGTGGCGGCGATGCGAGCGCGAGCGCCGGTGGATCGAGCGGTCCAAATTCAGAAGGTGGAACTGATGGTGCTGGTTCGAGCGACCCCGGATTTGGCGACTCGGCGAGTGGTGACCTTTCACTTCCCAGTCTCATCGACCAAGTCCCTACCTACAGTGGCAGTTCCTCGTCCGCGAATGCGCAAAGTACTGGAGACTCAGGATCAGAAGGGCAGTCGGGGGCCGATGCAAGTGCAAGCGGGGAAGGCGAGAGCGCCTCAACAGCGCAAACCACGTCGGGTAGCGGCTCGACCAGCGGCACGCGCGCGCAAGACGGCATGGAGCCCGACTGGGGTTCCACTGACACGATGACGACCGCAGAGCGGGTCGCCGTATTAGACAGACAACTCGAGGCCAGTACTGGCGTATTCGATGCAATTATTCGAGAAGAACAGCGCCAACAACGGGCCAGTCGCCGCGAGCAAGGCGCAGCCACGCAAAGCTCGGTGGATTCGGGAACCGAACAAGAACCCAGTGGTCGAAATCCTTATGGGGGTGCAGAGCAAAGTGGCAGTGGATCTGTTGGTGGTGGTATTGGCGGACGCTCGGGCGCCCCGCCTGAGGCACCCGCGGTCTATGAGGCACCCGAAGATATCCCCACCGGTAATGACGACGACATCGTCGCACGACAACTTAGAGAAGCTGCAATGCGGGAGCCAGACCCTGAGATCCGAAAAGCCCTGTGGGACGAGTACCGAAAATACAAAGGTCTTGAGATACCCAACGAATGATTAATCGCGTTTGCACGGTCATTGCGCTTCTCGGTCTACTCACCGGGTGCGTCACGCAGACGGTTAAAACGACAGCCGTACCCACGCTCAAGACCTACACCACCGAATTGGCGAGCGATGAGATCTTGGACGTGGCCGTTGTCGTATTCGACCCCGGTTTGAGAGAGACGGACCCAGAGAACAGTGTTTATCCGGAGATCCGTCGGGCCGAAGCTACATTTATGGCCAGAGAATTGGCACTGGTATTAGATGATCAAGGCGCCTGGGGTGCCAGCCGTGTGGTCCCGTCGAGCGATCACATCGCGGATGTCTCAATCAATGGAACGATCGAACAATCGGACGGTGAGTCTCTCACGCTTTACATTAGAGCCACCGATGCGCAGGGCAGAACTTGGCTCGAGAAACGGTACGCAGGTAAAACGAGCCGATACGCCTACCAACAGACACAGCGCGTTAAAAAAGACCCTTTCCTAGCCATTTACCGTAACGTTGCCAACGACTTACTCGCCGTTTTTCAAAGCCTATCCCGGAACGAGCGACTGGCCATCAGGGACGTCGCCAAACTCAAGTTTGCGCGGACGTTTGCACCCGCCGCGTTTGAAGACTACTTGCTAGAGAGCGACTCAGACCTCACACGCGCCGTTCGCTTGCCGGCCGAAAGCGACCCAATGATGTCCCGCATTGGTGCCATTCGGCAGCGCAATCACGTCTTTGTCGACACACTTCAAGGACACTACGACAACTTTTCAGGGGCTATGAATGGCCCTTACACGGAATGGCGACGGCTGAGCTACGAGGAAACGGTGTCACTTCGCCAGCTTGAAAGCGAAGCGCGAACGCAATTGCTGGTTGGAGGCTTATCAGTACTTGCCGGTATTGCCGCTGCAACCTCCGACGATCGAAATGTACGGACAGCAGGAGCTGTGGGTATTTATGCGGGTGGCGGCCTCGTAAAAAGCGGCCTAGAGCGTCGCGCAGAGGCCAATATCCACTCGCTCGCTCTAGAGGAGTTAGGCCAGTCGTTAGAGGCCGAGATCACGCCGCAAGTCATCGAACTGGAGGATCGAACCGTGCAGCTCTCGGGTACGATCGACGATCAATACAGCCAATGGCGTGAAATATTGGGTGACATCTACGCCGCTGAAATTGCCGACCTTCCCACTGAAATCGCTCCACCTGCGCAGTAATTGAGATTCAACCATTGATGGACAACGAACGCTTGGACACCCTTCGCGCGACCGCCTTTGAGCCTCAGGTCCAAAGCGCCGGTGTCGAACAAAACAGTCAACCCGCTAGACAAACCGCGCTGTGGGTCGTCGTGACCATTGGGTCGTTGCTCCTACTTCTGGTCGTCTTTGTTTTGCCCTCACTCGCACCTGCACCCCCGCTGGAGCCCACCGTCTCCAACGAACCACGTGAGCCCCGCGTCCAATCGCAAGTGGCAGCACAATCACAAACGCCACAGTCGGAGCGCAGTCCCTTTGCCGAGGCGCAGTTGGCCAAGACGCGCCGTGCGGCTCAGGAAGTACTACAGGCGCTGCTGGAAACGCAAAGCCGCCTTGAAAATCGCGCGGTAGATCAGTGGGGAAATGCGGCATTTTTAGCCGCCAGTGCGCTCGCGATTGAGGGTGACGAGTACTACCGAACCCAAGATTTTAGTGGCGCAGAGGGGGTTTATCAGACGGCACTCGACGCCTTAGTGGTACTTGAGGGAGACCTCACAAAAGCAATTGAAGCCCGCCTTACGCGGTTACTTATCGCGATCGAAGGCGGAGATCTTGCGGTGGCTCAGAAGCTGGCACCCATATTGCGCACGATGGCGCCAGACAGTGACGCGATTTTAGACGCATCCGAGCGTGTCTCAGTGATGCCCGAGATCATTACCTACGAGGAGACCGCGCAAGCCCATTTTGATACTGCGGACTATCAGCGTGCGCTGACTGATATTAGAGCCGCTTTGTTGCTCGACCCGGTGCACCAACGACTCTCGGCTATTGAACGCGATTACGACGTGGCGTTGACCCAGCAGCAATTTGAAGAGGCCATGACACGCGGGTTCGCCGCGCTCACAGCGACGGAGTTCTCCAAGGCGCGTGCAGCGTTTGAGCGTGCCAAGACGCTCACATCGAACGCGAGTGATGTGGCCGGGGCATTCGCACAACTCAAAGAGGCGGAAACACTGTCGAGCTTAAATCGCCTCCTGTCGCAAGCGGCTGATCTTCAAGCCAATGAGGAATGGGCGGACGCCTTCGAGGCTTATGAGCAGGCGTTGGCACTCGACTCCAGCCTGGTTGAGGCCTCGGAAGGCATCATAGCGGCTGAGTCAATGGCGACCCTTTTCCAATCGCTGTCCGAGATTGTCGAGAAGCAAGCGCGTCTGGTCGATGAAGTCGTTTTGAACCAAGCCAAAATCACCTTAATAGAGGCCGAGAAGATAGTAGCCACTTCTGCGCAGTCAATGCCAAAACTTGTGGAACTTGTCGACGTCGTCCGCGCCGCGCTCTCGATGGCCAGCACCCCACTACCCGTCTCCATTTTTTCAGACGGGCTTACCGAAATAACCCTCAAACGCGTTGCTCGCTTAGGAACGTTGACATCGCGTACGCTGTCCCTACGCCCGGGACAATATCAACTCTTGGGCAGTCGGGAGGGTTACCGAGACGTCTTGGTCACGCTGAATATTAAAGCCGGCGCTGATCACCAAATCGATATCCGCTGTAAGGAGATAATCGCTCGCTGATGTCTGAGTCACCGAAACAACCCGAAACCCTCTCTGCGGCAGAATTTGAGCCTCGTGGTGATATTGCGGTAGACCGCAAACGACGGTTCAGTCCCCTAAAACTTTTGGGACTGCTGAGTGCTCTTGCTGTGGGTTACGGTTTGTTTTTCCTATTAACAGCGCGATCCATAAACGTTGAAGTCGACGCAGAAACAGCGCCAAAAATAGACGTCCAAGGGTTGCATCTACAATTTGGTGGACGACTGCTGATGCGACCCGGTCGCTACCCACTGTCCGTGACGGCCGAGGGCTATCAAGACTACAAAGGCGATCTGCAGGTCGACGGTACAGAGGTACAAACCCGCGCAGTACAACTCACCCCCCTACCTGGCATTCTCATCATCGAGTCGGACCCAGCTCAAGCTCGCGTCAGTATTAATGGCGTTTTTGCGGGCGAAACGCCACTGACCATCGCGTCCATTGCCTCGGGTGAGGCAACAATAACCCTCGACGCTGATCGATTCCTGCCTTATGAGTCGTCGTTTGAGGTCACAGGGCGAGAAGTGACTCAACGCTTTTCCGCGAGCCTGGTACCCGGCTGGTCCCGAGTTACGTTAGAGGTCGAACCCACCGCGGCAATGGTGCGTGTCGACGGGGTGCCCGTGGAATTCAACGGGAACTTACTGCAGATCATGCAAGGGACCCGTGACATCACCCTCAGCGCAGCGGGCTACGTCGATGAAGTCATTTCAATTGACGCGGTGGCCAATACTGACCTGGACCTCGGCCGAGTTGAACTCACACCGGCAGAGGGACTTCTGCGTCTGTCCTCGGTCCCTATGGGTGCCGTAGTGACGCGTGACGGACGTTTCGTCGGGGCGACGCCTGTTGATGTTGCCATGGCACCTTCAACCACACACGCCTTTAAACTCAGTCGAGCCGGTTACTTGCCGGCGACTTTTACGCTTTCATTGAAAAAAGGTACCGTCAGGCAACGGCAGGTGGTTCTCTTGCCCGCATTGGGCGAAATTGATATTCAGGTCGCGCCGGACAATGCGACCATTGCTGTGAATGGTGAAGATCGGGGCGCCGGGAATCGGATCCTTTCCCTCCCCTCAGTGGAGCAGGTGATCACCATAGCGGCACCCGGCTATGCCAGTGTTGAGCGTCGGGTGACCCCCCGTGCGGGGCTAAAGCAGCGTATTAAAGTTGGCCTCCTCACGGTTGAGGAGGCGC
>CAYVQI010000068.1:0-11296 GCA_964454155.1 uncultured Alteromonadaceae bacterium | reverse complement strand
GCAGCCCCGACCATGGACCGCTTGGTGGGCCAAGCCATGGCGAACAATTTCTCGCGATTCATCGAGGGGAAGCCCTTGATCGACGTCTATGAGCCCACCAAAGGCTACTGACGGCGCTCGTTTAGTAAGCAACCGCCACAATGATTTCGTTGCGCCGCATAAAAGGTGGCGTCCACGGAGGGTTGTACTGGTTCAATGTGGGGTCTCCGAGTGGCTGAATCCCTTTTGAAGCGAGAAAGCTGGATAACGTTTGCCAGTATTGCTCCGCTTTTTTGTCGCTGACCCAACCACTAAACCGGATAGCTGCTGCGCGGTACGCGGGCTCCTCGCGAAACGCGACGCGGTCATCATTCGGTTTTGGTAACTCGTCCATTGCGAACTCACTGGGTATGACGAAGGCCATTTCCTCACTCGCTCGGGTCGGCATTGTTCGCTGAACCGGCGCAGTCATAGCGATTTCCTGCTCTGTTTCATTACCGCCAAAAATATAGCCCGCAAGCACTCCAAACCCTGCGTTAGCGCCCTGGCCCATTTTCGTTACAGCCAAAATTCGCGCGTCATAATCGCGAATCTCAACAGACGGCTCATCCCACGATTTCACGACATTGTAGGAGGGCTCTTCGATTGCCGACGCGGTTGCGCTAGCGAGTATCATGAAGCATGAGTACAGACAGAAAAGGAAATGTCGCATTAGAAGTCCAAGGGTGTGTGAGTCGTGTGCTGTGTACGCGAGCCAGAGCAACCAGATCAGGAGTCATCACACTACTTAATTGGACAGCATTGGACAGCATTGCATAGAAACCGTCTTCCCGCCCTCTAAAACCCGCCGCCCTTGTTCAACAAAACCCCGTTTTTTGTGAAAGTGCAACGAGTGCGTATTGGGCGGATCTAAATCCATCTCAGCGGTCATTACGCAGCAGCCATCGGCGATCGCGAGTTCGCCAAGATGGTCATACAGTTGGGCGGCAATGCCTCGACCGCGGGAGTCACGCGCCAAAACAATGCGATCGACGTAGACCATTTCACTCAACCGCGTGTCAAACCAACGATAGTTGTCGTTGTCGTAAGGCGCCCCGCTGCGCATGGCGATCACAAAGCCAACAACGGTCGAGTCTACTTCGGCGACTACGCAATACCCGCTTAACGCCAACAAGTGCAGAAATCGGGCCTCGTTCATGGGACTGGTCACCGCCACAAAAACATCATTGAGCGCGGAAATCTGGCCCGCATCCTCTTTCATAGCATGTCGAATGAGCACAAGCGTCCTTGCGATAACAAAAATAAGAGAGTGAGTGAAAGCATCGTATCGTAAGTACGCGACTTAAAAGCGGCCAGACTCGCCGCCGTGCCGAGTGAGACATGAAATCGAGCCAGACCCGATCGAAATCACCCACACCCACAAACCACCGCTCTCAAAACACTGCCCGCAAGTGAGGTCTTCATTTCGTGTGGTCCTCAATGCGCTCATAGGTTTTTCAAATCACTTGACCCAATATCGCGGCTTACCTGATAATCCGCCCCTAATTTTTTCCGCACGCACAGCACTCGCGCTACTTTTTCAACTCTGGAGAACTACGAAATGCTTGAACAACTGTATTCAGCACCGCCTTTACTGGGAATTGTCGGTCTTGCGATCGCATTCTTTATCTACACGGTGATGTCTCGTCGCGAGGTGCCTGAAGGCAAGGTGCAAAAAATCGGTGAACAAATCCACTTGGGTGCAATGGTGTTCATGAAGCGCGAGTACACCTACCTTGCGGGATTTGCAGTTGTATTACTGGGCCTTATTTTGGTGTCAGACCTAGGAAACGACACGGCGTTGTCGTTTGTGGTCGGCGCATCATCGTCGGCGCTTGCAGGATGGCTAGGCATGTACGCGGCGACAAAGGCAAACGTCCGAACAGCCATCGCGGCAAATACAGAGGGGGCGGCAAGTGCGCTCTCAGTTGCGTTCTACGGCGGTTCCATTATGGGGCTATGTGTTGCATCACTCGGCCTGATTGGACTCGGAAGCCTCTATTTTTACTTCGGTGGTGACCCCAAAACAGCGCACGCGATTCACGGATTTGGAATGGGCGCCTCCGTTGTTGCCTTATTCTCCCGTGTTGGTGGCGGAATCTTCACAAAGAGTGCGGACGTTGGTGCCGATTTGGTCGGCAAGATTGAAGCAGGCATTCCAGAGGACGATCCCCGTAACCCCGGTGTTATTGCAGATAACGTGGGCGACAACGTGGGCGACATTGCCGGCATGGGTTCTGATATTTTCGAGAGCTACTGCGGTTCGATGATTGCTTGTATGGCAATCGCCTCAACAATGGCCATTGAGTCACAATCGGGCTTAATGTTTTTACCACTCGCATTGGCTTCAGTCGGTTTGCTCTCCTCAGTCGTTGGCATCTTAATCGTCAAGTCAGCGGCTTCTGCGGCGCCTGCAACAGCACTTCGGTACGGCACGTTTGCAGCCCCCATCATCTTTGGTGTCCTCGCGTACTTCGTGGTCCAGCACCTCGGCGTTGATCTCTCCGTCTGGTTTGCTGTCGTCGCCGGTGCAGTCGGTGGCGTGGCAATCGGTCTGATCACCGAATACTACACAGGCGGCGCGCCTGTCAGAACAATTGCCGCTTCAGGCGAGACCGGTCCTGCAACTGTTATGATCACGGGTCTTGCGGTGGGCATGCAGTCGGTCGTCTTGCCTGTATTTGTTCTCGCAGCAATCATCTTCGCCTCCACTGAATTCGCCGGACTCTACGGTGTGGGTATCGCCGCTGTTGGTATGCTGGCGACCGTCGGCATTACGATGGCGATCGACGCTTACGGTCCTGTTGCCGATAACGCTGGCGGCATTGCCGAAATGGCGGGGATGGGCGAAGAAACACGTAAGATTACAGACGGACTCGACGAGGTTGGAAACACGACAGCTGCGATCGGCAAAGGTTTTGCAATCGGCGCCGCGGCTTTGGCTGCGCTAGCTATTATCGCCGCTTTTGTTGAAACAGTGTCCTCTAACAACCCAGGATTCTCGCTCGAGTTATCAGACCCAATCGTACTGGTGGGCATGTTCATCGGTGGAACGATTCCCTTCCTGATCGCAGCGATCACCATGACGGCTGTCGGTGAGGCTGCGTTTGACATGATTAACGAAATTCGACGTCAGTTTAAAGAGATACCGGGACTTCTTGAAGGTACGGCTGATCCCGACAACGCGCGTTGTGTCGATATCGCCACGACTGCCGCACTTAAGCGTATGGTCTTACCTGGCGTCATCGCGGTAGCGGCACCTGTTGCCGTAGGCTTCTTGCTCGGCGCTGCGGCCTTAGGCGGCATGTTGGCGGGTGCGCTGCTTGGCTGCGTTTTGATGGCCTTGATGATGGCAAACGCGGGTGGTGCATGGGATAACGCCAAGAAGTACGTCGAGAAAGGCAATCTTGGCGGCAAGGGTTCAGACACACACTCAGCCGTTGTTGTTGGCGACACTGTTGGCGACCCCTTCAAGGACACCTCAGGCCCATCAATGAATATTTTGATCAATGTGATGGCGATTGTCAGCTTGGTGATTGCACCCCTGCTTTAAGCCACTCGATTCAGTTTAGAGAAAGGGGAGCATGGCTCCCCTTTTTTTCGAACACGCGTTTAGTTAATTAGAGCAAGCCATTGAAAGTAGCCTGCGGGTGGTACCGCCACCTCGGTCAAAACGACTCGCGGCACGATCGACTCAGCAGTAGAACGGGAGAGACATGTACAAAGTTCGAACTTACAACGCAATTTCAGCCAAGGGCCTTGATCGACTGAGCCGAGATTGCTTTGAGGTCAGCAGCGAGACCAGTACTCCGGATGCCATTTTGTTGAGGAGCTACAAGCTGTCAACATCAGACATAGGCGCTTCTGTCTCGGCTATCGCGCGGGCCGGAGCCGGTGTTAATAATATCCCCATTGAAGAGTGTACCAATCGTGGCGTCGTCGTTTTTAACACGCCCGGTGCCAATGCCAACGCGGTCAAAGAGCTCGTGGCTGCCGGTATGCTGCTAGCCTCTAGAGACATCTTGGGCGGTATGCGCTTCATCAACGAACTCGCGCCCACGCTCAGTGCTGAAGATATGGGCCCATTGATGGAGGCCAAAAAGAAGCAGTTTGCTGGGTCAGAGCTGCAGGGTAAGACGCTCGGTGTCTTGGGCCTTGGAGCCATTGGCAGTCTCATCGCTCGACTTGGGCTTGATCTTGGCATGGACGTTGTGGGTTACGACCCCGCAATATCCATCGAGGCGGCCTGGCGATTGCCCAGCTCTGTTCGGAAAATGGATAACATGCAGTCGCTTTTTTCCCAGTCAGACTATGTCTCGTTGCACATACCGGTGCTGGAGAGTACCCGCGGCATTATCAATGCCGACACCTTGTCTTACTTCAAGAAAGACGCCTGTCTTCTTAATTTTGCACGGGAGCAAATCGTCGACACACCGGCCGTTGTGAATGCGCTCGAGACAAACACCCTTCGCACCTACGTGACCGACTTTCCACATCCGCTACTGCGTAACAGACAAGATACGATTTTAATGCCGCACATTGGGGCCAGTACAGCCGAGGCTGAAGAAAATTGCGCCATTATGGCGGCAGATCAGATCAAAGCTTTTTTAGACCACGGCAACATTAAAAACGCCGTTAATTTCCCCGCGATTGAACTGGAGCGCACCACGGACTCGAGGCTCACGGTCACCAACCGAAACGCCCCTGGAACCCTCAGTCATATCTTAAATGTCCTCGGTGACGCTGACCTAAACGTTGCAGACCTGCTGAACAAAAGCCGTGGTGACATCGCCTATAACCTTATTGACTTGAACACCGCGCCACCTGCCGACGTACTCGACAAAATTCGATCGGTTGAAGGCGTGATCAATGTCCGGCACCTCGGCAAGCCCTGCGCGGTTTAAACACCGCGGGCACAGCCCCCGCTAAGACATCGCAAAACCCTCGCAATTAGATGCCCTTGTGCGTTCAATCCCTGCGCACTTTGCGATATGTTAACGCTCCTAAATTACGCTACATTCTTGAATTACGCTTTAAGCGCGGGCACGGCGAAGTCCTGTGCGAAGCTCAAGTTAACCTCTGTGGACCGGAGAATATTGATCATGCCTCAATTTCAACCTAATGCTTGGTACCTCGTCTTAGCACTCTCGAGTGCGCTGTTTGTCAGTGCCGCATCAAGTGCGCCCATTGTCCAGCCCGGAGCACCCGGAGAGACGGGTCAAGTCTTGTCAGCTGAGGAGGCCGTTCGGATCACCGACACCAGCTATTCACCGGCAGACACGCACTTTATGCAAATGATGATTCCACACCACGCTCAAGCGCTCGAAATGGCTCAGCTGGTTGAGGTCCGCACCAATCGACCGGAACTGGTCGACATTGCTGGTCGAATAAAATCATCGCAAAGTGACGAAATTGACTTCATGCAAAGTTGGCTAACCGACAGGGGTGAGGCACCGATGGCCCACGCCCACCACATGCTGAATGCCCACCACAAGATGGATATGGGGATGGCGAGTGACGCGCAGATGACTGAACTTGCTGGGGCAGAATCCGTCGACTTCGATCGGCAGTTCCTCTCACTCATGATCCGCCACCA
Source organism: uncultured Alteromonadaceae bacterium (assembly GCA_964454155.1). Taxonomy (GTDB): domain Bacteria; phylum Pseudomonadota; class Gammaproteobacteria; order Pseudomonadales; family Halieaceae; genus Luminiphilus. Next base: position 5,682 of record CAYVQI010000068.1, on the reverse strand, counting down.
CGAAGGCGCGGTCGACATGGTCAAGGACCTACTCGATCAGCCGGGCTCAGCTTACGATCCATTACTTTATGACTTTGTCGGTGACATTAAGAACGACCAAATGGTCGAAATCGAAAGAATGAACGCGCTGCTTGTGACCCTCTCTGACGACCCGCGGGCCAATTTAAAAGCGGGTCTCACGGACGCAGGAATCGCCATCAAAAATATGACACTCGTGGCCTCGCTCAGTAAACCTGCAGGGTTTGTCGATCCCAACAACCCAGGAGAGCTGGCTAAGGCAAGTCCTGAAAAAGAAGAGAGCGACGAGGCACAAGACAAAAAGAAGTCGCCCATTGAAGGGGGCAAGAGAAAGCGATCACCGCTGCTGAGCTTCTCCAACACCGACATGGCCTTTGCAGGCAATACGTTGGTCGCAGGGAGTTATCACGGCTTTAATGTTTACGACCTTCAGGACAATGGTATCCCTGAACTCTTGAGCTCAGTTGTCTGTCCTGGAGGTCAAGGTGATGTGAGCATCGTCGGAAACTTACTCATCATGTCCGCACAAGAAACCCGTGGTCGCTTGGACTGCGGTCTTCAGGGAATTTCAGAGGACGTCAGTGACGAACGCTTCCGCGGACTGCGTATTTTCGATATCAGCGATTTAGAGAGCCCCGTTCAAGTCGGTGCTGTCCAAACCTGCCGAGGATCGCACACCCACTCCGTGGTCTCGGGTCCAGGAGACGATGGGAAAATCGTAGTCTATAACTCAGGTACGTCGAGTATTCGTGACCGCGATGAAATGGAAACCTGCTTTGACGACTCGCCCGGTGATCCAAGAACAGCGCTCTTCAGAATTGATGTGATCGAGATTCCGGTCGACGACCCGGCCTCTGCACGGATCGTGCACAGCCCAACCGTTTTTGCGGATGAAGAGACTGGGGCGCTAGCGGGTTTATGGCGTGGCGGCGACCACGGCGATGAGACCCAAGAGACGCGCCCGACAGACCAGTGCCACGACATCACTGTATTTCCGTCCAAGAACATTGCAGCGGGCGCGTGCTCAGGTAACGGCATTCTATTTGATATTACGGACCCGCTGGACCCGCAGCGTATTGATGCCGTCGCGGACCCTGGCTTCGCCTACTGGCACTCCGCCACGTTCAATAATGACGGCACTAAGATCGTCTTCACTGACGAGTGGGGTGGCGGCGGCCGAGCGCGATGCCGGGCATTCGACCCCCTCAACTGGGGTGCCGATGCCATTTATGACATCGTCGAGGGCAAACTCGAGCACCGAAGCCACTTTAAAATGCCAGCACCACAGCGTGAATTTGAAAACTGTGTGGCGCATAACGGATCGATCGTGCCGGTTCCAGGGCGCGATATTTTCGTGCAGGCGTGGTACCAAGGTGGCATTTCAGTCATCGACTTTACGGACTCGACAAATCCGCTGGAAATTGCCTATTTTGATCGCGGCCCCATTGATGACGAAGAGCTCGTCACAGGCGGATTCTGGTCGACCTACTGGTACGGCAACCATATTTACGGCACAGAGATCATTCGCGGCCTTGATGTCCTCTCGCTGGATGCCAGTGAACACATCACCTCTAACGAGATTGCGGCGGCAGGCCTTGCCGACGTCAACGGCGTATTCAATCCGCAGCAGCAATTTCCAGTCGAATGGCCGGACCATCCGACGGTGGCATTAGCGCTCCTTGACCAAATGGCTCGCAAGACACCTGAATCCGCTGACACCATTGCTGATGCATCTCAACTGCTCAAGCGCGTCTCTGAGACCTTCGATGCCGGCGAATCCAATTGGCGAGCCGCACGAAAGCTTGAGCAGCTGGCTAAAAACTTGTCGGAGCAGAAGACAGGGCAGTCGGCAGCCGACGTGATGATGGGCGTCGCCAAACGCTTGCGATAAGCGTGTTGAAGCCTTGCTGGGGAGAACACCATGCGCCACCTTAATCGTCTGACCTTGTTCCTTGAGACCAAGGGCTTTTGGTGGGGTGTGGCCCTATTAGGTACGAGCCTTTTTGTAGCCGCGCTTTACTGGCAGTACGCACTCAATGAAGAACCCTGCCAAGTCTGTATTCAGGCGCGCTTATGGGTGGTGGCCATTGCACTCTTGGGTGTCTTGATGTCTTTACTACCCCACTCGCGAAGACTATATATCGCTGGAAACTCCCTGTTACTCCTATGTGCAGTCGGTCTTGGAGAGCGTTCGTTCTACCTATATGAAATCGAAAATTTTCGAGGTGATGGTAGCTGCGAATTCTCCCTAGGCATGCCTGACTGGTTTGCTGTGGATCGTTGGCTTCCGTCACTCTTTGAAGTGCGAAATATCTGCTCTTACACGCCCGAAATAGCCTTTGGCGTCAGTATGGCCGAGGCACTCATGAGCATCTCATTGATCGTTGCCTCGCTTTGCGGCGTCAATATTCTGCGAAGCGCAACGGATCAGCTGAGTCCGTTATGACATTCGATGTCAGTGCGCCAAGGCGTGCTCGCACTGAGCCACACCTCCTACAAGCCGTGGCAGCGCACTTAAGAGACTGCAAAGGTCAAGACTTATGGCGTTTCTAACCCATCCAGCACTGCGGTGCCCCCTGGATGCCATGCCATTAGTGCTGGAGAACGGCTCGCTGATCTGCGAGAAAGGGCACCGGTATGACATTGGCAAGCAGGGATATACCAATCTACTGAGTGTTCAGCACAAACGCTCACTCAATCCGGGTGACTCCAAGGACATGATATCGGCTCGACAGTCGTTTTTGTCAGCAGGCTTCTACGAGCCAATTGCCAAATCGGTGATGCACAGTGTGTCGCAAGCCGCAAAGTCGCCAGCAACAATTTTAGATGCGGGGTGCGGCGAGGGATACTACTTACACTATCTCACCGAGCACCACCAAGACCCGCTCAATATCATCGGTTTTGATATTTCGAAATGGGCCGTGCAACGCGCTGCTCGACGGTGCCATGGTACGTGGATGGTCGCGAGTAATAAAAATATTCCGCTCGCCGATTCAAGCGTCGATATTGTCCTTGATATGTTCGGCTTCCCTGACTACGCCTCATTTGAGCGCATACTTGCGCCAAGTGGGCACCTCATCCGAGTAACGCCTGGTGCAAATCACTTAATCGAACTTCGCAGGCTGATTTACCCACAAGTGCACCAAATGCCGGCCGCAGACACATACCCGCCCACCCTCCATACGGTGTCAAGTCAACCACTGACCTTCAAAGTTGAGCTTGAACACCCATCGCTTAAAAACTTGCTGCTAATGACCCCTCATATGTTCAAAACCTCGGTGCAAGCCCAGAGCAACCTTGAGCGTATTGATCATCTGACAGTCACCGTTGACGTGGTGATCACTGTGCTCGTCTGCACTGGAAAATAAGGAGCGAACGACGTTTAATTTTTATATCAAAAGGTTGACTGTGGCGCGCTATCGCCTATTGTTGAGGACGATGACGACACGATTGAAAATTATAAAAAACGAGCTTTGAGAGATCTAACAAAACCAAAGCGCGGTCAGGAGACACCCATGAATCAAGCAATTAAAACGGCTAAGTTGCCCGGTCACGATTACGCGTACAGCACACCACTGGCGGACCTTGATCCATCAAACCCCTTGCGCTGGCCCACACAAGAGATGTGGTCCATTTTCGAGCGCCTCAGAAATGAGGACCCCCTCCACTTCTGCAAGGAAGGTTGGATGTCCCCAGAGCGGCCAGAAGATATAGAGCCAATCGGTGGTTATTGGTCGGTGACGCGTCATGAAGACATTATGGCAATCGATACTGATCACAAACGATTCTCGTCAGAGCCTGCGATCGTGCTTCCGAATCCAGCAGAAGATTTTCCTCTGCCCATGTTCATCGCCATGGATCAGCCCAAACACGCGGTTCAGAGGCAAACGGTCGCCCCCATTGTGGCCTCACCCAGTCTGTCGAAAATGTCCGAACTGATTCGAGAAAGAACCCAATACGTGCTTGATTCAGTCCCCATTGACGAGGAGTTCGATTGGGTCGATACGGTATCGATTGAGCTCACCACCATGATGCTCGCCACATTGTTCGATTTTCCTCTCGAGGACCGTCGCAAGCTCACGCGCTGGTCGGACGTGGCGACTGCCGGTCCCGAGACCGGGATTGTCGAGAGCGAAGAGCAAAGGCGCGCTGAGCTTACAGAGTGTGTTGAATACTTCATGAGGCTCTGGCACCAGCGCAAGGGCGGCAGCGGACACGACCTTATTACGATGCTCGCCAATGGTGAAAATACAAGCGATATGGATGCGACCGAGTACTTGGGCAACTTGATTCTCCTCATTGTGGGTGGCAATGACACCACTCGAAACTCGATGTCAGCCTCGATTTACGGGTCTCACTTGTTCCCAGAGCAGTGGGACAAAGTCAAAGCGAATCGTGACCTCATACCCAATACGGTGGCTGAAGTTATTCGCTGGCAGACCCCTCTTGCCTACATGCGGCGCACGGCGCTTGAAGATGTCGAAATGCACGGTAAGACCATTAAAAAAGGGGACAAAGTCGCCATGTGGTATGTCTCGGGTAACCGAGACGAGCGCAAGTTTGACAATCCAAACGCCCTGGACTTCGAGCGTTCAAACGCGCGCAACCATGTGTCGTTCGGGTTTGGCATTCACCGTTGCTTTGGCAATCGCCTCGCAGAACTTCAGCTACAGATCTTGTGGGATGAAATGTTAAAGCGTTTCTCTCGCGTGGAAGTCGTCGGTGAGCCTTCGCGAAACATTTCAAGCTTCGTCAAGGGCTACACCAAAATGAACGTGATTGTTCGGGCTTAATTGCGGGCAGCGACAACGGTCCTTATGGTGAGTGATTCGGGCTGTCAAATGCGCAGAGCGTGGATTCTGTGGCGATGAAAGCAGCGCGTTATCACGTTAAACGGTCCCTGGCCGAATCACTAATGCGTGTCCTCCTCAAAGAGACGCTATGACCTCCTCAACACCTCAAATTTCGGCGTTTGAAAAAGACAGGTTTACGGCCACAACCTCAGATGGCCACGACATCTGTCATACGGTCTTTCGACGCGGATCCGGTGCGCCGGTTGTGCTCATTCAAGAGCTTCCCGGCATTGGCCAGGAAACCTTGGCTCTGGCTGATCGACTCATTTGCGCGGGATTTGAAGTTATTTTACCCCATCTTTTTGGTCCCGTTGGAAAGACCTCGATTGCGGGCAATCTCGCGCGAGTCATGTGCCTCAGGAAAGAATTTCGATTGCTTGCCAGTGACCGATCAAGCCCTATTGTCGACTGGCTGAGAGCGCTCTGCCGAGAGGTGCGAGATGAGCGTCAATGCGAGGGCGTTGGCGTTATTGGCATGTGCTTGACCGGTAACTTTGCAATCAGCCTGATCGGAGACGACAGTGTCCTTGCCGCCGTCGCCTCTCAACCCGCGATGCCTTTTTTTAGGCAAGGTGCATTGCACATGACTCCCGAAGAGGTGGAGCACAGTCGTGCCGCGCTGGATGCCAAAGGCCCTATGCAGGTTTTACGATTTGAGGGCGACCCCCTGTGCACTGCGGCAAAGTCAGAGTGCATCAAACGAGCGTTTAATGATGACGGAACGACACGAGTCCAGGAAGTCACTCTGCCCGGTAAGGGGCATTCGGTCCTGACCCTGGATTTTGTCGATGAGGCTGGACACCCGACCCGC
>CAYVQI010000067.1:8281-11296 GCA_964454155.1 uncultured Alteromonadaceae bacterium | reverse complement strand
ATGGCTGAGAGTCGGTTTGGTGATCTACCCCGATGGCGCGCGTCACTCGCGTCTTTGCCAGAACTCAAGGCAGAGTCAACGGAACTTAATGCGTCCAGCATCGCCGTTACCGGCACTATTTCAGCCGAGCAACGTAGCGCTCTCGAAATAGCGCTACGCGGTCTACATCCATGGCGCAAGGGGCCCTTCTCCCTGTTCAGCATCGATATTGATACCGAGTGGCGATCGGACTTTAAGTGGGACCGGTTAAAGGATGTGATTGACCCGTTAGACGGCCGCCGAGTACTCGATGTCGGCTGCGGCAGTGGCTATCACTGCTGGCGAATGAAAGGAGCAGGAGCAAGTGAAGTCATTGGTATAGATCCCACACCCTTGTTCGTTTTGCAGTTCAAAGCACTTCAAACCTACATCCAATCGCCTGAAGTCCACGTCCTACCGCTGACACTTGAGCAACTGCCGGCAAAATTACGCGCTTTCGATACCACATTTTCAATGGGCGTCCTGTACCACCGACGAGCGCCGATAGATCACCTCACGGACCTGCGCGATACACTTAAACCCGGTGGGCAGCTGGTACTGGAGACATTAGTCGTTTCGGGCGATGAAGACACTGTGTTTGTGCCGCCGGGGAGATACGCACGTATGGGTAATGTCTGGTTTCTGCCGAGCCCTGAGGCGCTGATGAGCTGGATGGGCAAAGTCGGCTTTGTCGATATCGCGCTTTTGGATGTGAGTCAGACCACTGTTGATGAACAGCGATCGACCGACTGGATGACATTTTTTTCACTCGCCAACTTCCTAGACCCAAACGATCCCACTAAAACGGTGGAGGGCCATCCGGCACCCACTCGCGCACTGATCACCGCACGCGTGGCGGACGATTAATCGTCAGAAGAGGCAATCGAAGACGCTGGCGGTTTCAACGGGAAGGTTGCGATTTTGCCGGAATCGCTCCCTTCACTGATTTTTGCGGACCCTTGCTTCTCAACTTCGTCGATTCGAACGATAGACTGCATCGGAATATAACTACGTTTAACGCCCAAAAACTCTGATTTAAGTTTCTCTTCACCCGGATCAACCAAAATGGCAGAACGTTCACCAAAGAGGAGCTCTTCAATTTCGACAAAACCCCACATATCGCTCTGATAAATGTGCTTCGCAAAAACCTCAAAGATCTCTTTCCCATTGTGGAAAATGATTTTGTACACGGGCTGGTTTGACATGCGCTTTGGACTGCTCCTTGTTGGGCTGGCGATGCTACCACTTTTGCCAAAATTCTACAGTGCCTGCTGACCGCCTTTTCTCGTATAACGCGGGTATAATGCCGACTTGTCCGACCATCGAGCACACAGAATTGAGCACTCCAACCCGATCTAAAGTTTTTATCCAGACACACGGCTGCCAGATGAACGAGTACGACTCCGCTCGAATGGGCGATCTGCTGCGCGAAAGCCATGGCATGGAGCGCACAGAGAACGCAGAGGAAGCTGACGTACTGCTGCTCAACACCTGTTCTATTCGCGAAAAAGCACAAGAAAAAGTATTCCATCAGCTGGGTCGGTGGCGCGCGCTAAAAGCGAAACGCCCGGAGGTGGTCATTGGTGTCGGTGGCTGCGTGGCCAGTCAAGAAGGCGAGGCGATCAGCAAACGAGCGCCATTTGTCGACCTTATCTTCGGACCCCAAACGCTCCACAGACTGCCAGAAATGCTCGAGACCCGGAACGAGCGGGACAGTGCTGTGGTCGATATTTCATTCCCTGAGATCGAGAAATTTGACCGGCTGCCACAACCGTCAAGTGACGGCGCAACAGCATTTGTCTCGATTATGGAGGGGTGCAGCAAATACTGTACATTTTGCGTCGTCCCCTACACGCGTGGGGAAGAAGTTTCCCGGCCGGTTGACGATGTCATCGCGGAAGTGGCTCACCTTGCCAGCGCAGGCGTCAAAGAAGTCAACTTATTGGGACAGAACGTCAACGCTTACCGCGGGCAGAACCACCTCGCAGAGACCGTAGACTTTGCAGAGCTGCTGGGACTGGTCAATCTTGTTTCAGGTATCGAGCGGATTCGCTACACAACATCACACCCGGTGGAATTTAGCGATGCCTTGATCGAGTGCTACCGCGATATTCCAGCACTTGTCGATCACCTCCATCTTCCGGTCCAAAGTGGGTCGGATCGTATTCTGATGGCAATGAAAAGAGGCCATACGGCCATCGAATACAAGTCGAAAATTCGCGCCTTGAGAGCCATCCGCCCCAACATTTCATTGTCCTCAGACTTCATAGTGGGTTTCCCAGGTGAGTCCGAGCAAGACTTTTTGGACACCATGAAGTTGATCGATGACGTGGGCTTTGACATGTCCTTTAGCTTTATCTATAGCGCGCGGCCCGGCACCCCTGCCTCAGACTTGACTGACAACACGTCGGAGGCGACAAAAAAGCAACGACTGCAGTTGTTGCAGACACGCATCAACCAGCAAGCCATGGCAATTAGTCGACACATGGTCGGCACCACTCAGCGCATTTTGATTACCGGTGTCTCAAAGAAGGACCCAGGCCAACTGGCGGGGCGCACGGAAAACAATAGGGTCGTTAATTTTTCCTGTCTTGACCACGAAATGATTGGCGAATTTGCAACCGTCGAAATCGTTGACGCCCTTCCAAACTCTTTGAGAGGGGTGATTGTCAGTTGACAAGCGGACTCAGACCGGTATCTTCACCGGCCCATTGTGATACGAGCGGCCAAACAGCCCTTGGACATTGACCCGACACCCCCCGAGCCCGACAGTCGGGAGGACATAACATCCTCTTCATTCTCCCTCGAACCTGAAGACGCGAAGCACGTAGCCCTGCTTTGTGGGCATCTCAACACGCATTTCAAGCTCATTGAGGATCGACTGCGCGTCTCAATCAGTAATCGAGGCAACCAGATTCGAATCTCGGGGCCTGATGCGGCGCGGGTATCCGCGGAGCGACTGCTGAAAAAGCTTTATCGCGACGTGACGACAGGCAC
>CAYVQI010000067.1:0-8181 GCA_964454155.1 uncultured Alteromonadaceae bacterium | reverse complement strand
ATCATTCTCGATGAAGCGCAAAACACCACGCGCGAACAGATGAAAATGTTCCTCACACGGTTGGGATTCGGTTCGACGGCTGTGATCACCGGTGATGCGACTCAGATCGATTTGCCGCGCGGCCAACCCTCGGGACTCATTCATGCAACGCAAGTGCTTGAAGGTGTCGAAGGCGCCTCATTCACATGGTTCAACAAAAAAGATGTGGTGCGCCACCCGCTGGTTCAGCGCGTGGTCAATGCTTACGAAGAGCACGATGCGATAATGGACTCGTCACACAAAGACCGCTGATGATGAAAGTGTGTATTCACATTGACCGCAACGAGATTGAAGCACCCAGCGACTCTGAGTTTCAAAACTGGGTGGCCGCTGCGTTACACGGTAATCACACGCATGCGGATATTCCAAGTAGTCCAGAACTCAGCATTCAGCTAGTGACGGGCGAGGAAATGAGTCGACTGAATATGCAGTATCGAGGCAAGGCCAAGGACACCAATGTGCTCTCATTCCCCGTTGAGCCAGCACTGCAAGCGAAAACGGGGCTGCTGGGCGACATAATCATCTGTGCTGAAGTGGTTTCTCGGGAGGCTGCTGAGCAAGCAAAGCCCGACGCTCACCATTGGGCACACATGACGATTCACGGGACCCTGCACTTGCTGGGTTACGACCACATTGAAGAGGCCGACGCTGCGATCATGGAAACCCTCGAAGTAGCACAATTAGCCTCGTTAGCTATTCCCAACCCCTACCATGCTTGAGACACTCAATCCCTGATGAATACACAAGATTCAAAAAATAGCGACAACGACGACAGGTCTTGGTTGGATCGTCTGACACAAATGGTGACGGGTACGCCCTATACACGCGCTGATCTTGAGGGTTTGTTGCAACTCGCCGCGGACAATGAAGTCATCGACGCCGATGCAAAAACGATCATGGAAGGCGCCATGATCGTGGGCGACATGCAGGCACGCGATGTCATGATTCCGCGCGCGCAGATGGTTGTGATTCGAGCAGAAGCGACGGTCGATGAGGTTTTACCTCAGATCATTCACACCGGACACTCGCGCTACCCGGTGGTTGGAGAGGGTACTGACGATATTCTCGGCATACTGCTGGCAAAAGACTTGCTCGGGTTTGTTCTCAATCCAGAGGCCAATTTTGACATTCAAGCCTTGCTGCGACCCTCAGTCATTGTTCCAGAGAGCAAACGATTAAACGTGTTACTGCGAGAGTTCAGACAAGCGCGCAACCATATGGCGATTGTCATTGACGAATACGGTGGTGTCGCAGGATTAGTGACCATTGAAGACGTCCTTGAGGAAATCGTCGGTGAGATCGAGGACGAGACGGACTCGAACGAAGAAATTCTAATCAGAAAGCTTACTGAAGATAGTTTTTTCGTTCAGGCTCTGACGCCCGTTGCGGACTTCAATGAGGCCTTTAGCGTCGAATTCAGCGACGAGGAATTCGATACTGTCGGTGGCCTCGTGCTACAAGCGTTTGGTCGCCTCCCGGCACGCAATGAAATCATTACCCTTGATCGCTTTGAATTTCGAGTGATTAACTCAGACCAGCGCAAGCTCAACAGCTTACGCGTGACCGTATTACACACAGAGTAACGAGTGGCGACGAAGCACTTTGTTCAACGTGCCCTGCTTTGCCTGGTCGCGGGCCTCGCCTTTACGCTCGGGCTGTCGCCCTTTGATCTTAAACTTGCATCGATCGCAAGCGTCGGATGCCTATTCTTAGCCATTCAAGGTCAGGGCTGGCGTCAAGGTGCGTTATTAGGCTGGATTTATGGTGTCGGATTTTTCGGCGCCGGTGTTTCTTGGGTCTACGTCAGCATCCATATTTACGGTCAGGCACCTGTTGGCCTAGCCGCCGCCTTGACCGGTATTTTTTGTAGTGGGCTAGCGCTCCTCACAGGTGTCCAGACCGCCCTATTTTGCGCCGTCCAGCCTCGTGACGCGTTATCACGAGTTGCACTATTTACCGCGCTTTGGGTCGTATTTGAGTGGGTTCGAACATGGTTCCTGACCGGCTTCCCGTGGTTATTCATTGGGTACGCAGCAATCGACACACCGATCGAGGGCTGGGCACCTGTCCTTGGCGTGTTGGGTGTCTCGCTTATTTTGGTGAGTACTGCCTGCGCTATTGCTGAGGCGCTTACCGTTAAAACGAGACGCAGCGCTGCGTATTTGGGGTTGTGGCTCTTGATCATTATGTCCAGCGGGCTTCTGATAAAGACCGTTGAGTGGACTCAAAAACTCGGGGCAGAAAACAGTGTCGCGATCTATCAACCCAATATCGGCATTAAAGAAAATTGGGATCGACGCAACGCGCAGCGCTTCCTTAGCGACTTTTACGATCACGCAGTGACACACGCTGCATTGGCAGACCTGGTCGTCTGGCCAGAGGGCGCCCTGCCGTTTTACTTCGATCAAGCCCCCGGATACATCACTCAGCTTCGCGAATTGGCCACAGAAAATGGCGCCACTATTATTACGGGAATGCCCACTCGTGCAGCCGGTCAGCGCTTCAACAGTATCGTTGCAATTGGAGATGACCTCGAGACTTACAACAAGCAAAAACTTGTCCCGTTTGGTGAATTTGTGCCTTGGGAGTCTCAGCTCAGAGGCCTTATTTCGTTTTTTGATATGCCAATGTCTAATTTTTCTGTCGGCGATTCGAGACATCAACGACTGAACACCGTCGTGGGCCCGTTAGCGCCGTTTATTTGTTATGAGATTGTTTATCCCGACTTTGTCGCACGGGGGTCAAAGGAATCAAACATCTTAATTACCATCTCCAATGATGCGTGGTTTGGAACCAGCCATGGACCACATCAGCACTTTCAAATGGCTCGCTACAGGGCACTTGAACTCCAAAAGCCATTGGTGCGAGGTGCCAATAATGGCATTACGGCCCTCGTCGACTTCAATGGCGATGTCGCTGCCCAACTGCCACAGTTCGAACGAGACACGTTACGCGCGCAGGTACAGCCACGCACCGGATTGACACCCTATGCGCAGCTTGGAAATTGGCCCGCATTACTAATAAGCCTGCTTTTTTTGGCTTTTGTCATCATAAAAGCTCAGCGACATCGGCGCTGATGCTGATAAACTCACTGACGTCCCCACTTGATACCAGACAACGTCGTACCCCATGAGCTCACCCGAATACCAACCCGAACACCTTGAAGTAGAAATTCAGTCATCGTGGGAGGCGAGCGGCACGTTCGCCGCAAGCATCGATCCCGACCGTGAAAAGTTCTATTGCCTCGCAATGTTCCCCTACCCCAGCGGCAAGCTTCACATGGGGCACGTGCGCAATTACACCATTGCAGATGTGATCGCACGCTATCAACGCATGATGGGAAAGAATGTCCTGCAGCCCATGGGATGGGACGCCTTTGGACTCCCGGCGGAAAATGCGGCCATACAGAAAAAAGTGGCGCCTGCTGATTGGACAAAAAGCAATATTGCAGAAATGCGCAGGCAACTTAAGCGACTGGGCTTCGCCTACGATTGGGATCGAGAACTCACCACCTGCTCGCCCGAGTATTATCGATGGGAGCAATGGTTTTTTACGCGACTGCATGACAAGGGATTGGTCTATAAAAAGATGTCGACAGTCAACTGGGATCCCGTCGACCAGACCGTACTTGCCAATGAACAAGTGATTGACGGCCGTGGGTGGCGATCAGGCGCGGAGGTCGAGCGACGTGAAATACCCCAGTGGTTCATACGAATCACACATTACGCCGACGAACTTTTAGAGAATTTGGATCGACTTGACGGCTGGCCAGAGCCTGTTCGTCTTATGCAGCGCAATTGGATCGGGAAAAGTCGGGGCGTCGAGCTCGCCTTTGAACTAACCGACCGCATAGCAGATCTCAACAAAATAGAGGTTTACACAACACGCCCCGACACCCTATTCGGTGTCAGCTACCTCAGCCTTGCCGCGGAACACCCGATTAGTTTAGAGCTTGCGAAAACAAACACCGCGCTGGCCGCGTTCATCAGTGACTGTAAGAAGTCCTCTGTTGCGCAGGCGGACATGGCGCGCGCGGAAAAGTTAGGATTTGATACCGGTCTTGTGGCAAACCACCCCCTAACAGGGGAGCCCATCCCAGTGTGGGTCGCCAACTACGTGCTCATGGATTACGGCTCCGGTGCGGTCATGGCAGTTCCCGCACACGATGACAGAGACTGGGAGTTCGCTCGCCAATATGGGCTGCCGATCAACACGGTGATTTGCAACGAGCAGGGAGAGCCTGCCAATGTCTCAGAGGCAGCTCATACCGCAAAAGGAAAACTGACCGCCTCGGGCACCTACACTGGGCTGTCCTTTGAAGACGCCTTCGATCAGATCGCTGATGCGCTGTCTCAAAAAGGGTTAGGTCACGTCACTACGCAGTATCGACTTCGTGACTGGGGTGTTTCGCGACAACGCTATTGGGGCACGCCCATTCCAATGATCAATCTTCCAGACGGCGGAGAAATTCCCATTCCAGCAGATCGACTGCCGTCGTTGCTGCCTGAGGATGTGGTGATGGATGGTGTTTCGTCGCCCATCAAAACAGATCTGAGCTGGCGTCAATTCGAGCTCGATGGGCAGGTCTACGAACGCGAGACCGACACGTTCGATACCTTTATGCAGTCGTCTTGGTACTACGCCCGCTTCACCTGTCCCGATTTTGAAGACGGAATGCTCGACCCTGAGGCGGCTAATTACTGGTTACCGGTCGACCAATACGTGGGCGGGATTGAGCACGCCATCTTGCACCTACTTTACGCGCGGTTCTTCCATAAACTGCTTCGAGATGAGGGCTTGGTCGACTCTGATGAGCCTTTTGAGCGGTTACTCACGCAAGGGATGGTGCTGAAAGACGGCGCTAAGATGTCAAAGTCTAAAGGCAATACGGTTGATCCTCAGGCGCTCATCGATCGTTACGGCGCGGACACAGTGCGTCTGTTCAGTATGTTTGCAGCGCCCCCAGAACAGTCCCTCGAGTGGTCAGACGCAGGCGTTGACGGCTCTTATCGTTTCTTGAAGCGTCTGTGGCGTCTGGTGCAAGACCGTCAGGTCAGTGCGCAGGCGATTGATCTTACCGTTGTATCGCTGAGCAAAGCTCAGAAAAATATTCGCAGAAAGACTCACGAAACCATTGCCAAAGTCAGTGATGATTACGGTCGACGCCAAACCTTTAATACCGCGGTCGCCGCAGTCATGGAGCTTTGTAACGAGCTCAGCAGACACATTGGTGACGCCGCTGAGGACGTCGCTGTGGTTGATGAGGGACTCACAGCGGCTGTTTTGTTACTGGCACCCATTGTGCCCCACATCAGTCAGGTGCTTTACGCTGAGCTGACCGGCAATAGCCTGCTGACTGCCTCGTGGCCTTTACTGGACGAAAATGCGCTTACGCGTGATGAAATTGAAATTGTTGTTCAAGTTAACGGCAAGGTACGCGCCAAACTATCCGTTTCGGCGGATGCCGGCAAAGATGTTATCGAAACGACGGCACTCGAACACGAGAATGTGCTGCGGTTCACCGAAGGTCTAACGGTCCGAAAGGTTATCGTCGTGCCAGGGAAGCTTGTTAATGTGGTCGCTAACTAAACGTCGTCGCTCAGTACTTAACGCCGTTGCAAGTGTTCTACTTGCAACTTCATTGGTGGCTTGTGGGTTTGAGTTAAGAGGTCAGAGCGATGGCGCTGAAACCCTGAGTCGCTACCCTGTTGTGCTCGTCAGCGCGGCACCCAGCAGTGAATTTTCAGGACAACTCAGGAATGCATTACAGCGGCAGGGAGCATCCTTGTCATCGACCACCGACGCAGGTCTTATTCTGTACGTTGATCTTGAGACGTTTGAGCAGCGCAGTCTCTCGCTTACAGCCAGAGCCCGCGCTGCAGAGATCGAACTCCAAGCAAGTGTCGTGTTCTCACTCAGGCTCAATGGAGAATGGCTCATCGAAGACGAAACCGTTACGGTGGTTGACCAAATGCTCAATGACCCGCTGAACGTGGTGGGTAAAACGGAAGAGTTACGACTACTCCAAGAAGAGCTTCGCACCGTCTTAGTCGCAGCGCTTACTCGACGCTTGAATTACGCAATCGCAGCACACCATGCAAGTCAGACCTGAACAGCTCGAGCAACACCTCAAACAAGGTGTTGCCCCCTGCTACTTGGTCACGGGTGCCGAGCCACTGATTATTCAAGAATGTACCGACGCCATTAGAGCCGCCGCGCGCGCTGCGGGCTGCGTTGAGCGCGAACGTATCAATGCGGCTGATAAGGATGGCTGGCAGAGCTTAATTCACAGTGCGAGTTCGATGTCGCTTTTTGCAGACCGCAAGTTGATTGAAATACAAGTCGACAGTGGCAAGCCCGGCGCTGAGGGCAGTAAAGTTCTGCAGGAGTACTTGGCGCTGGGTAGCGACAACGTCCTACTGGTTGTTGCCGGTAAAATAGACAAGCAGTCGCAGCGCGCGAAGTGGTACACCGCGCTCGACAAAAACGGCTCAGTTGTGACCGTGTGGCCTATCAGCGCGCGCGAAATGCCCTCCTGGATCGAGCAGCGAATCAGGCGCCTGGGCTTGAACTGTGATCGGGAGGCCGTGTCTCTGCTGGCGGAGCGAGTAGAGGGCAATGCGCTTGCTGCCGCCCAAGAAATAGAGAAGCTCACACTACTTGCCAGCGATAAGCACATCACCGCTGAGCAAGTCGCGCAATCCGTGGGCGACAGCGCGCGATACAACGCATTCGTCATGGTCGATGCGGCGCTTTCAGGCGATGCCAAAGGTGCTCTGCGGGCACTCAGAGGCCTCAAAGCTGAAGGTAATGCTGTCCCTGCGATTCTATGGCCCGTATCGAAAGAATTAAGACTGCTGATTGATGCTGATTCCCTGGTTCGAAAGGGCGCAGCGCCCAGTACTGCACTAGACCGCCTGGGTGTCTGGAGGAGTCGGCTTAATTTAATGCAACAGGCGCTGGCGCGTCACGACCGCAAAAGCTTAGAAGAGTGCTTAAGTTTAAACTTTGCGGCAGACGGCAGTGCAAAGGGATTCATGCCGGGCGATTGTTGGGATTACCTCGAATCGCTTGTCGTCTCGATTGCCTCTGGCTCTGCAATAACCCGACGACGCAGATAGAGCCCACCAACAGCCAGCAGACCCACGGCTGATGCGACACTAAATGCAGGGACAAACCCAAACCATTCTGCGACTGCCCCGTTTGTCGCCGCACCCAGTGCCGGGGACGCCATCATCGTCATTGACCACAAGCTCATCACACGACCGTGATAGCGTTCATCCACAACCAATTGGGTCAACGTTTGACAGCCCGTTCCTGCCACCGTGGTGACGAAACTCAGACATCCGATCATCCCGGCAAGTAGGGTCAAAGATTCCAGCCATGCCAACGTGGCCAGTAACGTTACAGCACTGATTAACGCGATTAGAATGAGCGTATATAGCCAATCGACGTGAGCGCGCTGTCTGCTCATGAGCAACCCGCCCATAACAGCACCTACACCGGCTGCGGCGGTCAGCCATGCAAGCTCCGTCGGGCCGCCGATCAGTAGACGGCCAGATACCGCCGGCAGCAGTTCGATAAGACTGCGTCCCAGAAGGCCATTAATCACCGTAGAACTTAAAATCAAAAGAATGGCCGCGTTGCGGCGAACGTAGTGAATACCCTCAATAAACTCTCGATTAATACTCTTTCTCGGTCGAATCTCGCGCGTGCCGACCCCTCGTAAACTTGTCAAAATACTGCCGGCGACAGTAAATATAATGACGGCGCTCGCCCACGCCCAACCCACCCCTAATTTCGCAATAATTACAGCGCAAATGGCGGGCCCCACGATACGTGCAATGTTAAATGACATGGCCGTCAGTCCGACCGCACTGGGGAGTGCGGTACGGGGGACTAGAAGAGGGACCAACGCCAGTCGCATGGGACTGTGCATAGCCGACACCGAGCCCAATGCGAGAGCAAGGAGCAACAAGGTCATTGTATTGAACAACCCCAGAAATGTTGTTGCTGCGCCAACAACGCCAATTACCCCGTGAATCAGCATCGATGCGATCAAGGCGTGACGGGGATTCGTACGATCGGACTGAACACCAAAGTAAGGTGAAAGGATGAGCGCGGGCGCCAACATGAGCGCAC
>CAYVQI010000066.1:0-11324 GCA_964454155.1 uncultured Alteromonadaceae bacterium | reverse complement strand
AATCGCTATCCAAGACACCATTGCTGATAACGCCAGTTGCGGTGTGTATGTTCTTGGCGATGCGGAGCTCGACCCACGACAGCTTGATCTCCCCAATATTCGTATTGATGTGACAAAAAACGGGGAGCAGTTGAGTTCAGGCATGGGCAGTGCCGTTCAAGGTAATCCATTGACCGCCGTCGCCTGGCTTGCCAATACGCTGGGCGCCTATGGTATCGATCTGGAAGCCGGCGAGGTTATTTTGTCAGGCTCTCTGGTGCCCCTCGAACCCGTTCATCAGGGTGATGCAATGCATTTGCTGATGACGGGCGACGGCTTTGATGAGTGCAGCGTCAGCTGTCAATTCATTTAATGAAGGTGACGTATGACGACTAAAGCCAAAGCAGCGATCATCGGCCCAGGAAATATTGGGACTGATCTGTTGATGAAGTGTCAGCGCAGCGACTTCATCGAAGCGACGTGGATGGTGGGAATTGAAGATTCAGCGGGTATTCAGCGCGCGCGCGCGCTTGGCCTGCGGACCACAACGGAGGGGGTCGATGGTCTGGTTGCTGGATTTTCGGCAGACCCCGTAGATTTCGTATTTGATGCAACGTCAGCCTACGTACACGCTGAAAACAGTCGCAAAGTCACCGCGCTGGGCGCCATGATGATCGACCTCACGCCTGCTGCAATCGGTCCCTTTTGTATACCGCCGGTTAACTTACAGGCGCTACTCGATCGGGGCCCCACTCAAAACGTCAATATGGTCACGTGTGGAGGGCAAGCAACGATTCCGATGGTGGCAGCCGTCAGTCGTGTGCAGCCAGTGAGCTACGCCGAGATCGTTGCTACTGTGGCATCAAAGTCCGTCGGTATGGGCACGCGCGATAACATTGACGAATTCACGCGAACAACGTCATCGGCGATCGAAAAAATTGGCGGCGCTGATGAGGGTAAAGCCATTATTGTGATTAACCCCGCCGAGCCGCCGCTTGTCATGCGCGACACGATCCATTGCCTAACCAAAGAGGCCCCGAACGAGACCGATATTCGAACCTCGATTGCCGCTATGGTGACCGACGTTCAGCGCTACGTTCCAGGGTACAGGCTCAAGAACGCGCCCATTATTGACGGTCATCGAGTGACCATCTCAGTGGAGGTCGAAGGGCTCGGTGACTTTTTGCCTAAGTACGCGGGCAACCTCGATATTATGACGGCCGCAGGCCTGCGCACCGCAGAAATGATAGCTCAGCGACGACAAAGCTCGAGGAGTAGTCTATGAATTTTGAAGGCCGACATATTACGTTGCACGACATGTGCCTTCGCGATGGCATGCATCCCAAGCAGCACCAGATTACCGTCGATGAAATGGTCGATATCGCCGGCGCGCTTGATGCGGCAGGCGTGCCTCTGATTGAAGTGACCCATGGTGATGGGCTGGGTGGCGCCTCGGTTAACTACGGTTTTCCGGCGGCAAGCGATGAGACCTACTTACGCGCCGTGGTCGAGCGTGTCGAGCACTCTGCAATCTCGGCATTACTGCTTCCAGGCATTGGTACGGTCGATCACCTGAGGATGGCAGCAGACTGCGGCGTGAAAACGATTCGCGTGGCAACCCATTGCACTGAAGCCAACGTCTCGCGCCAGCACATTAATCTCAGTCGTGACTTGGGTCTGGATACCGTCGGATTCCTCATGATGGCACACATGATTTCCGAGGACGCCTTGGTGGAACAGGCGCTGCTTATGGAGTCTTACGGTGCTAATTGCATTTACTGCACCGACTCTGCGGGTTATATGCTGCCGCAAGACGTCACAGATCGCATCGCCCTTCTCAAGCAGAGGCTCAAGAGCGACACAGAAGTCGGGTTTCACGGGCATCACAATCTCGCGATGGGCGTTGCGAATTCGCTAGCGGCGATTGCAGCAGGGGCTAACCGTATTGACGGCTCTGCAGCAGGACTCGGTGCAGGCGCCGGCAATACCCCGCTAGAGGCGATGGCTGCGGTGCTTGAGCGAATGGGTGCGGTCACCGGCGTCGACATTTTCAAACTGGCCGACGCGGCAGAGGACCATGTCCTACCGATCATGGACGAACCCGTCCGACTGAGCCGGGATGCGCTGGTACTGGGCTATGCCGGCGCCTACTCGTCCTTTCTTCTGTTCGCTAAACGAGCACAAGAAAAATACGGCGTGCCCTCTCATGAGATTCTGCTCGAAATGGCGCGCCGAAAAACCGTGGGTGGCCAGGAAGATCTGATTGAGGAAATAGCGATCGAAATGGCCGCTCAGACACGCTAAGTCTGGACGAAATCTGGACTTTCTGATAACTAGTTAGCTGAAACGCGGAAGCGGGATGTCTGTACCTAGCCCTATGAATCAACCGAATATCACAGAACTCTCGAAGCTCATTGGCTTCCTTTACGATGGACACATCGAAGAGGACCCTTACAGTGCGTTTCTTGCAGAGACTCGTCGGATGATTGATTCAAACTTTGCGTCGATCACCATGCGTGAACCGCAGGGCGACGATGGAGGCCTATTGTTCGTCTCCTGCGAAGCTCTGGCAAAGACGTTCGTCGACGATCACAACAATCCGTATACCGACCGCTACTACACCTCTAACCTCATGACCAACTTGCCCTGGGGTAAGGTGGTCTCCTTAGACGAGTGTGTGCCCTATCGAACGCTCGAGCGAACCGAACTCTACAAATACTGTATGGCGCCAATCGATATTTACCACATGATTGGGGTAGACCTAAGAAACGCCAACGGCCTGAGGTTTAGCGTTCGCTTCTGTCGACCCAAGACTGCAGAAAACTTTGGGAAGCAGGAACGCGAATTCCTCGAAATGCTGGCCAATCATATCCAACGCGCGGTTGCCAATGGCATGCAGCTGATCCAAATCGATAAGGAGCGAAAACTTTACAGCTCTACGATTGCAAAACAGTCAGTGGGGGTTGTGACACTTGATGAGCGCGGGAAAATCGTCTCCAGAAACGCGGTGGCTGATCAGTTGATACGCGATAAAGACGGACTGTCGGTGATCAACGACCAACTCCACCTGGAAAGCCCCTCAGCCCGCGCGAAGCTGAATGGTTTTATCGAGGCTATCGTTGTTGCTCAGCGCAATCAGGACCCTGCGCCTACTAACGCGCTGTCGGTAGAACGCCCCTCGGGAAAGGCCGATTTGGAAATTTTACTCAAGCCCATGATGATCGACAAAACAGTCGAACCAGGGCACACACCGCACATGATTGTGTTTATTAATGAGCCTGAGCGCAGTTTCCAGATTGAAACGCGTATCTTGATGTCGCTCTATGGGCTTACAAAAGCAGAGGTCGCACTATCCAAGTTGCTGGCCGAAGGCGCCAATCTCGATCAGGCCGCAGCCGCACTGGGTATTGCCCGGAACACGGCGCGCGCACAGCTTCGGTCGATTTTTGCCAAAACCGGTGTCTCGCGTCAGTCGATGCTGGTGAGTCTGCTACTCAAGAGTGTGGTGACGTACTCTTAACACACACTGGGATGGCTTTGCCTGCCCCATTTAACGCGAGCCCACGTTAGGCTCGGTTAGCTCTGACCAGGGCGGGCGATCCTCTTCACCACCAAAAAAGTCCATATCCCAAAACGCCTTCAGCAAAGGCACGTGAAATCAATGCAGGACCACTACCCTTGCGCATTATTGGTGCTGCGTATCGAAAATTTGTGGACGAGTCCGCGGATCAGTGTCACAGGACTTTGAGCGCTGGAAAAAGCAGGTGGCACATTTCAGTTAGCGACGACTGGCAACATGAGTGTTGTGATTTGGGAGGCCCGGGTTTTAAATCCCGAGTCCCTAGCTTGATCAAGGTGTATCGCTAACCTTGTTGGGTGCAATGTAGGTTTTTCTTCGATCGTATAGTTCCAGCCAATTAGCCGGTGGCAAAGGCAGGGGACGACTTTCGGCATCCCGCGAAGGGGTGAAGCTGGGACCAGACGTTTTGCTGCGAACCTGCTCGAGCCAAAACACGCCATCGTATTCGCCGCTGTTGCCGCGCGTCGATATGAGATCCATGTCTCCATCTCCATCCAGATCACGCGAGACATACATATCGAACATCCCTCTGACCCGACGCGACACATCATGGCGTGACCATGTCTCATCAACACTTCCTGGATTTTTGAACCAGCTAATCCGACCCACGGAAGACGCCGATGTCACCGAGGGGTCGTCAAAGTCTCGGGACGCACCTGAGTAAGCACCTTCGATAATGTTGATGCCGGAGTAACCACCCGTAACCACATCTTGATCACCATCGCCGTCAATATCCGTGACATGAATGCCAATCACCCAGTCAGGCAAGGTATTACCTATACGGTGAAATACCCATGGATCATCCAAGCTTTCACCTTGCATAAGCCATCCTAAGCCCGCATGACGAAAACTCGAATCATCAGCAAGCTCAAGTACATTGACGATAAGATCCAGACGTCCGTCATTGTTGATATCCGCTGTATCGGCATGAAACGCGTTGCTCAGCCCGCGCCAGCCTAACGGCGCGTCGAAACCTGGAGTAATCTGAACAGGCTTAGCCTGCATTCTCAGCTCGCCCCGTACGCCTTCTCCCTGGTTCTCAATCATCACAATTTGCTGACGAACGCGCTTCGCAGCGATCACATCCATATCACCGTCGCCATCAATATCGACCGGTAACGCCGTATTAGGCACGCCTTCCTGATACAGCACAGTCTCTCTCCAACTCGATGATTCGAGCGGATTACCCACAACGCGAATCAGAGAGGTTGCACCATTGTCTGCATCCCCTGCATCGAGTCGCACAACGTCCGCAGTGCCTTTGTTGGCAGCTGTGAGCTCGCCGCGACCATCGCCATCGATATCTGTCGCAAATACTCTCAGCCACGACCCGCGTCCGCGACTGAACTCCGGAATTAATGCCTTCCATTTACCGGCTCGCGCTGTCTCTCCCGGGTTCTGCAGATATAAAAGATGAGCGTCCTCACAGGCCGCAACCACATCAAGATAGCCATCACCGTTTAAATCAATGAGTGCAACGTCCTCGACAGCGCCAGCCCATTTTCCCTCTGCGATGGTTCGAAGTGACCATTTACCGGAGGGCCCGTTAGAGAAGGCAATGCGAATGTGATTTGAGTCCTCATAGACGGTTATCAAATCCTCCATGCCATCCCCGTCGATGTCACCAATAGCGATGCCGTCGCCACCGCGGATTGGAACATCGCCGTTGATATCCTCATCATCGATTCTATGCTCAAGCCAAGAGATGAATTCACCTCCCGCAGTTCGCGCATTAGTCCGTGTCTCTGCGATAGTCATCGGTTCGTCGGCAGATACCGTCGTGGCCAAAAATCCAGGTGTGAACAGTGACAAGCCAACGGTAGCTATGCTCAAGAATGGCCGATTTAAAACGCTTCTAGACATTGAATACCTCAGCTTTGAATGCAATCGCCAACGCGCCTGAGCCCCCGTAACGTTCTTAACCTTGGGCGGTAGGGGCAAACCGATCAAGAAATTGATTGGCCTACCTCGCACAATATTTTTACGACACACCGGTCTCGGCCTGCAGGCACGTTTCGACGCTAGAGATGCGAGTCATAGTCGCCTACCGTGTAGACAGTGTGGTCTACCAACCGCAAACGCCTATGACGAGAGCGCGTGGGTCGATCAACCTGCCGCTGGGCTGATGTTATCGGGTCCCCAAAATGCTCGCATCGATACCACCTTGCCTTCATCGTTGAAGCGAAAAACATCAACGATGTTGATAACGATTTCTTCACCGGGCGCACCCGCTATGACGTTGAAGGGAAAGGCGACCTCGTTACCGGCTAGGCGGGGATTGCCAGATAAGCTCGCTTTGGCAACACCCTGGCAGGCCTCGCTGTAAAAGGCACGCAAGACATCCTTTCCCTCACGCAAATCGGTGCCCACGGGGTCCTCGATGGAGGCGTCATCAGCAAACAGCTCGAGCAGCGTCTCCAGGTCACTGTTTTCGAGTGAGCGCACATAGGTTTCGCACGCTTTCTTAGCTATTTCGTAGTCAATCATGTCAAATAAATCCTTATAAATTACTTATTATTTTACTTTTAAAGTATTGTTTTAATTAATTTATTAATCGAATTCTGCATCTCGTTTTTGATTAAATGCATCGCGCGCTTCCTGCGAGTCCTGATGACGATAGGCCTCAAGGGTAAAGCCCTGCTCGCTGCGATATTTGTCCTCGAGATTGCCATCTTCAATGCCGTTGAGCGCCTCTTTGGCCAGGGAAATCATGATAGGGCTCTTCTTGGCTATCTTTGTCGCGATGGATCGCGCTGTCTCCACGAGCTGATCTCTCGGCACCACACGCTCTACGGCGCCCAAGCGATGAGCCTCGTTGGCATCAATAAACTCACCGGTAAAGTACATGTAGCGGACCTTTTGAACGGGGAACATGCGCTGCAAGTGCGCACCGCCTCCCATGGCGCCGCGATCGACTTCGGGTACGCCGAAAGAAGCGCATTCGGACGCCACAATGATGTCCGCGGCGCCTGCAATGCCTATACCGCCGCCCAGAACGAAGCCATGCAGTGCAACAATCACGGGCTTCGGATTGCGGTGAATGGCCTCAAAAGTGTCGTAGTTGCCCTTGTTGACCGGAACAATCATGTTGGGATCTGCGCCCAGCTCTTTAATATCGACACCAGCGCAGAAGCCCTTGCCCTCTGCGCGAACGATAATGACGTGGACGTCGCGCCGGGAACCCAAAGCCTTAATTTCCGAGGCGATACCCGCCCATTCAGCACTGTTAAAGGCATTTACGGGCGGTTTATTAAAGACAACCTCTGCAATACCTGCGTCAACTGATGAGCTGAAAGCCATAAACCTGTCCTTAATCTGAGTTTGAGGTTGTGCAAACCGTGGTCTGTATCGAACGGGCAGCTGTTTCTGCATCCGACACGATGGTTGCGACCAACTCTGCAACCGTCGGTAAATCATCAATCAGTCCAGCGACTTGCCCCGAGGGCAAAATACCGTCGTGCGGATTCCCTTTCACCATGGCTTCCTGAATCATCATGGGTGAATTGGCGGCCATGAGTGTCTGGCCGAACGACAAGTCGCCAGAACGGTACATCTTCCAGGCCCCACCTAGGGTGGCTATGAGTGAGCCTCCCGTCATGCGGCTGAATGCCAGTCCGTTTTTCACCGCCCGCACGAGCAAGCCCAGCTGCGAGGCTCGAATCAGCCGATCGAGATACTCGTTCGCAATCATGCGCTGAGGCAAACCATCCAACCGCGTGCTGACGACAATTTTCTCCGGCGGCGTGCGCAGGTAAATCAATTTTGTCGCCTCAGGAACCGGAGACTCCTGTGTCAGCAAGAATCTCGTGCCCATGGCAATACCATCGGCACCCATCGCCAATGCGGCAACAAGGCCTCGCCCGTCGCGAAATCCGCCGGCTGCCGCGATTGGGACGTCAATCGCATCGCGCACCTGGGGAAGAAGAATCGATGTCGCAACCGATCCGGTGTGACCACCGCCCTCTCCGCCCTGTATGACCACCGCATCGGCGCCCATTTCGACGGCCTTAACGGCGTGGCGTTTAGCACCAACCGTCGGGATACACACAATACCCGCCGTCTTCAATCGCTCAACGGTCGCTACTGAGGGGGAGCGCGAGTAACTCACGGCGCGCACCTGATGTTCAATACAAAGATCAACTATCTGTTCTGCATGCGGCACATACATATGGAAATTGACCCCAAACGGCGCATCGGACGCCGCTTTGATGTCAAGGATGCCCTGCTCGATTTCTTCGGTCGTCATGACAGCACCGGCAAGGAACCCAAAACCGCCGGCATTCCCGGTTGCTGCAACGAGGCGCGCGTCTGCCACCCAACCCATGGCCGTCTGAATAACGGGGTAACGACAGCCAAGTAGCTCGGTCAACTGGGTTTGCATAACGCATCTCGCATGGTGGTATACCGGCACATTATCGAAGCCATACTTTACTGCAATCACAGAGCCTCTGGCACGATAGGCTGATCAGACTATGGGGCTAACACAGAGGCTGTGCCAGCCCCAGCAGTTGGTTTAGAGTCAATAGAAACACAATCGATGTACCGTACATGAGTGATTTCACAAAACCCTATTTCGATGCTGTGGCCCAGCTGACCGCGCCCGCGGCGCCGTTTGAAGTCGAAACGGTAAAGGTAGCGGGAGTTCCTCTCAGAGCATTCAAAAATGCGGAAAGCAGCTTGGGCGCCTTTCTCGCCGCCGGCCGCAACCACGACGCCAATCTGTTTTTGCAGTATCAGGGTGAGGATTGGACGGTTGGCGAGTTCTATAAAGCCGTCGACCAGGCCTGCGACTGGCTCGTTAATGAAGCTCAGATACAAAAGGGTGACCCCATCGCTATTGCCATGCGAAATCGCCCCGAGTGGCTTATTGCCTTTGTCGCTACCGTGACCATCGGTGCTGTAGCCGTACCGCTCAATAGCTGGGGTAAAGCGCAAGAACTGATCCAGGGCCTCGAAGACAGCAAGGCAAAATTGGTTTTTTGCGACAGTGATCGATTGGCATTTATCCGTGAACTCAATACCAAGCTGCCCGCGGTAGTAGTCAATGAGCGCGGAGGCCCGCAGGACACCTCACTCGGCGAGATCCGGCAGCGCCCCGTACCGAGCGAACCGCTAATCGCCGACGTGGATCGACACGCCCCGGCAATTCTCATGTTCACATCGGGAACCTCCGGCCGCCCAAAAGGTGCCCTGCTCTCGCATTTTAATTGCTGTCAGGCGCTCATGAACGTCGAGTTCATCGGTGCCGGGACCTACATGACCAATATGGAGGAAATGAACAGGCAGTTGGCCAGCCCCACGCTGCCAAAAACCCTCCTCGCTGTTCCCCTGTTTCACATCAGTGGCTTGCTATCCCAGGCGCTGATCAACCTCCGTCACGGCCGCGCGCTGCACATGATGTACAAGTGGAGCATTCAAGAGGCGCTGCGCATCGTCAAAGAAGAGCAAATCACGGTTCTTATGGGAGCGCCGGTCATGTTGCTCGAACTTTTAAAAAATCAAGCCTTCAGCGACGAGCACGCGGCGCACCTCACGAACGTGAGTGCCGGTGGCGCAGCCACACCCGAACTCCTCTCTGCGCTCTACGCCACCAAAACTGGAACGGCCATGTCCGGTGGTGGATGGGGAATGACCGAAACCATGGGATCAGGAGCCGCTTTCACAGGTCGCTACTTTACTGAGCGACCGAGCGCATCAGGATTCCCCAGCCCGATCGTGGAATTTAGCTTCAGAGATGAAAACGGCGAGGCAGTGCCCTCGGGCGAGCCAGGTGAGATATGGGTGCGTTCGTCAGCGGCCATTCAAGGCTATTTCTCGGGCGGTAATGAATCGGATAAACCCATGGATGGCTGGATGGGGACCGGTGATATCGGCTACATCAGCGGCGAGGGCTTGCTGTACATCTGTGGTCGTATCAAAGACATGATTATCCGCGGGGGAGAGAATATCTACCCGTCAGAAATTGAAGCCTGTCTGCTCGAATATCCAGGATGCGAAGAAGTTGCGGTTGTCGGCATAGAGCATGATACCTGGGGTGAGGAAGTGGGTGCTGTGATCAAATTGCAGGGATCAGTCGTCGCTGACACCGATAGCATCAAATCATTCTGTAAAGCCGCGCTCGCCGGCTACAAAGTCCCCGAGTACGTTGTATTCACCGACGAACCACTGGCCAGAAATACCCTACAAAAACTGCTGAAAACAGCCATCAAGGAGCGCTATTTTGACTGAGTCAGACATCCACCGTCTGATTTTTCTGTTTTTTGCAGAACGTCCGACGCGGGAGTCCGCAATGCGCGCGCTAGACGCCTTTTCAGGGGTACAGAACGCGTATCTAGGGACGAGCGATACACACAGCGACCAAGCGGCCATGTGGACACGAAACCCCACCGGGAAGCTCACCAGCGGGCGTCTGGCGCTCGAGTTCTCAGACGCAGCCATCGACTGGCAACGCGCAGTCGATGTTGCTGCGCAACTGGGAGCGGAAGTCCACTGGTGCAAAGGAACCACACCGCTGACACCACCTCTGCAAAGTGGAGAGACATTCAGCGGAACGATACAGCTCTGCTGCTTCGAGCGGCGCAAGGGTCTGTCCGACGCGGCGTTAGAGCATATCTGGTTTCAGGAGCATGTGCAGGTGGCTCTTGATACCCAAAACACCCTTGGTTACCGACAGAATCGGGTGCTCCGCTCGTCCCACGACCAGCTCGACGGGATTGTCGAGGAACACTTCACCATCGAGGCCGCAAATTCACTCACCGCCTTTTTCGCCGATGGAGATGACGAAGCAAAAATGATGTCGAACATCCACGTGCTGACCGAGAGCAGCGAGCGAGTGCTCGATCTCGAGCGATCATCCGTTATTCACATGACCGAGCATCGCCTTCGGTGAATCACTGATTGCCCTAAAACCGACCAAACAATGAATGCTTAATGACTTACGAGGTTCTTTATGACCGACACTGTTACGACTCACTCTGGATCCCTCCCCCCGCTTCACGGCAAAGTCGCCTTAATCACCGGCGCGGGCCAGGGCATTGGCCAGGGCATTGCGTTCTCATTGGCGAAGCGAGGAGTGTCCATTGTTGCCGTCGGGAGAACATTGAGCAAATGTGAAAAGACGGTCGCTGATATTGAAGCGCGCTTCAACGGCAAGGCCGTGGCCATCGAATGTGATATCTCGAATCTCGATGCACTTGACGCGCTGGTGTCGGACGCAGTCGCTGCCTTTGGTCGCCTCGATATTTTGGTCAATAACGCCGTCACCACAAGCATTAACACGCTAATGGAGACGACGCTGGAGGACTTTGACGCAGGACTTCGTGTCGGCCCAATGGCCACGTTGCGACTGATGCAGCTGGCTCAACCGCACCTCATAAAGTCGGGAGATGGCAATATTATTAATCTCGCCACTGCAGCGGCGAAGCGCTGGGATACCTCCACTTACGGCGTTTACGCAGCTCAGAAAGAAGCTATCCGCGCATTGTCGCGCGGCGCCGCCTGTGAATGGGGATCGATGGGTATTCGCACCAACTGTATTCTGCCATTGGCGAAGTCCCCTGCCCTAGAAATGTGGGCACAGTGGCGCCCAGAAGAGGCTGCCGCTTTCGAGCAAACGGTGCCGATGAAACGCTTGGGCCACTGTGAAAATGATATTGGCGAATTCGTCGCGCTGCTGTGCGCGCCCGAATCGCGCTATGTCAACGGACAATCCATTGCCATCGATGGTGGTCAGGTCAATATGGGGTAGGACCACACGGTACTACGC
>CAYVQI010000065.1:0-11432 GCA_964454155.1 uncultured Alteromonadaceae bacterium | reverse complement strand
GACAGACCGTCAACGCGATTGAAAAAGGGAAATACGATCCCAGCCTACCCCTCGCGTTTAAAATCGCGGTGTTGTTTGCAATGCCGATTGAGCAGATATTTTTGTATGCTAAAGAGGCGTAACGTCGCTTAAAACGGCAGTTAGACTTGGTCACCAGTGGTCAACGAATATCTTTTTTGATTCATTTTGGTTCTGCCTGAAAAAGAACACACTTAAGCCAACGAACAGCGGCAGAGGTACGAGTTGTCCCCAGTAGAATTCGGGTGCCAGTAGTATATAAATAGGGCCAAAGATGAGGCATGAATTAGAAAACACCAGCAGCGGTGAGACTGAGGACAGCGGTCGCTTGTGCCGCAGGTAGTTAAGGGCAAAGAAGGCTATGGACGCATAGGCCGCTGAGCGGTTTACGAAAAGGTAGAGGGTTGTTGATTCGGCCTCAAAGGGCTCGAGTCTGGGATTCATAAAGAGCACCAAATTCAAGCCGAAAATGGGCAGTACTGCAACGACAAGAAGCAGAAGCGAAAAAAATCCGATCGTGAGTCGCGCCATAAAAACCTTTTAAACTTTCGGTATTGATACCAAAATAAGTCAGTATCTAACCACGTGGCAAGGGAGATTTCACCGACGTCGTGACGACGGGGTCCGTTTGACGGCCAGTCGTGAGCTTATGTGTCGCTACTGGAGGTCCAGTCGTTACACCCAGTCTGTTCGAGAACGGTTGAACACAGTGGGCGTACCCCGCAGGCATCGTCCGTACTGTTTTGCGAGGGCGGGGAGCGAACCGCGCTTTTATACGAACGTAACAATCGCGCTGCATCTCAAGTCCTGCCTCAAAAACGGGTTCGTTGGTGTCCTTAAGTGAATTCGCGCACGGTAAAAAAAGGGGGATATTGATGGATATAGCCCCGTATTAGAGTAAAGTGAGATAAGAGCGGCAAAATTTTAATCGCCAGCTCGCCTGGGGGAAGCAGTGGATAATACTAATCTGAGCTGCGTGTTACTAAAGATGGAAAGGCGTTTTCTTGAGAAGCAAATCACTTGTTTGCTGACTAAATGGCATCGGCAGGGCCTGGAAAGCGACTTCAATAAAGCCATCAAGTCAGTCGTAGAAGTGGTCGAAATAGAAGACACTCGACGTTAACGATCGTCTAACGGTTTGGTCAATTTTCGGCGACGACGGTTTTTACAGACAGGGGTATGCCTGCTCTACTTTTTTGTTTGAAATTCAGCCCTCTAAGAGCCGCAGGACATTTTCTGGCGGTCGTCCTATGACGGCGTTCTTACCCGTAAAAACGATGGGCCGCTCGATCAAGATTGGGTGATTAGCCATGGCGGCAATAAGTTCGTCATCTGTCGATGCTCTGGAAAGCTTCAGTTCTTTAAACGCGGCCTCGTTGCGTCGTATGAGTTCAAACGGCTTCATTTTAAGTGCGATTAGCGCGGCTCTGATCTCAGCGTCCGTTGGTGGATTCTCGAGGTATCTGACTTGAACCGGATCAATACCCCTTTCTTGCAATAGGCCAAGCGTTACTCGTGATTTTGAGCAACGGGGATTGTGCCAAATAGTGAGGTTAAGCATCGTATTGTCCTGTTCAAGATGAGTGGGTGTCACGGCAGCAATGCTGTTCAGCGGGAGTCTCGCACAAATGACAGGATCATTTTAGAGTGCGTGCGCATTGCCGGAGAGACGCTTTTTTCGATACTGTAAATACTCAGCCCCTAGAGGCAAAGGAAGGTACTCACGAAATGGCGATAGAGATCAAACATGAATTCTCCGCAACCCCCGAGGCGCTATGGGACATTCTTGGAACACCTGATCGAGTCGACTGGGTGCCGGGTGTGCAAAGCTGCTCTTTTGATGGCGAGGTGAGGTCACTTGTCCTGCCCGGTGCTGGCGCTATTAAAGAACGTATTTTGAAGCACGACGACGAGACTAGAACGCTAGAGTATTCATGTTTTGAAAGTCCCGGTGGCTTGGAGTCACATCATGCGCGAGTGCAGATTATGGCGAGTGAGGTGGGCTGCCGGCTCGTTTGGCAGGCATCAGTCATACCCGCGTCGATAGAGCCTTTTATTGAGGGAAGTATGCGCGGGTGTATTGAGCGCTTAGAGGCGATTCTTCGATCTTAGAAGATACAAATTTCAAGAAGGTTCACCGCATATAAGGCGTGGCCTACGGCTCAAGTTGGGTGAAGGAGAACACTAATAATGAACTACGAAACGATACTCTATGAGGTCGAGAATGGCATTCTGACGATTACACTTAATCGTCCAGAGCGGCTCAATGCGTTTAATAACGAGATGCGCGACGAGGTCATCGCGGCACTCGATGCGGCTGACGCTGACGACGGCGTAAAAGCGATTATTTTCACGGGCTCTGGGCGCGCATTTTGTGCGGGTGCAGACCTCGGCGGAGGAGGTGATACGTTCAACTATAAGCCTAAGTCTGAGGGTATCCCGCGAGATGGAGGGGGATTACTCACCCTGCGAATTTACGAGTGTTTAAAGCCAGTCATCTCTGCCTGTAACGGTCCGGCAGTCGGAATAGGCGCCACCATGCAGTGTGCGATGGATATCCGACTGGCATCAGAGAACGCGAAGTACGGCTTTGTGTTCTCAAAACGAGGAATTGTTCCTGAGGCAGCATCGAGCTGGTTTCTTCCCCGCGTTGTCGGTATCAGTACGGCATTAGAGTGGACGTTTTCGGGTCGCATTTTCAATGCTAAAGAGGCGTTAGAGAGGGGCTTTGTTAGGACTGTCTACGGGGCAGATGAACTCCTGCCCGCCGCGCGGGCGTTGGCGGCAGAGTTTTGTCATGAGACGTCGGCCGTGTCAGTGGCAATGGCACGTCAAATGATGTGGAAGATGTTGGGTGCCGACCACCCGATGGAGGCGCATCAAATAGACTCGCGAGGCGTTTACTTCACCGGTAAGTCAGCGGATGCCCAAGAGGGGGTTAAATCCTTCTTGGAGAAGCGACCTGCGCGTTATCCAGGAAAGGTGAGCCGCGATATGCCCGAGTTTTTCCCTTGGTGGGACGAGCGCGACTTTAACTAATGTTGCGAGGCCGGGTCTATTTCTCAGCGATGTGACCGAAGCGGTAAAGTGTTCTGTGGCGATAAATCTGTCCCGGCATCAAGGCAATGCTGGGCGCCGACGCGTGATTGGGCGCATCTGGAAAACCCTGAGCTTCCAAGCAGATACCGGCGCGCGTTGTGAACGGCGCTGAAAGGTCATCACCGGTGTAAATTTGCAGCGCTGCCTGTGTCGTCAGGCAGTCGAGTTGGAGGTTTGAGGATGCGAGACGCAGACTCGCCGCGTGGTGCAAACTTGACCGCTTGCTCAGGACAAAGCTGTTATCGATTGGTGTACTCTTGAGCGTTCGCCAGTCCCAAAAATTCAGAGCCGTTCCGACGACCGAATGCAGTACGCCTGTCGGCAAAAGTCGATCATCAACCTCATTGAACGCCTTGGCGTTCACCTTCAGCTCGTGGTCACTGAGTGGGCCCCCTAAGTTGAAGTAGGGGTGACTGGCAAGGTTCATGATCGTGGGCTGACTTGTCGTGGCGAAAAAGTCGATCTGGAGGCTCAATGGATCGACCAGGACATAACGCACTGTAATTGTTCGATCGCCAGGAAAACCGTCTTCCAAATGTGCAAGTTCTAGAGAAAACGCAAGCGCGTGACCATCGTGGCTGGGCGCGGGTTCAAAGGTTTGCTGATGCAGCCCTTTAGCGCCTCCGTGAAGTAGGTTGGCGCGCTCTAATTCATTGACGTCAATGGCGAATGACTCGCTCGCGATTGAAAATTTCCCATCCCGCAAACGGTTTGCCACGGGCCCCACGGTAGAGCCCATGTAAAACGGATCAGACGAGTAATCCTTGGTTGACGAATAACCGAGTACGACGTCTGTACTCCTATCGGCGAGATGCACCGTTATTCCAGAAATAGACGCGCCTTGTGGCAACACGTTAACGGTCAGCCCTGCGCTGTCTGGATTGCTTTTCGACGCGATTTGATATTGCTCTGTCATACCTCAGCATAACCGATCTAGTCGCGTTTTAAGTGTGGTGACGCTGAATCAAGATGAGGCTACCCTAAGGGTCTGCGGTTCAAAAAGAGGGGCCTATGCCAACCAGCGAGCAGCAAATTATTCACCGGGTCTCTGCACTTGTTGCGGCTGATTCTGTCAGTTCGCCTGACCCACACTGGGACAGCAGTAATCGGAAGGTGATTCACCATATTGCCGAGTACGCACAGAGCGATGGCTGGGCTGTTGAGATTCAAGAGCTGGGCTCTGACGCGAACACAAAGGCCAACCTAATAGCTTCTTTGGGCGATTGTTGCGAGACGGGCGGTCAGCCCTCGGGGCTTGTATTGTCTGGCCATACCGACACGGTGCCATTTGACACGGAAGGTTGGGATTCGGATCCACTGACGCTTGATGAACGAGACGGCCGGTTGTATGGCTTGGGCAGTACCGACATGAAAGGGTTTTTCGCTGTGGCGTTGGAAGCGGCGGCTGCGTTTGATCCAAAAGACTTTAAGTCACCACTGTATTTACTGGCGACTGCTGATGAGGAAAGCACCATGCGCGGTGCTCGATCGCTGACGAAAGACTACCTACCGCAGGCTCGAGCCGCCGTTGTGGGCGAGCCTACGGACCTCAGACCGATGCGAATGCACAAGGGCATCATGATGCAAGGTGTCAAGATGCGTGGTCGGAGCGGTCACTCGTCTGATCCTGAGCTGGGTAACAACGTTATTGACGCTTTACCGACTTTACTGGCGGCACTATCACAATATCGGGACGAGTTGGCGCAGAAGTTTCGCTGTGAGCTCATGGCCGTACCTGTCCCTACCCTTAACTTTGGGTGTGTCCATGGCGGCGACAGCCCTAACCGCATTTGTGGGGAGCTCGATTTTAGTTTCGATGTCCGCATGTTGCCCGGTCTTGAGTACCAAGACGTAGAGCGAGATCTGAATTCGCGCTTGATTGAGATTGCTGCACTGCACGGTATTGATATTGAAATGCGTCGGTTAGTTGAACCCGTTCCGGCGTTCGAGCAAGCCAAGGACAGCGACTTAGTGATTGCCTGTGAGCACGCGTCGGGTCAGGTGTCTGACGCTGTAAATTTCGCGACGGAGGCGCCATTTTTGCAGTCACTGGGTCTTGAAACTATTGTTATGGGGCCCGGATCTATTGACGTTGCGCACCAGCCTAATGAGTACCTGCCGCTCGACCAGATTCAGCCTGCTGTCGAGACTTTGCGGGCGTTAATAAGGCGTTATTGCCTTTAGCACTAGGGTGCTCTGGTGCCGATACAGTAATGAGACAGCAATAAAACAGCAATGAGGAGTGATCAGATGAGCACAATGAAGGCGGTGAGAGTTGATTCGTGCGGTGGACCAGAGCAGATGTCCATCCGGGAGGTGGCAAGACCTGAGCCCGGTCCGGGTGAGGTGCGCATCTGCCTGAGCGCTTGCGGTATCAACTTAATAGACACCTACCACCGCTCTGGGCTTTATCCTCTGGCACTGCCTACTGGTTTAGGGTGCGAAGGCGCGGGTCGTGTAGACGCTATTGGAGACGGCGTTGACGACCTGAATGTGGGGGAGCGGGTCGGCTTTGCGATGGCCATGGGTGCGTACGCTGAGGCTATTGTTCTACCGCGCCGCGCGCTGGTGAAAATTCCCGATGCTGTGACCGATGAAGAGGCCGCCGCTGTATTACTCAAAGCGATGACTGTGGACTATCTTTTCAACGATACATTTGTGCTCCACGGGGGTGAGACCGTGCTCTTTCATGCGGCGGCAGGGGGCGTTGGTTTAATTGCCTGCCAATGGGCCAAAGCGAAAGGGGTTCGCCTGATCGGCACAGCCAGTACCGAGGCGAAGTGCAAGCTCGCCTTAAGTCACGGAGCCGCAGAATGTTTTGTGAGCACTGAAGATGATCTCGAGACACGGCTTCGCGGCTCTGCACCAAGTGGTTATCCAGTGGTTTACGACAGTGTGGGGAGATCGACCTATCGATTGAGTCTTGGACTCTTGGCACCGCTGGGCACATTCGTCAGTTTTGGTAATGCGTCGGGTCCAATTGATGGTGTCGTGCCAGGTGAGTTGGCGCTTGGCGGGTCGCTCTATTTCACGCGTCCAACGTTGGCCACGCACATGGCGAGACCGGGTTGGATGCAAGCCTCAGCCGATCGTATTTTTGATCTTATTCAATCCGGTGCCTTAACAGTGGATATTAATCAACGCTATTCGTTGGACGACGTGGTGTCGGCGCACAAAGACCTTGAGGGTCGTCGCACGACAGGCAGTTCGGTGCTCATCCCGTAACCGATTCGACAGGGCATGTTGAGTGCACCACACAGACGCGGTAAAACAGAGCAGTAACAACGAATAAGGGAATGCTATGCGAGCCAGTTACAAAGCAATGACGCCATTTATGACAGTCGCTGAAGCCGATCAGATGCTTCGTATTGCCGAAGCTCGTGAGGTGTTTCGCACGTACGCAGAAGAGGCCCTGAACGAGGGCATAGGCGAGTCTCTCCCTCAACGGTTTGACGCGGCGTTTAACTATATTCAGCACGGAATTGACGGTCACGGTAATACCGACGAGGTGAGGATAGCCGCGCAGCGGACCAACTATTTCCGAGAGACTTACGCCTACGGACACGAGATTCAGGCGCCGGGTGTCGAACCCTTTTTTACGCATCCCGACCTGTTGAATGTTGCAAGAGAGGTCACCGGTCGTCCTTTGGTCGTGCCTGCTATCGTCTACGCCAACATACTGACCCCGGGACAAGAGCTGGCGATCCACACTGACGTTCCTGAGTTTAGAGGTGCAGACCGAAAACACATGCCGCAGTGGCTGTTAGTCACTATGCTCCACTCTGGATTATTTGACGATTACCGGATCCCCATTGCAACCTGCGTCTCCTGGTTTGGGGCTAATCCAGGTGGCGCCTTTGCCTACTTCCCTGAAGGCCCTCAAGGTCCTCGAGAGTCCATGCCGGCGATGCACAACACGGCCATCCTCATCGACACCGATACCGTATTTCACGGCGTTGAACGCGTCACCCCCAAAGGGAGCTTTCCTGAGATCGATAAAGGCGCGACGCTGACCTACCAAGGGGGAGATCAGTGGTCTCTCGCCAATTTAAATGGGCTTGAAGCCGCGCGCTACAGCTGGTCAGACCTGCGTTACTCGATTTCGTGGAAGGCGTACTGCTTTAAGGATGAAGCGGAAAAAGCGACGTGGAGTGATCAATCTGACGATCTCACACTCGACGGCATTTTGGACGTGCTTGAGGCTGCCCTGAGGTCACGGGGCGTTCTGACAACTCAACGGCCCGACCCTTCGAGCTTTGCACAAATGCTGGTCAGCGAATTTATTCGTTTCCCCATGGCCAAAGCAGGTTAGGGCGCTGGCTAATCGACTGAGCGGGCCACGCCACGGTAAATCATACGTTGAACCACGGTGGGAAGCAGAACGTTATCCACTAACCACCGAGAGAGTCTCACCCGCTTACCCGTGTGTTGATGCAGTGTCAGTCCGTCCGCTTGAGGACCGACGATCGACCCCCATCGATTCGGTGGTGGTTTGTAAAACTGGTTAACGGATTTTCCTGCGGCTTTTCGCTTGATGTTGTTAACCAAAATCCCGTAGGCCCAATTTCGTGCTGAAGATCGGTCGGGGTCCGTTGACGCCACATCGCCAATCGCGAATATCGTGTCGCTGCCCTCGACTTCGAGTGTGGACTGCGTTTTTACAAAGCCTTCAGCATCGAGAAGTTCGGTGGGTAAATACTGTGAATGTGGTTCCCGGTTACCCACGGTCCATAAGATGGTTTCGGCCTCGGCTGATGCACCTGACTCGAAGTTGATCAAGCCAGAGGCAGGGGTTACCGATGGCACAATCGCGCGATCGTTGTTTTGTAGCGTCACCCCCGCGTCTTTAAGAAGCTTGTCATAGTAGTCTTGGGCGGTAGGGTGGTATCCCACCAGTGGTTGATCTCCCGAGAAGTAGAGTGTTACTTGTTTTGACGGGTCGGCACGGCGAATGTTGAGTGCGCAGCTGACACCGCAGGGACCCCCACCCACGACAGCGATCGTGTTTGCCGTCTCAATGCGCGCGGCGTCTGCTTGAAGGGCGTCATCAATTTCTGTCGCCGAACGAATCGAGTCGTCCCGCCAAAAGCCATTGGATGTGCCTGACGCAATGACTAGATAATCGTAGCGAATGACCCTGCCGAGGCCGTCAGGAAGTCGAACGCGTACAGAGCGTTGTTCCGGATTGACCCATTCTGCTTTGGCTTGAATAATCTCGACTGCGCTCAAGCCAAGGAAGCGTTTGAGTGGGGTGTTGTAATGCATCCTCCACCAGGGGAGATCTGTCAATCGCTTGCCGAGTTCCTGGCCGCTAACCAGGTTGGGTTTCGTGGTGATTCCAATGACCTTGAACTGTTTTACGAGCCGCGATGCGACGAGAACACCGGTGTCCCCAAGTCCAATGATGACCACTGTTTGGGCGTTTCTTCTCTGTCTTAACATTCAGCGACCTTAGGCGGAGTATTCAACATGACATCACGATTTTGGATTTAATGCGCACTCTGGGTGTACGCTCAAGCCCTGGACTTGTCTCTTCTGACCTAGAGGATCACTATGACTGTACGCGAGGCTTGGTTGAGCGATGTCGATGGCATTGCCCCTTTGTTTAATGCTTACCGGATGTTTTACGAGCAGCCCAGCGATTTGGACGGAGCAAAGGCGTGGATTAGGGACAATATGGCGCTTAAACGCGCCACCCTTTTTGTGTATCAGGAAAACGACGTGATGTTGGGGTTCACTCAGCTTTATCCGGCGTTCTGCTCTGTCGAGATGAAGCCCTTTTATGTCCTTTACGACGTGTACGTTGACCCAACAGCCCGACAGAGGGGTGTTGCGTCAATGTTGCTAAGACACGCTCATGCGTGGGCAAAGACACAGGGTGCCACGCGAGTCGATCTTGAAACTGCACATGCCAATACCGCAGCGCAGTCGGTTTACGAGGCACTGGGTTACGCACTTGATTGTGAGTTTCGCAAATACAGTTTCGATACAGCCTCGTTATAAACCTTGCACACTGTTGGTTAAAAGTAACCGGGGTTTTCCAATAAAGAGTGGATCAGGTGGACTTTATGTTTGAGAAATTAAGAAAAAAGAAGCCCAAGGAAAGACTGTCTCGACGTTTTTCCGCAGTAGGTGTGGCGCTAAGTCTAATACTCTCGTTTGACGTGTTCAGTGCGACCGTCGAACCGGGTGAAGAGGGACCGTCACGATTTAAAGCCATGGGCGTTGTCATACCCAGTCCAGCACCTGATCGCATGGACACAGAGGGAGACGGTCCGTTCGACCGGTTGGTGGTTGAAAACGTCATGCTGGTCAATGGTCTCGGCGCGCCCCCACGAGGTCCGGTATCGATTGTCATCTCGGGCGATACCATCGCTCAAATTGTCAGCTATCCGCCAAAACCGGTGCCCGGAGAGCACCGAGTGGATGCCCGCGGTATGACCGCCTTGCCCGGCTTCATCGACGCGCACGTCCACATTGCGAATCCCTATGAAGGGGTTGTGGGACCTATTACACCGCCAGAGTACGTGTTTAAGCTCTGGCTGGCACACGGTATTACCACTGTTCGCGACACGGGGTCGGTCATGGGTCTTGACTGGACGGTGAGCCACGCTGCGCGCGCCGCGCGAAACGAAATCGTTGCCCCCGATATTGTCCCGTTTGCCATGTTCCCTGGGACCTCTTTGGCTCAATTTGAAATCAGTGATGAGCAGGGCGCTCGGGACTGGGTTCGTGCTGTAAAGGCGCGCGGAGCAAAGGGTGTCAAGCTAAGGGGAGGTACCGAAGAGGCGTTGGCTGCGGTCTATGACGAAGCTCAACGGCTGGGTATGGGTACGGCCAGCCACCACGATCAAAATGGTGTGTATCACATGAACGTGCTCGATAGCGCGCGACTCGGGCTTGACAGCATGGAGCACTGGTACGGCCTGCCGGAAGCCATGTTTAACGATCGTACGATTCAAGATTATCCGGCGGACTACAACTACTCGGACGAGCAATGGCGTTTTGGCGAGGCGGGTAAACTGTGGAGCCAGTCAGCACAGCGCGGGACAAAGACGTGGCAGTCAACGATCGATGAGTTACTGGCGCGCGATTTTACGCTCGTCCCCACCTTCACAATCTATGAAGCAAACCGAGACGTAATGCGCGAGCGAAATGCCGAGTGGCACGAAGATTATACATTGCCCGCCCTGATGCGTTTCTTTGAGCCGGACCCGCGGTTACACGGGTCTTACCATTTTGACTGGACAACCGGCATGGAGGTGGCGTGGCGCGATAACTTTAAGCGATGGATGAGCTTTGTGAATGATTTTAAAAATGCCGGAGGGCGCGTCGCGACGGGCTCGGACTCGGGTTTTATCTATAAGGTCTTTGGTTTTGGCTACATCCGGGAACTCGAAATGTTGCAGGAGGCTGGCTTTCATCCACTTGAGGTGGTTCAGGCGGCAACGCGCAACGGAGCAGAGTTACTGGGTATGGAGGGGGACATCGGTTCTATTTCCCCGGGGAAGCGAGCCGATATTGTGCTCGTCGAGGGTAACCCGATCTCTAATTTTAAGTTGCTGTACGGCACGGGCCACATGAAGCTCAATCGAGAAAAGGGCATTGTTGAGCGAGTGGGGGGCGTTTCCTACACGATAAAAGACGGCGTGGTTTACGATGCCAAAGCGCTGCTTTCGGACGTGCGTGAGATGGTTTCTGAGGCGCGCTCGGGCTTAGTGCCGTGAGACCTCAGTCATCGCGCTTTTTGTTTGTTGTCTCGTCGTCGAAACGCCCTCAGCTTACAGTTTAGCGAAGGTCTTTTCTTCTCCTTTAAGCCCCAATTTATCATCGAGCTCGGCGACTTGGAGCGCTATTCGATCGCGAAGGCTTCCGCTCATACGGCGCCTCAGAATAATGGCCATAGCAGCCCCGACGGCGCCGACAACGGCAAGCGTCCCAAAGAGGTAGCGGTATCCTTCTGCCCCTGGGTACGAGTCCAAAATAAATCCCCAGAGCAGGTAGGCAAAAGAAGAGGGCGCGTACACCACAAAGGCGGCCACTGAGATTACTGAGCCGGAAAACCTCGGGGGTAGTCCCATCTCACCGTAAGGGGCGAAGTAGAGTGCGCGCATAAAGAAAACAGTAAACACAAGCGGCATCAAGAGCGCCATGGCGACCCAGGCAAATGATTGTGTGATGGGAAGGAGTGCCAGCAGAGTCCCAAGAACAGCGACGACCATGAGGCCGACCTGCATACCGCCCGATGAGCCTCCGAACAATTTATCAGTTGCAAAGCCCGCAACAAATGCCGAGCTGATGCGCCCAAGCGAGGT
>CAYVQI010000064.1:0-11635 GCA_964454155.1 uncultured Alteromonadaceae bacterium | reverse complement strand
CAATGGGGACCACAACCCCCTCAAGCACTGGCAACCCCAAACCCTCAGCTTCGAGCGTGGCCATAACGCCGCTCGCCGCATCAAGACCGTAAGCACTGCCGCCACTGAGCACAATGGCGTTTGCTCGCTCGACCAAATTCCCCGGCTCCAGAAGATCAGTCTCTCGGGTACCTGGCGCCGCGCCTTGAACTGACACAGCAGCAGTCGCCCCCTCCCCGGCAAAGCGAACAACCGTAACACCCGTCAAACTTTCTTGATCGGTTACGTGCCCTACCGTAATGCCAGGAATCGCCGTAATACTTTGGTTATTTAACGCCATAACTCGCACCAAAATTAACCCTCATTAGCGCCTCACTTGCCCTCGTTTATTGACTGACACGCGTGGCTTTTTGGGAAGGCTAACACGAGAGGGTTAGAGCACGCTTTATGGCGAAAAAAGACCCTTTATTTAACGCCCAAATCTATTTCGTTTACGGCAAACAAGACATACACTTCGGCGAATCTTAACAACAATAATATGACAGAGGAGACGTTCATGGCGGAGCTTCCAAAACACGCGAAAGTAGTCGTTATCGGGCAGGGCGGAATCGTCGGCGCATCAGTCGTTCATCACCTAATTGAAGAGGGTTGGGACGACATTGTAGGGCTTGAAAAGTCGGCGATCCCTACCGACATTGGCTCGACCTCGCACGCGTCCGACTTTTGCTATATGACGACGCACGACAAGCTTAATGTCTTCACCAGCACCTACAGCCGCGAGTTCTACAAAAAGCGCGGCAACTACATTGAGATTGGTGGAATGGAGGTTGCCCGCAAAGACGACGACGAGCGCATGCTCGAACTCATTCGCAAAGTGGGATCAGGTAAAGCCTTTGGTACGAAGGCACACATGATCTCGGCAGCCGAAGCCAAAGAGAAGTTCCCACTGCTTGAGGAGAGCGAGATTCAGGGCGCATTGTGGGACCCCGATGCGGGACTTGTAACGCCAAGGTCTCAAAAAGTTGCGGGCGATTTGGTCGACGAAGCCGTTGCCAGCGGTAAGTTGAAAGCGTTTGCCTATACGCCTGCCACCAAAATATTAGTTGAAGATGGCGTTGCGGTGGGGGTCGAGACACCCAAGGGAACCATCATGGCGGACTACCTCGTTCTGTGTGCCGGCATCTGGGGATCGCTCGTATCCAACACGGCGGACGTCAAGCTACCGCTTTTGCCACTGGAGCATCCCCTGCTGTTTTTTGGACCTTGGGATCACCTTGAAGGAACAGGCAAAGACATTGTTTATCCTTTGATGCGTGACCAGGGTAATTCAGCCTACGTGCGCGACACGGGTGATCCCACCACTCCCGAAGGCGGCCTTCTTGAGTGGGGCTACTACGAGCCTTTCGAGCCCAGACTTATCGAAGCCAAAGAAATTGTCGAACCGAGCGAAGCGAGACTGTCGCCATCAATGCGCGATATAACCCTCGATCAAGTCATGGACGCGTTCGAACGCGCCATTGAACTGACACCGGTTCTCGGCGAACTGGGTTGGGAGGAGCGCCGCTCATTTAACGGATTACTGTCGGTCACAACGGACAGCGCCTCGATTATTGGTGAGTCGGTCGAACTCAAAAACCTATGGCTGTGCGAGGCCGTCTGGGTCAAAGACGGACCTGGTGCGGGAAAACTGCTTGCGGAATGGATGACTCATGGCCGCACGAGTATGGATCCGCACAGCATTGATCCTGCGCGTCACTACCCGATTCAGAAGACAGACGAATACATTCGTGATCGGTGCTATGAGTCTGCTCAAAAAGTCTATACACCCGCCGTTCACCCTCGCGAACCGTTTGCACGGTCTCGTGGACTGAGGACCAGTCCCTTTTACGAGCGAGAAGTTGCGTTAGGTGGTTATTTCATGGAAGTCGCAGGCTGGGAGCGCGCGCACGGTTATGCGGCGAACGAAGAAACATTGCTGGCGAAGTATCGTGATCGGATTCCTACCCGACAGGCCGAGTGGGACAATCGACACTTTTGGGAGGTCTCTAACGCCGAGCAACTGGCCATGAGCGACGGCGTTGGCATGATTAATCTGTCTCACTTTGCCATCTTTGATGTCGAAGGTCCGGATGCGGAAGGTTTGATGGAGTACCTTTCGGTCGCTAAGGTCGGTACCGATACAGCACTGGGTAAAGGCGTCTACACCCATTTC
This sequence comes from uncultured Alteromonadaceae bacterium, assembly GCA_964454155.1. Classification (GTDB taxonomy): domain Bacteria; phylum Pseudomonadota; class Gammaproteobacteria; order Pseudomonadales; family Halieaceae; genus Luminiphilus. The sequence continues at coordinate 9,444 of CAYVQI010000064.1, read as the reverse complement.
CTTGATCACGCCGGTGGTATTCGTTCCGACCTCACCATTATCCGACTTGCTAGCGACTGCTATCGAGTGGTTTGCGGAGGCGATACTGGGCACCGAGACTACATTTGGATGCGTGACATCAAGGACAAGCGTGGCTTCTCCAATGTGACCTTTCATGATCAAAGCGAGCAGCTCGCAACATTGGGACTCTGGGGACCTGACGCTCGGAGTACACTCGCTCAACTGATGGACGATCCTGAGAGCATCTCTAATGCGTCATTCCCATTTGCAACGACTCGTGAAATAAACGTTTGCGGCGTCACCGTTTGGGCATTTCGCATCAGCTACGTGGGTGAGCAAGGCTGGGAGTTGTACTTCCCGTTCTCTGAAGGTCTGAAGATTTGGGACGCGTTGTTCGAGTTAGGGGTGACCCCTGTTGGCATCGAAACGTATGCGAATAGCCGCCGTCTTGAAAAAAGTCTCCGCCTTCAAAATGCAGATCTTGAAATCGACTACAACCTTTACGAAGCAGGACTTGCTCGACCTAAGGTAAAAGCGGCTGAGTTCCACGGAAAGGCAGCCTACGTTCAGCAACGGGAGCTCGACCAGCAGGCCGCTTATCTGTGCACCTTCATGCTACAGGACACCACAGACAGCGACGGTGTTGTGCGCTACCCCGTGGGAAACTGGCCAATCCTCGACCCCGAGACAAAGGAGGTCATCATCGACTCGCACGGTCGTCGGTCGTATACGACGAGCATGGCCTTCGGACCCAGCCTAGGCGCCAATATTGCGATGGGCTACCTCCCAGCCGATCAAGCGAAAGAAGGTGACAGTGTGCTGATCGAGTACTTTGGTGAGCACTATGAAGCGAAAGTCATGAAGGTGGGCTACGGCGCGCTCCTTGATCCCACTAATGAGCGACCTAAAAGCTGACTCAAAAAAAAAGGAGCCAACAGGCTCCTTTTTTACTTTACAGCCGCTTAACGACGACGACGCCTTCGCCCTTCAGGCTCTGGTGCCGTCTTCGGGGGTGGTGCGGGAACCACCGAAAATAAGTTGGGGTAAGGATCTGACTTGTGCGGAAACGCCATAGCAGCGACAAAATAATCTTGAAAGTCTGCCTCCATCGCGGTTTCAATCCGCTCTGCTTTGTTGACCGTCTGCTGAATACTCACGCGCGACTCACGGTTCAACAGTGCTATTCGAGCACCCACACCGGCGGCATTGCCCGCCGATGACACATTGCTTAACGCACAGTCAGGAATAAGCCCCAGCACCATTGCGTGCTCAACACTGATGTGGCTACCAAAGGCACCTGCCAAACGAATGCGGTCGACGGTCGCCACACCCATCTTATCCATGAGGAGCTTAATCCCCGCATAGAGCGCCGCTTTCGCAAGTTGGATCTGCCTCACGTCGTTCTGCGTCACAACGATGTCGCGTTGCGATTCGTGCTGGGAAAAGTGTAAAACGTACGACCACGTTCGCCCGTTAGAACGAACTCGCTCTGTGTGCTCGGCAAGCGCTCCGTCGACAATACCGTCTTGGGTAATGATCCCAGCGAGAAACATTTCGGCGATGACCTCAATGATGCCCGAACCGCAAATCCCCGTGATGTTGAGCCCTTTTGCCGAAGACTCAAAACCCGGCTCAGTGGACCACAAATCTGAACCAATCACTTTGAATCGCGGCTCAAAAGTCTCTCGGTCGATCCGGACACGCTCAATTGCACCCGCCGTCGCTCGCTGGCCGGCACTGATTTCGCCCCCTTCAAATGCCGGACCAGTGGGACTTGAACACACTAGAAGACGATCTTCGTTACCTAGAACAATTTCGGCATTCGTACCCACATCAACAATGAGGCTCATCGCTTTCTCTCGATCAGGCGCCTCAGCCAAGATCACGCCCGCCGTATCCGCACCCACATGCCCCGCGATACAGGGCAAGACGAACAATCGCGCCTGCAGGTGCGCATTAAGGCCTAAATCACTCGCCTTGAGCGTTACCGCTTCATCCAACGTCAGCGCAAAGGGCGCGCCCCCTAAATTTATGGGGTTAATACCTAAGACGAGGTGATGCATGATCGGATTTGCGACCAACGAGATCTCTAAAATGTTATCGGTTGTCTCGCCCAGCTGCTCTGTCAGTTCGGCGAACAACTTGCTGAGCGCCGCCTGAATGGCCGTGCTCATCGCTTCAGCACCCTCGGGATGCATCATGATGTATGACACGCGACTCATCAGATCTTCGCCAAACGGAATCTGTGGATTCATGACACTTGCTGAGGATAAAACATCACCTGTCGCAAGATCGCATAGATGCGCCGCGACCGTCGTAGACCCCACATCAACCGCCACGCCACGCGCCGCATCAAACAAACCGGACCACACACCGATAATCTGGCGTGATTCAAAGACGGCAACGGTTACACCTCTATTCCCAGTGGCTAATACTGATTGAAGCTTAACGAGTTCCGAGGTCTCGATACCCAGGTTCGTAAGCCCCCAATCAGCCTCAAGCGCATCGGAAAGTAACCTCGCCTCTCCACGAGCATCGTCTAACGACGACTCCACCAGTGTCACAAAGTACAGTCGCGTCGCGGTGCTGAGCTGAATATCTCGATGCTCTGCGTCTTTGCGAATGATCTGACGGTGCACCTGACTTTCAGGCGGCACATCGATGATCACATCGTCCAATAGCTCGGCGTGACAGCTCAGCCTGCGGCCCTCGGGCAGCGGACCTTTGCGCTCATTGAACTTGATTTCCGTGCCGACAAACGGCGAGAGATGTTCTGGGCGTGAGGTCATATTGTGCTTTTGGAAATGCCCTGACATACAGGTAATCTGACAGCGGCCACACAAGCCGCGACCACCACAGACGGAGTCTATATCAACCCCGAGGGTACGAGCCGCATCCAGCAGCGGCGTGTGCTTTGGGAACTCGCCTCGCTTACCCGATGGAAGAAATAGAACTTTAATCTGCTCGCTGGACACGTCTTATGCGTTACCTCTTCGGCGACCGGTTCGTCCACGACGACCTCCGGCGGCACCCTCGGCTGCCGGGTCTCGGTACGCCTTGATCCAATTTGCGCAGTTCGGGTCGTGTCCCATCATCACATCGCCGCCGCGAACAGCTTGCATTACCTCAGGGTGTAATGGACTGGTAATCGCAGAGGTCATACCGGCGCCCATGGCCATCGTCAAAAACGCCGCATTGATCCCGTTCCGATTAGGTAGACCGAAGCTGACGTTGGAGGCGCCACAGGTTGTATTCACCTTAAGATCAGTTCGCAGTCGACGAACCAACTCCATGACCTGAACACCTGCGGTATTAATGGCGCCAATCGGCATCACCAAGGGATCTACAACAACGTCTTGGTGCGATATTCCATAATCAGCGGCGCGTTCGACAATCTTTTTAGCCACCTCAAAGCGTACGTTTGGATCTTCAGAAATGCCGGTCTCATCGTTTGAAATAGCCACCACCGCGGCACCGTATTTTGCAACAAGCGGCAGTACGCGCTCGAGCACTTCGTCCTCACCGGTCACTGAATTCACCAAGGCCTTACCCTGATACACCGACAGACCCGCTTCGAGGGCTTCAACAATCGACGAATCAATACTCAGCGGCACGTCCGTAATGGACTGCACCAGCTGTATGGCTTCGGCCAAAATTCGTGGCTCATCGGCTAAGGGAATGCCGGCATTGACATCGAGCATTTGAGCCCCGGCCGCTACTTGAGCAAGCGCATCCGCTTCAACCCTGCTGTAATCGCCATTTTTCATTTCTTCAGCAAGAATTTTACGGCCGGTGGGGTTAATACGCTCGCCAATAACGATAAAGGGCTTGTCAAAACCCATATGAACTTCTCGAGAAGCCGAGCTAATAATGGTTGTCGTCATGAGTGTCTCCAGCACGATCCCCCGTGACGGTTACGTGCATTTATTTTTATCAGCCCTAAGGCTCGTTTTTATGCCGCTGATGCGAACATTGCGGCCATTCCTCACGTGTTCAAGAACACGTCACTTACCTCAACGACGCTACTGTGCGTCTTCGAACCCTTTGTTAGCAATGAGCGCTTTAAGCGTCTCATCCGACACCTCGTGCTCAATGCCCTGACCTATTTGTTGTGCGAGCTCTTGAGGTGAAAGACTGGAGTCAATCGCCGAGGTTACTCGTCGCCACTCGTCAAGGTAGGCGTCGCTCCCACCCTTGTCAGCGCGCATGGCCGCCCGGTCAATCGCCGCTTGGAACCGATGCTCAAGCAAATACTTACCGCGCTCACGACCTCGCTTTATCTGGACTTGTGATGGAATATCTCGCCAATACACGTCAATTCTCTGCAAACGCTTTCACCCCTCTAAGGAATCATCCGAACAACCTGCTCCTGCAACGAGGAAGCCAACTGCCCGTAACCGGTCTCAATAATTTCAAGTGGAAGGCCTAATCGCTCTGCCGCGCGCGCTGCACTTGCGCGCAATGTATCGTCATGCACCTGCGCCAGATATACCACTTTGCGGTAATGCCCAAACAGCTGCGGCTCAAGCTCAGGATGCTTGTCCAATTTCAAATCGGTCACCACCAGCCTGTCAAAGTGTTTGGCTAAAAAGTCGGTAAGATAAAAGGTGCCCGGCTCGGCGTCAGAAAGCGCGTGAAACACCGCACTCGACGCATAAAATTCATAACAATGCGCGCCAGGCAGACGCTCTGCACCAAATTTTCGCGCGACCTCATCGACACCACCACGGGTACCACAATCCGCATAAGCAATAAAAAAGCGATCGTAGTTGCCGCATTGATCCGCAAGCAATGCCTCTAACCGCGTCGCGATGCGCTCCGGCCTGTTGTGGAGTGCCGCATCCATACACTGAACATCGATCTGATCCCAGCTATTTGTCCGCTTCAACGCAGCCAACTCAGCCGCGAGCGCACCACAGCCAATGACTAGGAGGCGCGACAATAGAAATTAGCCATTTGCAAGACGTCGCTCTTGAACGAGACGAACGGCCGTGGTGGCCGCTTCGGCAGCATCTCTACAGTACGCGTCGGCGCCGACAGCCTCACCAAACTCCTCGTTCAAGGGTGCTCCCCCCACCATCACAATATAGTCATCGCGAAGGCCCTTCTCCTTCAGTGCATCAATGACGACCTTCATGTAAGGCATAGTGGTCGTCAGCAGCGCCGACATCCCTAAAATGTCCGGCTTGTGACGCTCAAGCGCGGCAACGTAGTCCTCCACAGCATTGTTGATCCCGATGTCATAAACCTCAAAGCCTGCGCCTTCGAGCATCATTGCAACCAAATTTTTGCCAATATCGTGGATATCACCTTTCACGGTACCAATCACCATGGTCCCCACGGGTTTTGCGCCTGTTTCAGCCAGTAAAGGTCGAAGAATCGACATCCCACCTTTCATCGCATTGGCCGCAAGAAGGACTTCCGGCACAAATAAAATTCCGTCGCGGAAATCGATTCCCACGACCGTCATTCCGTCAACAAGTGCGGTACTGAGGACCTTTTCTGCGGACCAACCTCGATCCAGTAAAATCTCAGTGCCTTCGGCGATTTCCTCTTTCAGCCCATCGTACAAATCGTCGTGCATTTGCAACACGAGATCCTCGTCAGAAAGCGCCGACAGGATAATGTCTTCTTCGTCGGACATTGTGTCTATCTCCTTTAAAGTCGCCTAGTAGTCTCGGTCGGCGAAAGATGCCTTTTCACGCGCCATAAAATCCAATAGTGCGTCGTCAATCGCCGGATCAAATGCAGGCGCTTCATAGTCCGCCAGCATTTTCTTCCAGATGCCATTTGCCCGTTGTGCGGCATCTAAGCTGCCCTCGGCAGACCATTGCTCAAAGCTATTGTTATCGGCAACGGTTGAGCGATAGAACGCCGACTCAAAGTTGGCTAATGTGTGCGCCGACCCTAGGAAGTGCTTGCCAGGACCTACCTCTTCAAAGGCCTCGATCGCTTGCGCATTTTCAGAAAGGTCCATTCCTTCGAGTAACACGGCGATCATGCTCGCCTGGTCGCAGTCCATCACAAACTTCTCATAACCCACAGCCAGACCGCCCTCGAGCCAACCAGCGGTGTGCAACATGAAATTAACGCCCGCAAGTGCCGCAGTTTGCAGCGTATTTGCGGCCTCGTAGGCGGCCTGCGCATCTGGAAGCTTTGATCCACAAAGACCGCCGCCACTGCGATAAGGAACACCTAACCGCCGGGCAAGCGCAGCGGTTGCGTAAATAACCTGAGTGGGCTCTGGCGTTCCAAACGTGGGCGCACCCGTTGCCATCGACACTGCGGCGGCAAACGTTCCGAAAACGACCGGACAACCGGGACGAATGAGCTGGGTCAGCGCAATACCCGCCATCGCTTCAGCCAAAATTTGTGTGCACGTCGCGGTGACTGTCACCGGGGACATCGCACCGGCTAATATGAAGGGCGAAACGACGCATGACTGGTTATTACGGGCGTAAACCTTCAGTGAACCCAGCATGGTCCCATCGAACACCATCGGTGAGTTCACATTAATGAGGCTCGTGAACACACAATTTTGGTCAACGAACTCTGCACCGAAGACCAGCTTGGCCATATCGACGGAGTCCTGGGCTCGTCGCCAGTGGGTCACTGACCCCATGAGTGGCTTGTCACTGTACTTAAAGTGACTGTAAACCATGTCGTAATGACGCTTGTTCACAGGCAGATCTACGGGCTCACACACCGTACCACCCGAGTGGTGAAGTCCCGGCGCCATATACGCGAGTTTTACGAAATTTCGGAAATCTTCAATCGTTGAATACCGACGGCCATTATCCAAATCGTGCGCAAAGGGTGATCCGTAGGCGGGGACTAAAACCGTATTCTTGCCACCAATCGTCACGTTGCGAGCAGGGTTACGTGCATGTTGCACGTACTCTGACGGCGCACTCTTCTGAATGATCTCTCGACACATACCTCGCGGAAAACGCACACGCGTACCGTCGACACTTGCACCAGCGGCCTTAAACAACTCCAAGACCTCGGGATCATCAAGGAAGTCGATACCAATCTCTTCAAGCAGCCTGTCGGCATTGCCCTCGATGAGTTGCAGACCCTCCTCGCTCAATATTTCCATGTAGGGAATTTTGCGCTTAATAAACGGTGCTGCCACTGGGGCAGAGCTGGCTCTGGCCTCTCTTCGGCCGGCTCTACCACCTGATTTTCGTCGCCCTGCTCGCTCATTCATAGGACTGTCCTGCTTCATTATTTTTGTTTGCGATCGGACGCCATTTTAACGTCATGAATAGGGGTAAACGCCAGACAAATCGCACTGAAAATTACGGTTATTTTTGGCACTTTTAGAGGCCCTAAAAATGACTTTATTTTTGCTCATTTTCGGCAAAAAAAAGCCTCCCTTTCGCCGCGCAAAATCGGCGCGAAAAAAAACATTTGCTAGTCGTAAAACAGCAACACTAGATCGGTTATCGTACCGTCTGCATTCACGTCTTAACGAGCAATCACTGTGACAACAAAACGTATTGGCATCGTCGGCGCAGGCGTTAATGGAACCTCCATTGCGACAGCTTGTGCGGCTCGCGGGCACGAGGTCGAGCTCTTTGACTCGGGACTCGCCTTCGCAGAGACGAGCCGAAAGTCGTCGCGGATGCTCCATGGCGGCATTCGATACCTGGAGCAAGGTCACTTTGGTCTGGTGCGCGAAGCCCTGCTCGAGCGTGACGAGTGGCAGCAGCTCGCGCCCGGCATCACTCGTGTTGAACGATTTTTCTTCCCGATATATGAAGACTCGCCGAGAGGGAGACTGCTTTTGTATTCAGGGGCGACATTGTACCAATGGCTTGCCGGCCGCTTTTCTGTGGGGAAAAGTCGCCTCCACGGCATACCTGAGGTGATCCAGGCATTTCCCGGACTCAACCCAAACGGTCTTCGCGGTGCCGTGAGTTACTGTGATGTCGTCATGAATGACGAGTGCCTTGCTCAGAAGTTAGTTGCAGAGGCAAAATATTGTGGTGTTTCACTGCACGAACATACCCCTATCTCGCGTATCGAGACCACAGGCTTCCTCGACATTAATGGCACACTGCAAAAGTTTGACCACGTCATTAATGCAGGGGGTCCCTGGGCCTCCTCACTGCTTGAACGGTCGGGTATTTCGTCAGCCTTCGAGCTAGAGCATGTCCGAGGTTCACACCTGATTCTCAAAGCCGACTTAAAACACGCCTTGGTGTTTCAGATAGCGGCCGATCAGCGCATCGTCTTCGCAATACCGATTGGACAAGGACGCACCTTGTTTGGGACCACTGAGCACGCACATAATCTCGCTGAACCCATTGTCTGCAGCGACCAAGAGATCGACTATTTACTGGCGATTTATAACCAGTACATGACGCATCAAATAGACCGTACAGATATCGAATCCACCTATTCAGGTGTCAGACCTATTGTGAGAAGACGGAGCGAGTCTTTGTCGAATATGAGTGCTGCAAGTCGGGACTCGGAGATCGAGATCATCGATCAGCTCATCAATGTTTTTGGCGGAAAATGGACGTCTGCCCGTCGATTAGGGAGCAAAGTCGCCGCGCTCATCGACTGACTGACCATTGGCTGTGGTCGCAATAGGTCTGTAAATGCCGTCGCACAGGTCCGCTTCATCACCCGCGCGGTGCAAATAAAAAAATGGTAAAATATAGCGACTGATACAGGAAACGAAGATGCTATGTCACAAATTTTTCACTTGGCGGTTCCCGCTGGAGACCTTGCGACCACGGTACACTTCTACACCGAAATACTCGGCTGCCAAATCGGCAACAGCGAACAGGGTCGATGGATCGACATAGACTTTTGGGGCAACGAGCTCACGCTGCATCAAAGTACCGAGCGGCTGCCCGGAGTTCGGCACGACGTGGATATGGGTGCGGTCAGTGTGCCTCACTTTGGCGCGCACATGTCCGAATCAGATTTCAACAAACTAAAGCAACGCATAGAACAATCAGACCACGATTACTTAGACCCTCCGTACCGGCGATTCAAGGGCACCGAGTTCGAGCAAGAAACCTTCTTCATTGCGGACCCAAACGGGAATGTTCTGGAAATGAAGACCATGGTCAACCCAGAGGTGCTCTTTAAAAGCTAGCGATCGTGCCTATTAGTAAGTGCGTCTGCTCGAGCGTAGTGGCGCGCCACACCGCTTTTCACGCTAAATCTACGTGGTCACACTATATCGCCACTGTGTCGCCAATCCATCAATACTCGACCGTCGTTCAATTTGCCAAGACACGCGAGGTCATTCGGCCCGTCCAGTGAAGATGCCAGATCTGACTTCCTCTCTCAACAACAGAAGTAACAGCAACAAACACGTGCAATGAAAGACTATAAAAAACGAGAGAAATATAAAATTAGGCTCATCACCCATAGTAACCTCTAAGCGGGCAAGGCCGGTCACCGCAAAATAGAAGCACAAAG
>CAYVQI010000063.1:3042-11649 GCA_964454155.1 uncultured Alteromonadaceae bacterium | reverse complement strand
TCGTCACGAATTTCGGGTGCCGGCTTTGCACACTTAGAGTTTGACCAAAAACAGCTGGCACGATCTGCACGTCTTAAGCGTAAGTCTGTTGTTGCAGGCGGGCTGCTCAAGTATGTCCACGGTGGCGAATACCATGCTTACAACCCCGACGTGGTGATGAGCTTGCAGCAAGCGGTAGTGAGTAACGAGCCGCGCGACTATAAAACGTATGCGGATCATTGTAACGATCGGCCCGTTGCAGCACTTCGTGACTTACTCCAGTTAAAGCCCAGCCCCAACCCGATAGCGCTTGACGACGTGGAGTCTATTGCGTCGATTCTGAAACGGTTTGACTCTGCAGGTATGTCCCTTGGTGCACTGTCGCCTGAGGCGCATGAGTCGCTTGCAATGGGCATGAATGCGATCGGTGCGCGATCCAACAGTGGTGAGGGTGGTGAAGACCCTGCGCGCTACGGCACAAACCGTGTGTCGAAGATTAAGCAGATTGCGTCAGGTCGTTTTGGCGTCACACCACACTACTTAGTGAACGCTGAAGTGTTGCAAATAAAGGTTGCTCAAGGGGCGAAGCCTGGTGAAGGTGGTCAGCTACCGGGTGGGAAGGTCAACGACCTCATTGCACGCTTACGGTTCTCAGTGCCTGGCGTGACACTGATCTCGCCGCCGCCGCATCACGATATTTACTCAATCGAGGATCTGGCGCAGTTGATCTTCGATTTGAAAGAGGTCAACCCAACCGCATTAGTGTCGGTAAAGCTTGTGTCGGAACCGGGCGTTGGCACCATCGCAGCGGGCGTTGCGAAGGCTTATGCTGACTTGATTACTATTTCAGGCTATGACGGCGGTACCGCCGCAAGTCCGCTAACGTCGATCCGTCATGCCGGATCACCCTGGGAGCTCGGGCTTGCTGAGGTGCATCAGACACTCCGTGGGAACCGTTTACGTGGGAAAATTCGTGTGCAAGCCGACGGCGGCATGAAAACTGGATTGGATGTTGTGAAAGCCGCCATTTTGGGTGCTGAGAGCTTTGGTTTTGGAACAGCGCCGATGATTGCAATGGGGTGTAAGTACCTTCGTATCTGCCACTTGAATAACTGTGCTACGGGTGTTGCCACTCAGAATGATCAGCTCCGCAAGGATCACTTTGTCGGAGACGTCGAGCGCGTGGTTAACTTCTTCCGCTTCGTGGCCGAGGAGACGCGCGAATGGATGGCGATGTTGGGTGTCTCAAAGTTGGAGGACTTAATTGGGCGCGTTGACTTACTAGAGCACTTAGACGGTGTGACAGAAAAGCAGCATTCGCTCAACCTTCATCCAATTACCTGGACCGACGACGCTGCGATTGATCAGCCACAATTCTGCGAGGTTGAGCGGAATCCACCTTTCGACAGAGGCGAGAAAGCCGCCTTCATTCTCAGCGAGGTGCTGCCAGCGATCGAGGCTCATCAAGGTGGTGAGTTTGAGTTCTCATTGACGAACTGCGATCGATCGATTGGCGCTCGTATTTCGGGAGAGATTGCAAAACGTTACGGTAATGAAGGCATGGAAGCGATGCCTGTTGTGTTAAGACTCAGTGGAACCGCGGGACAAAGCTTTGGTGTCTGGAATGCGGGCGGGCTGCACATGTACCTCGGCGGCGACTGTAATGATTATGTGGGTAAAGGCATGGCCGGCGGGAAACTGGTCATTTATCCACCTGAGGGCAGTCGGTTTGAGAGCCGCGACGCGAGCATTATTGGTAATACCTGCCTTTACGGTGCTACGGGAGGTCGACTATTTGCCTCGGGGTGTGCGGGCGAGCGTTTCGCGGTGCGTAACTCGGGTGCGCACGCCGTGATTGAAGGCGCTGGTGATCACTGTTGTGAGTACATGACCGGTGGTTGTGTGACGGTGCTTGGTGCTACGGGCCTCAACTTTGGTGCGGGGATGACGGGTGGCTTAGCTTTCGTGCTTGATGAGCATCGTGCATTTCCCGATCATTACAACGGTGAGTTAGTTGAGATTCATCGCATTAGCGGCGAGGCTGCTGAGGCCCATCGTCATTTCCTGCGAGACAATATCGAAGAATTTGTCACTGAGACGGGCTCTGCTTGGGGGCGAAAGATTCTAGACAATTTTGAAGACTATGTCGGTAAGTTCTGGCTGGTGAAGCCTAAGGCGGCAGATTTCGATCAGTTGCTGGCTCGTTTCCGCAACACAGATTAAGGGGCATGAAGTGACAGAGCGATTAGCAAACCCATTTCAGTTTCTTGACGTTGAGCGGCGCAGTCCCGCTAAAAAGCCAATGGAAGCTCGCACAGAAGAATTTGTTGAGATTTATGATCCTTTCACCGAACAAGCGGTGGCCGAACAGTCTCATCGATGCCTCGACTGCGGTAATCCCTATTGTGAGTGGAAGTGCCCAGTTCACAACCTCATTCCAAATTGGTTGAAGCTTCTGTCTGAGGGACGTTTATTTGAGGCGGCCGAGCTGAGTCATCAGACTAATACCTTGCCGGAAGTCTGCGGGCGCGTGTGTCCTCAAGATCGCCTCTGTGAGGGGGCCTGTACGTTACACGATGGGTTTGGTGCTGTGACCATTGGCAACGCTGAGAAATACATTACTGACACAGCACTCGCCATGGGTTGGCGCCCAGATTTATCGGACGTGATTCCCACAGGGAAGCGGGTGGCGATTATTGGTGCTGGGCCTGCAGGCCTTGGCTGTGCTGATATTTTGATACGTAACGGTGTTCAGCCGGTGGTGTTCGATCGGTACCCTGAGATTGGTGGACTGTTAACATTTGGTATTCCTCAGTTCAAACTTGAGAAGCAGGTGATGCAGCGTCGCCGCGAGGTCTTTGAAGAAATGGGTGTTGAGTTCCGGCTCAATACTGAGATTGGTCTCGATATCGATGCAGACGATTTACTCGACGAGTTTGATGCCGTTTTTTTGGGCATGGGCACTTACACGGCGATGAAAGGCGGGTTTGAAGGAGAAGAGTTACCCGGTGTTTACAAGGCGCTTGATTATTTAATTGGTAACGTCAATGACAAGATGGGTTATGCGCAGCCTGAGGAAGATTTCATTGATTTGAAGGGTAAGACAGTGGTTGTGCTCGGCGGTGGTGACACGGCTATGGATTGTGTGCGTACCGCTGTTCGACAACAGGCCGAGCAAGTTTTTTGTGTTTATCGACGCGACGAAGAAAATATGCCGGGTTCGCGCCGAGAAGTTCAGAACGCGCGCGAAGAGGGCGTGACTTTTCTCTTTAATCGTCAGCCCGTTGGAGTTTTAGACTATTTTGGTGAGGCGATTGGGGTCAAGGTGGTTGAAACACGTCTCGGTGAGCCCGGTGCTGACGGTCGGCGCCGGCCCGAACATGTCGCTGGCTCAGAGGCAATTATTGAAGCTGACGCCATTATTATGGCCTTTGGTTTCCAGCCCAGTCCCACCGAGTGGATGGCAAATATGGACATTGCCTTGAACGATTGGAAAGGTGTCATTGCGCCAGAGCAGCAAGTATTTAAGTTTCAAACATCAAATCCCAAAGTGTTCGCCGGTGGTGATATGGTACGAGGGTCTGACCTTGTGGTTACGGCTATATGGGAAGGTAGGCAGGCCGCCGAAGGTATCTTAGATTACCTCGCGGTTTAATTAATAAAGATCAGATTGAGCTGCACGTAGAGGCAGCCACTGGGGGATCCAGCCGCTATGGCGCAACTGCAGAACGATAGATTTTTGCGCGCACTCTTGCGCGAGCCTGTAGACCGAACACCGCTTTGGATGATGAGACAGGCAGGGCGATATTTGCCGGAGTACCGCGCCACGCGCGCGAAAGCTGGTAGTTTCATGGATCTCTGTACTCAGCCTGAACTCGCGTGTGAGGTCACCATGCAGCCGCTGCGCCGGTATGACATGGACGCCGCTATTCTATTCTCCGATATTTTAACGATTCCAGATGCTATGGGCCTCGGTCTGTACTTCACGGAAGGCGAGGGTCCGCGATTTGAGCGGCCACTGTCTACAGAGGCCGACATTGCAGCGCTTGAGCCTAATCGGGCAAGAGATGAGTTGAGGTACGTCATGGACGCCGTGTCTTTGATTCGGCGCGAACTCAACGGAAAAGTACCGTTGATCGGTTTTTCGGGCTCGCCATGGACACTCGCGACATACATGGTAGAAGGCGGCTCCTCGAAAGATTTTGCTAAGACCAAGTCACTGGCCTTTAATAATCCTGCGGCAATGCACCAATTGCTCGAAAAGTTAGCCGATGCTGTTGCCGTATACTTAACCACTCAGGTTGAGCAAGGTGCGCAAGCGCTTCAAATTTTTGATACCTGGGGCGGAGCTTTAAGTCACGGTGCGTACCAAGAGTTCTCTCTTCGCTACATGCAATCGGTGATTGAACGACTGCCTCGAGAGGCGGATGGTCGTCGAGTGCCCGTTATTGTCTTTACCAAAGGCGGCGGCCAATGGCTCGAGCGAATTGCAGAGTGTGGCGCGGATGCGGTTGGACTTGATTGGACTACCGATATTGGTGCCGCCCGCGCTCGCATTGGCGACCGTGTTGCGCTGCAGGGCAATATGGATCCGACGATGCTCAATGCGACACCTGAGCGAATTCGAGAGGAGGTCGCTGGGATCCTTCAGGGCTACGGGTCGGGCACCGGACACGTATTTAACTTAGGGCACGGCGTCACGCCTGGCATTGACCCTGAGCGTGTTGGGGCCATGGTCGATGCAGTGATTGAGTTATCGCCCGCTTACCATTCGTAGTCGGGAATTTCATGATTCATGTTGAGTGCAGGGAGGTCTGAGTCGGGCTTTCCGACGACCTTGGCGGGTACGCCTGCGACGGTTGTGTGTGGTGGGACGTCCCTTAGGACTACACTGCCAGCGCCAATTTTTGCTCCCTCACCCACCGTGATATTACCTAAGATCTTTGCGCCGGCGCTTATTAAAACGCCGTCACCAATTTTAGGGTGGCGGTTGCCGTGTTCTTTGCCGGTCCCGCCGAGGGTCACGCTTTGGAGGATCGAGACTTGATTGCCTACAACTGCTGTCTCTCCGACGACTAAACCGGTCGCGTGGTCGAGCATAATGCCGACGCCAAAGCGCGCGGCTGGATGAATATCGACGCCAAACTTCATCGACGCCCTACTCTGCATCAGCAGTGCGAGGGAGCGTCGATTCTGACTCCAAAGCCAGTTGGCCACTCGGTGTAATTGAAGGGCGTGGAAGCCCTTAAAATAAAGTAATGGAAGGTGGAGCGACTCGCAGGCCGAATCACGATCAAAAACGGCGATTAAGTCCGTGCGCATGGCGGAACGAATATCATCGCGCGTCGCGAACGCGTCCGATATGACGTGACACAACACCCGTGCGGGGACGCTAGCGCAATCGATTTGCTGTCCGAGGTGTGAGCTGAGGGCGCTTTCCAAACTAGAGTGATTGAGTATTGTCACTGTCAAAAAGTCTGTGAGCATCGGCTCTACCGTGATCACCGCCCGAACTTCGTCACAGATTTGCAGCCAGAGCGGATCACTGGCGTGTTCACTGTCAGTCCTTGGAAGTACCTGTAGGCTCATTTTCACCTCATTTCTTTTATGAACAGTCATTGATGGGTCGATGACATATTAGTGATCTAAAGCGTGTGCTGTACAGCGCCATAGGCCTTGATGATCCAGCGCATATTTGCGTTCGAATAGCGTCAAAGGGTCTGTGACACTCAGCGCAGTCGTCTCCGCTTGCAGTCCTAGTAGTTTAGACGCCTTTGCAAACTCGTCGACATAGATTTTCCAGTTGCTCCTGACCTCAATGAGACCCCCTAACGCCTTGAGTAAGGGAAATGAGGGGTGCCCGTGAATTCGTCTCTTAAGATGCCCTTTTTTGGGCCACGGATTGGGGTAAAGCAAGTAATGCTTTTGACAGCTCACTTGGGCTTGAACCAATTCAGCCCACACGTGCTCGCAGGTTGCTTGAAACAGGCGGTAGTTTTGGTACGGCATTGGAAGATGTTTTGACAGTCGGCTGGATGATTTATCAATGCCAATGACCAATGCATTGGGATGATCGGCCGCTATTTTTGTCGTGCTCATTCCCGTCCCGCAAAAGGAGTCCAGAATCAGTGGTCCGCGGTGGTGGATAAGCAGCGAGAGGATCTCTTGAGCGACAGACTTAGAGTGTTCGGGAGTAGGTTCACGCCACGATGTAACGAGGTGTTTTTGCACAAGCCCCTCGAGATCGTCATGCATCTCTTTTTGCTTCGACTGAACGCTTGTTTTTATGTCTTGTTCCATTCGCTTTCGGACCTAGGTGTTACGATTATGAATAACTTAGTTATGGGTAATGGTTTCAATGCGACGTGACTTAAGACCGTTTTGGGTGAAGCAGGTATATCTGAAGTTTCGATCCTTATGGGTGTGGTGGTTTCTTGCACCGCGCTGCGAATTATTGGGAGAGCACGCCACAATCATGTCCCCCTGGTTCGTCATCATATCAGGCCCGAATATTCGCATAGGACACTCTTTTACTGCGATTGGCGAAATACATTACCCCGTACAGATCGGTGTTTGGGGCAGGAACTTTGGCGAGGGGCGAGTAGAGCTCGGTAGCGCATGTTTAATGAGCCCCGGCGCACGTATTTCAGCGAGTGATGAGGTGGTGCTCGGTAACGGTTGTATGATGGCGCATGGATCTTACATTACAGACTCTGACTGGCATGGGCTTTACGACCGAGTTAATCGCGATGCAGTCGCTAAGCCCGTGCGTCTTGGCGACAATGTGTGGCTTGGTGATCGATCCACGGTCTTAAAAGGTGTGACCATTGGCGAGAACAGTATTGTGGCTGCAAGTTCAGTGGTGACGAAAGATGTCCCGGCTAACGTCATTGTGGCTGGCAATCCCGCCGTGGTTGTCCGTCAGTTAGATGCTGATGAGCCTCGTTACACCCGTGAAGATATGTTCCGTGACCCCGACGAGACTCAGGCTTACTTCAAGGCGCTTGATCAATCTCTGCTTGCGGAAAATTCGTTCTGGCGTTGGTGTTGGTACGCCGTATTTCCGCGCTCAAGACCTGAGCAGTAAGGTGTTAGGCCAGCAGCCGTTGCGATTGTAATTGCGTCCACTGTCGCGGCACCGGCCAGCGTCACGGCAGCCGCGGCAGCCGAGAGTGTTGTTCCAGTGGTCACAACGTCGTCAACCAATAAAATCCGTTGCTTATTTAGGCGACGAAGCACCCGAAAATGTGCTGTGTCAACGTGTCGGTCCTGGCGACTTTTGAGGTGCTGATAGGGCAGTTCTTTTCGATGTTGAAGAATGGGGGTGGGCGGTGCTGTCACGCCTTCTCGGGCCAGTGCATTTGTCAGTAGCCATGTGTGGTCGAACCCTCTCGTAAGGCGCCGGCGCCAGTGTGTTGGAATCGGGGCCACGACATCGACATTTTGTATCTGTCCGCCTAGCGACGCGCCGATCCAGCGGGCGATAATTGGGGTGAGTTCAAGCATTCCTTTGTACTTCCAGTGAGTGATTAAATCTGGGACTTTTCCCTGATAGTTGAAGGCGCTTCCCAGATGTCGAACTTCTGGAATAAAAGGTGTGCTCGAGGAGCGATGTGGTGTCCTTGGTACACCATTGGTCGAGGTGTGTGGCGGTGAGTCTCTCGTAACAATTGCGTCGCTGCTCGATGGTGTTTGACGATGGTGGCGCTTAAGTGAGGCAATGCAGCTGTCACAAAGTCGATTGGGTGACGAGTGGACAGTATCGCAAAGAGCGCAGCGAGGAACGAGCAGGCTTGTTATGGCCTGGTATACAGGGTGGTTAGACCCAAGCCGATTGCATCCACTGGCAATTAAGCTTTTGATTATGCTCACCATGTCAGTAAGCTTAAACATTGGTCGTCGTTACGAAGACATCAATTTAGGTGCTCGATCGGAAGTGATCGACTAAAATTAACAAGGCATGACGCAGCGCCAGATCAGAGAGTGACTATGAGCAGTAACAACGAGCAACCCGAAGGTACTGACGATTCCCCCGTGCTGTCAGAAGAAGATCAGGCGCGAGTCGACTATGTCGTGAGGACGGGCGTTAACTCGACCGACAAAAGGCCCTTCAGACCCATACTGCTTCTTGTTTTACTGGTCTTGGTGGTGACGGGCTTTTCGCTTCTAAGCCAAGTTCTGGCGCGGTGGGCGGGCGTTTATTAGGCCGTGTCACCGAGTACGTTAGAGACGATACAGATTTCGGTGATAGATCCGCTCTTCAACGATTAGCCACAGCATCAGAACTAGAATGGTGGATTGAATGACGGTGTAGGTGGTGAGACTGAAGGCATCGCCTTCGGGTAGGCTTCTGACGAGTCGCAGTGTGCCACTCACGCAAAAATAGAGCTGCACCCAAAAAATACCAATGAATACCGGTTCAATATTTCGATCAAAATTTATTGCAATGGTCCCTCCTGCGATCATCAGGAAGCCAATGAGGAATCGCAGCTGGTGCAATTGGTAGTCTGCGTCGAGATTCGTAAAGCTGGACGCCATCATGGGGAGGAGTGCCCCGCTAAACCACCCCATCACGTAAGACAAAGTGAGGAGCATGAGGACTACCCAGCAAAAGCGAAATCGAATCGA